>CALHQH010000036.1 GCA_938036625.1 uncultured Candidatus Saccharibacteria bacterium | reverse complement strand
CCGATTTTACCGCCAAGAATAAGCGCTTTGCGGAGCTTGAGACCATCATTGCTACCGCTACCAAGCGTGCTACCGTGGAGCAGCAGCTGGCTGAGGCGCGTCAGCTCGCTCAGGGCAACGATGAGCTCGCCGAGCTCGCCAAACTCGAGATCCCCGAGGACGAAGCCACCATTGCCCAGCTAGACGACGAACTCTTCATTCTCCTCACCCCCAAAGACCCCAATGACGAGAAGAATATCATCATAGAGATCCGGGCTGGTGCGGGTGGTGACGAAGCCTCGCTCTTTGCGGCCGAGCTCTACCGCATGTATCTGCGCTGGTGTGAGGCGCATGGTTACCGCACTGAGCTGCTGAGCGAGTCCGCCAACGACTCTGGTGGATACAAAGAAGTCATCTTCAAGATTTCGGGCGATGCACCCTACGCCAAACTCAAGTTTGAAGGTGGTGTGCACCGCGTCCAGCGCGTACCCGTTACCGAGAGCCAAGGGCGCATCCACACTAGCACTGCCACAGTAGCAGTCTTGCCCGAAGCGGAAGAGACAGACATTACCATCAATCCCAATGACCTCCGCATCGATATCTACCGCTCGAGCGGCCATGGCGGGCAGAGCGTCAATACAACCGACTCAGCCGTGCGCATCACCCACCTCCCCACTGGTATGATCGTCACCAACCAAGACGAAAAGTCGCAGATCAAAAACCGCGAGAAGGCCATGAGTGTCCTACGCTCGCGCCTCCTCCAGCGCAAGATTGATGAAGAAAACGCCAAGCTTACCGCCGAACGCCGCGCTCTAGTGGGCACCGGCGACCGCAGCGAAAAGATCCGTACCTACAACTTCCCCCAAGACCGCATCACCGACCACCGCATCCGCTATAGCCGCAGCAACATCCCCGCTGCCCTCGGTGGCGATATCGACGACATTATCGAGCGCCTCCAAAGCTACGAACGCGAGCTGAAAGCGCAAGGGGCAGAGCAGTAACGCTTCGCTCTGCTACCTTTTCTCCCCCATCCTCCCCTCTATTTCTCTCGTTTTCTTCCTTCAAACCAGGCGAATTTCGAAATTCGCCTGGTTTACCCTGTTTTTTCTCTGTTAGCGTGGGTTCTTTTTTCTCTTCTTTTTATATATTCATATATATAATAGGAGAGATCGATATGGTTGGATATATGGATATATAAAGATAGAGAATAGTATAGATATATAGAGAAAGAGGAAGATAGATGAATAGAGATATAGATAGAGAAGTGGAAATATAGATAGATAGATAGATAAGCAATAGCTAATATAGAGACTAAGACAAAACTTAGTCACAAAAGAGTTACCGTTATATTGGCATTAGCTTTTTAGTATGTTCTGTTTCTATACGCTTACTTACTACTTTGTGTTTTCGTATTATCTATTTTCTCAATAAATAAATCATAATCGCGAAAGCCACCTCTCTATACTTCTTCTACCTCGCAATTTACGACATCCCACGCTGTCTGCTATAACAAGCTTTATTCACTAACTTTAGAGTAGTATGGACTACGATTATCCTTCAAGCTATTATTCAACCCCCTCATATACCACAGCAGCCAGCAGCCCCCTCGACCCACTGATGTGGGTGATGGTCATCATTATGCTCATCCTGAGCCTTGCTGTGATGGCCGTCGTGCTTGCCTCGCTGTGGCGAATATTTACCAAGGCTGGCAAGCCAGGCTGGGCTGCCCTTATCCCTATCTACAATACCGTTGTGCTCATGCAGATCATCGGTCGGCCTGAGTGGTGGGTATTGCTGTTGTTCGTACCTTTCGTCAACTTGTACGTCGCTGTTGTGTCGACGCTCGAGCTTGCGAAGTCCTTTGGCAAATCAACCGGCTTTGGTGTGCTGATGCTATTCTTCCCGGTCATTATGTACCCAATGCTCGGCTTTGGCTCTAGCCAGTATCTTGGGCCGGTTGCACCTCAGCCTGCGCCGTACTATCTACCACAGCAGCCACCGCAAGCCTAAAAATCTAGCATCTCAAACAAAAGAGCCAGCATAGTGCTGGTTCTTTTTGCGACCTCTGTTTATTGTACGAAATTTGCAGTGCAAGCAAATTATTGCTACACTAGGATTAGAAAGGAGGAAATACGCTATGCCAACAGGAAAACCAATTCAGTACGACTGGGGCTGGTGGGATCTACCCAAGGTGCCTTGGTGGTAAGATATGAAGTACCTTTTATGTGGCAAGGGCTTGTGGCCATTTTACCCTTGCTAATAAATGGCACTAGGCTACCGCTCGTTTAATACAACTTTGTAATAGCTCTATTATAGCTATAACAAAAACCACATAACACAAGGAGACAAGGATGGGCAAGTATAATCATTGGTGTTGCGCTAATCCAGTACAATGCTGGCACATGCGTCACGATGTTTCTTGCCTGGCTACGATTAGCTACACCGAGAGCGTGTAGTTTATTTTTTTGGCAAATCCTATAGCGTATAGATAAATTTTTGAGCGCGCGTCTATACGAAGCGTCTCCTCAGGAACAAAGCACCTCTTGGACGAGAGGTGCTTTGTCGTTGTGTCGGCAAAATGCTTCTTATGCTGCGTCCTCTGCCTCGGCTTGTTTGCGTGAGGTTTGGCGCGGTGTGGCGGTCTTTTCGAAAGAGCCACCAGCTGCCTCAAGCGCAGCTACTACACTCTTCGACGCACCTTGCGTCTGGAGCACAAGCTTGGTAGTCAGTTCACCACGGGTGATCACCTTCACGCTGTGGAATGGCGTCTCAATCAGCCCAGCCTCGTACAGCGCAAAGTTATCAACAGTGCCCGACAGGCTGTTGAGATGATCGCTATACACCACCTGAGCAGGGGTGCGCAAGCTCTTAAAGCCACGTGCCTTTGGCACTGCTGTGGCAATACCGTTCTGCCCACCTTGGAACATTGGGCGCAGCTTCTTACCAGTACGGGCGTTTTGCCCCTTGGTACCACGGCCGGCGGTCTTGCCACCACCAGCAGCAATGCCACGGCCAACGCGCTTGCGATCTTTGTTGGCTGCGATATGGAGTTCGTTGTATTTCATCTACTTGCCCTCCTTTGCAGGTTGCTTCTTGGCACCAACCCACTGCTCACGCGGCACCATGCTGCGCAGAGCTTCCACCGTAGCATAGGCGATATTTACCTTGTTGGTGCTGCCCAGGCTCTTCGAGAGCAGGTTGCGGATGCCCGTCACACCAATAACGGCGCGTACCACACCACCAGCAATGATACCTGTACCAGGCGCAGCTGGCTTAATAAGCACGCGCGCACCACTGAGCTTGACTTCCATCTCGTGCGGAATGGTCTCATTTACCACTGGAATAACAACGAGGTGCTTCTTGGCGACCGAGGTTGCCTTGGCAATGGCAGTCTGCACATCGGCACCCTTCGCCACACCAACACCAACCTTGTTCTTGCGGTTGCCCACCACCACCAGCGCCTTAAAGCGGAAGCGGCGGCCACCCTTAACGACGCGCGCCACGCGGTCGATGTTGACAACAACTTCTTCAAATTCCTTTGGCGTGTCATCACGCTGGTTGCGCCGGTCATCGCGGCGACCACCTCGGCCCCGACCACGCTGGTTGCGCCGGTCATTTGGACGAGGTGTAGTATTTGCAGGTCTGTCTGCCATACTAAAACTCCAATCCTTCCTTGCGGGCAGCATCTGCGAGTGCGCTCAAGCGGCCAGCATACTGGCGACCATTGCGGTCGAAGACGACTGCACTTATCTTTGCTTTCTTGGCCTTCTTGGCGATATCTGTGCCCACCTTGGCGGCCTTCTCTGTCATGGTGCCGGTTGCTTTGGTACCAACAGTGGTGGCTGCAGCCAGTGTTGCGTGAGCGTCATCATCAATAAGCTGCGCACTCACGTGCAGGTTGCTAATCGTCACACTCAAGCGAGGGCGCTGAGCCGTGCCGTGCACGCGAGCCCGAACGCGGCGCTTGCGCAGGTCACGATTCAGGAGTTTTTTTGCTAATGCGTGTGCCATTATTTCTTACCTGCCTTCCCTGCTTTGCGCAAAATTTGCTCACCAACGTACATAATGCCCTTGCCCTTGTATGGCTCTGGCTTCTTGAGAGCGCGGATCTCGGCGGCGACTTGGCCGACCTTTTGCTTGTCGATGCCTGTCACGACGATCACCATCCGCTCGTTCGTTACATTAACCCCCTCTGGGGCTTTGTAGTGGACTTCGTGGCTAAAGCCCAGGCTCATCGTCAGCTCGTTGTTGCTCGACGAAACCCGAAAGCCCACACCTTTGACCTCGAGGCGCTTCTCGTACCCCTGGGTCACGCCAATCACCATGTTGTTGATGAGGGCGCGCATCAGCCCATGCTGGGCCCGAGCAGCCTTAGACTCATCCTTTGGATGAACCGTCACCTGTCCGTCCTCGACCTTCACCTCGACCGCTGGCGTAATGAACTGCGAGAGCTCACCTTTGGGGCCCTTGACGACCACATCACCAGAGTCAACCGTGATTGTCACACCCGATGGAATCGCCACCGGCAGTTTTCCGATTCGACTCAGACTCATTGCTTACCTTTCGTTAGTCGCGCGCAAAATGTTTGTCTCGTGCTGCCGGCCGCTCTCCACAATGAACAACCAGAACGCAAAACTCCCGTTTCACTCGCAAAGTTAATATCTTGCTAATTGTACCACAGATAGTGGAGAGAGCGCAAGAGCGGAAGACTCCAGTGGTAGTCCGGACAAGAAGCTATACCGAAGCTTGCGACCAATACCGACCAAGTTAGACGGTGCTATATAGGTACTGCTGCAGGATTATTGCTGCGCGCTGCTCCGCCGGCGGGCATGCACTACTACTGCCACCGCAATAATCGCGCCAAGCACCATCAATCCTACCAGCCCGGCGAGTGCCCACAGTGAACTCCCTGGCTGCCACTGGCAGTCGAGCCAGCCGAGTATTTTGTCGCTACAGGCAAAGAATGTCAGCATAGCGCTCCCTTTCATAAAAATGCATAATCTGTGCTGTCATGGGCAACCTCCTTACTGCATATTGGTTCTCTTCTTTATAGTATACACCTACCTCCGGGCAGCATCAAACTGCTCAGGCGTGAGGAGGATCTCACTCGTCGACTGTTGGTAGAGCGGGATGTAGCGGCCACTCTGGGGAATGATCTGCCGCATATGCTCGATTGCATCAGCCACTTCTTCCGCCGTCCAGTCTGTACTCCGATCGCGAATCACAATACTCTTGACCCCTGTCGTCGCCATACTCACGAAGCTCTGGTACTGCTGAGTATGCTCACGCCAGGTACACCTGACCAGGCTCCGGCTGGGCCAGAATGAGATTGACGAGGCCATAGGGGTCATTGCGGGGTAGTGGTATATCGCTCCCAGGCTGCACCGTGTGACGAGCGGCGAAGAAGCTCACCGT
>CALHQH010000035.1 GCA_938036625.1 uncultured Candidatus Saccharibacteria bacterium | reverse complement strand
GCTGTGGTACCGGTGGGTGATTAGCGAAACCTACGCATTAAAAATCCCCATGTTCTCTCCATTAGCTCTCTACCATTTCATTCGAGTAGGTAAGAATCTTGGTTATCATAACAAACTTTTAGCTTTGAACCTGAGCAGTCACTTCGTTAGTGAATGCCGACTCTTGTAATATTCTTGAGGAGAAAGCGGCGGGGAAGAGAACCACGAAAATTGGTGGGTAGCTTTGTGGATTGAATAGAAGAAGCGTTATATAACAATAAATTTTAAGACGCTTAATTGCGAGAGCGTAGATATTAGTTAGCCTGTCGAAGACGCTGGCAGCGTGGGCAAATCCCTTGAATTTCGAACGTGTGCGAGGGCTCGGCGAGGTGATAAGCCTGGGCGATTGCCGCGATTAACCGCTCAATCTCTTCATTCTCGACAATATCAATCACCCGCCCACAGCGGCGGCACGTTGCGTGGTGATGATGACGAATGAAGACATCGGTCAGCTCGAGCTGGTACTTCCAGCCAATCGGTAGTCTCTGGGCAATGCCAAGCTGCTCAAACAACTCCACGCAGCGGTACACACTTACGCGATCGGCCACGGCAGTGTACTCGCCAAGCTGGCGCATCGTGCATGGCCCGTGCTGGTAGAGAGCACAAAATACTGCCCGCCGCACAGTAGTTACACGGTAATGACGCTGGCGCAAGATAGTGGCAAATAGCTCGAGCGAATCATCCATATGAGCAATAGTATAGCACTTATTGCAACAAATTTGCAATAACTTACATGCCTCTCGTATCATACGACCCATGACACAGCAACCACTTATTATGATCACTGGCGCAAAAGTGACGCCAGCCAAACGGCACTTTACCTCGCAGTTTGGACAAATCGAGTATCTGACCTATCAAGGGCAGCACTATAAAATGAACGCTGCCGCTGGCGTTGTGAAGCAGCTCGCTGGACAGTATGAGCTCTTGGTTGTAGGATACCAGCCAGATGATGCGGCACTCTTTGCCGAGACGTGCGGCGTACCAACCGACCGCTTTATCCCAGCTGACCTGCGCCGCGCAGCTGACATCGAGCGGGCCGCGAGCCAGGCAGCAGCTCTCCAGCAAGAGCTGGGTGTACCACTCTACGTTGTACACTATGGCGGGGCATCAGATACCAAGGCGGCATTGCCCCACAATAGTCTCCTTGCCCATACCTGGGATATGGAGGCGGCGGCTATCCCTGATTTGGTAGAAAATAATTGCGTCACATTGGTCAAACTGTTGCAAGCATTGCGTCAGCACGGGGTATTTGCCCGCCAACCATACACCAAGGTTATGAGCATCACGGCCGCGGCAGCAGTGCGCGCCAAGGCTCATCTTGGCCTAGATGTAGCCCAGAAAGCGGCTGGCCATGGCTTGCTGCGCTCAATAGCCCTCGATCTTACGCCAGAGAATATCTTTATCACTGAGATCATGCCAGGCAGTACCGACACTGGATTTTTTGACAACGACTACACAATGGATGAGGCGATCCGCGTCACGCGCGACCTTGGCTATGACAAAACGCCAGAGACGTATCCACTCTTTACAGCCGAGCAAATCGGTGATGCAGTGAAGTATGTCATCACTGCACAGTGCAATGTGCGCGAGATTGCCCTCTTGCCGTATGGACAGTTCCCGCATCTTGGCGCGTAATTGGCCGTACGTGCGGCTTTTGGCTCTTTGCTCTGTAGTGAACCTGCAATACCATAGTGCAACAGCATTATCAAGAGTGGTGTTGCGGGGGTTACTAACACATAATAAGAATAATCATAAGGAGAAACAATGGAAAAATATAAACAGACACCATCGAATGATCATTCGCTTGAAGTGCTCGGGGTGCTTGGGCCGCTCGGTGCAGGTAAGACGACAACGCTCAACCAGCTGATCGAACGTGTACCGCTCGATACAAGCTACGCAGTCGTGGTAAATGACGTCGGTCAGGACAATGTGGATGCGAGGCGGATTGCTCAGCACCCAGCTAATCGTAGTGAGCAGATTATTCCGCTCACGGCGGGCTGTATTGGCTGCTCGGATGCAACGCAGTTCCAGGCGGCGCTCGACCGTGTGCACGATGCTGGGGTAGACATGCTCTTTATTGAGCCAACCGGGATTGCGCCAGGGACGGAGATCGCTGAGGTGGTAAGCTCAAGTGGCTATGATTTCTCGGCCCTTGCCTTGGTTAACGCACGAACAGCATCACGCGACATGCATTATCAAGTGCTACCGAGCCAATTGGCGGTGGCAGATATTGTTGGTATAACGCACACTCCAAATGATAGAACAGCACTCACAGTGATCGATTCTGTGCTCGAGCAATTACCTGCCTTGCCACCTGAGGTAGCTGTTGAGCTCATTCGCCCCGGTAGTACAGACTATACAGAGGTGCTGGCGAGATTGCGCGGTGTAGAGCGGCAACTCCATCTTGGCCAGCGAGCAGTTGCCCAGGTGTGCGGCAGCCACTGTCATGATCATCACCATCACAGCCATAGCCATTGCGATCACGATCACAACGTAAGTGCACAATCATTTGCTTTGCGTGGTGATGTTACCTCCGCACAGCTGCACGATTTCCTCATGCCACTCACCCAAGACTCGAGCGCGCCACTCCTGCGGGCTAAGGGTGTGGCAGCAGGCAAGCGCTTCGACCTCGTGGGTGATGAGTGGAATGAGCAACCTGAGCCAGAAGGTGCGCCGCGTATCAATGTGATATTTGGTGGGCATATGCCGCAGCATGTGGCGACAACAATGCAAGCGTTTGCCTGCCAGGAGGCGATGACGGTGCAAGGAACGAAGAAAGACATCGTTGCTTCGGTGCGTGAGCTGCCGCTGGCCGACCGCATTGCGATTATCGAGCAGCGAGTCCAGCAATACCCCGCACCAATTAGCCCGGTGCACGGTGAGCTCATCACTGATTGCGAAGCAGATGAGGGCTACGAAATTGCCTTCTG
>CALHQH010000034.1 GCA_938036625.1 uncultured Candidatus Saccharibacteria bacterium | reverse complement strand
ATCTTTGTGCATAAATGGGTATTATGTTGTGTATGTCACAATGTTTTTGCGGAGGCTTCTCTGTTGTGGTGATTGCACAATGCGGTGAAAGTAGTCGTGCACAGCGCCGCGTTGGCTCGCTTCGGGCACATTGGCCATATATTCAGTGCCAAAGACCGTTGCAGCTGTGTTTTGGTCGAAGCAAAAGCCCGTCAGCCTAAGCGGAGCATATCCATCACCAAACTGCCCCCACACCGTACCAGGCGGGAATTCTACACCACAGTACCGTACTGCATCGGCGGCAAGGAACGTCTGCGCCCCATGTGTTTTGCTGATAAAGCGTTTGCCAGCGATGGCCGTCTTACTCATCGCTGGTTGAGTGCTCATCATATATGCCTGAGCAAAGTATGCCTCAACATCTTTGCAGCCGCCCTCACGGAGGCGCACTGCTTCGGTCGGCATAGGCAGATCGCTAGTGCGGTCGGTGCCACGAGTGGTGATTTGGTTCAGCAAGGTAATCAAGACATCCGCCGCTGGCTCACCAGTTGGCTGAAGCACTGTGCGATGTTCGTCATCCGCCACAAGGTGACCTGTTTGGTCGGCTGCCATCTTAACAATCTCGCGCGACATCCAGGCATAGGCATTACCATAGCGGCTACCCTGCTCGGTAATGAGCTCCCACTCAGCAGTACCCGCAAGACGCACACCACCAGCATCACAAGCATCCAACAGCGCTCGTGCTGATGCGGTGTGGAGATATAGATGCTCATCTGTATCATTTTGCTCTTCGTAGTGGGCAAGCAGCGCCGTCCCGTAGCATTGTAATGCGCTATTGCCACCATCTTGCTGAACTCTACGCATCAAGACGCGGTCAATGTAGATACTTGGGTCAAATACACCGATGGAGATCGTTGGATTACCAGCGTGCAAATCCTCAACACCACTTGTAATCTGGTACGCCACCTCTTGCACGCGCCGCATAGCTGGCGACTGCTGGTATGCATCTGCTACAGCCTGGCAAAATTCATCATCTGTCAGCCCGTCATTCCGCCTTCGGCATAATGTGACGATTCGCTGCTCGAGGATGCTCCGTGTCTTGTCTATTGGCTCATCCACTGCAACAAGTGCGCCATCTAGCAGTGGCACTACCTCCTCAGGTATCATATCTGCCGGGCTGCCATCCACCAAATATTCTGCAGCCTCCTCCCCTGCTGCCATCGTTTCCAAATCTTGCGCAAACCGCTTTGTCTCGCGCGCTGCTTTATCAACGACAAACTGCCGACGCTCCTGCGCAAGCCGATCAGCTGTGCATAGTAGCTCTCTCGCTCTTTCGTGTGAGAAAGATACTGGCGAAGTTGTTTCAGCTGATGGTTGTTTTTCTTGGCTCATTGTTGCATGATAACGTATAGTGGTTAGTTTTGTAAAGCATTGCGTATGCTATAGCAACACCACCCGCTCTCTCGCCCACTCCAGTGCGGCGAGGCTGCGCTGGCGCGCTGCTGTGTGCTCGGGTGAGGGTTGGTCACTCCCCCACCACTGGTTCCAGGCCCAGTCAATAGGGTTGAGGCACTCAAGGTGATCGGTATGGTGCAGCTTGCCATTGATAAAGACATCGTTGCGCTCAGTATAGATATGAGCATAGCCACACCGCTGGAGAGCGCGCAAGCTCGCAATGTTGCCCTGCACCACGGCAGATTTAATACAGTGCAGCCCCAGATTCTCAAAGGCGTACCACGTACGAGCATGGTGGCTAGCAC
>CALHQH010000033.1 GCA_938036625.1 uncultured Candidatus Saccharibacteria bacterium | reverse complement strand
AGATACTAGATTCGCACTAAGAGGCTAGCTGGGTCTCTCACACCTTTAACACGTTACGCTTACGACGCGAGTGAATCCTCCTTTGGTCGGCTTGCTGCGACATAGCAGACGAGACCACCCCAATACAGTGGCATAATGCTATGGACAAGCCATGGTTCCGACATACCTGCAAATAATCGCAGCGCTAAAAGCGCGTCTGAGGCAGCCAGCATCGCACCGCCAAGAGCCGCCCACCACCACCGTAGCTGATAGCCTGTCCGAGCAGCTACTGCCGCACTTGTTGCCATGACCGCAATCACTACTGCATAGATTCCCATCGCCCCAGCCAAGATAACACTCCCCGCCTGCGGAATGGTGCGATATACCACCAAGCCAGCTAGCAGTATATAACCCACTG
The DNA here is from genome assembly GCA_938036625.1 of uncultured Candidatus Saccharibacteria bacterium. Classification (GTDB taxonomy): domain Bacteria; phylum Patescibacteriota; class Saccharimonadia; order Saccharimonadales; family Saccharimonadaceae; genus Saccharimonas. Next base: position 763 of record CALHQH010000033.1, on the reverse strand, counting down.
CCACAACTACTGTCCAGCAGTAATGCCAGCGTTTACCAGCCCGCCGCGCACAGGCAAGCCGCTGTAGATTGATCACGCAGAGCACCAGATGTGCCAGTAAAAACACCCCAAGCCCAACAATAAAATACGCGAAAGGCAAGAATGCCATCACTGAGCCAGCCATGACAAACAGCACAAGTGCTGTGAGAAGGAGCCGCGTTGTCGATTGCTGCCGATCGCTATACCGCCAGGTGGCATATATGATAAGTGTTGTCGTTAGTGGATCAGTCGCTTTTTGCAGCCACCACCACTGATCTGCTGGTGCAAACTGAAGCAACTGCCATATCGCCGAACAGAGAAGCGTCGGCCAAAGAGCGACTATAAATCGTATCGGTTTCATAATTCTATGGTATATCATCATATCTATCGCGCGCAAGGGTTGTCTGGCAGCCTGCATTATGTATCGCTTCTTTAAGCGTCATATACTATTTTTCTCATCATAAGCCGTTTAGCGTCTCTCAAAAGAAATTAGCACTCTTGAACCGAGAGTGCTAATTTGCTAGCATAGTACTAGGCCATCACCTTTTCTCACGACCTGTTTGGCCACTCGTTATTTTTCTATTATGTCGACACTTGGGCTTACACTGCCCCGCTCAAAACTAAGCTAATATATTATCACAAGGAGGGATATATGCCACCAACCATGAACCAACAAAGTAACCAAAAGCCACTAGAGCAATTTGGCACCGACCTCACCGCTCTGGCGCGCGAGGGCAAGCTCGAC
>CALHQH010000032.1 GCA_938036625.1 uncultured Candidatus Saccharibacteria bacterium | reverse complement strand
CGTCGCCAGTTGCTGATCATAGAGCGGATATAGTGCCCAGTCATAAGAACAGCCGGAACAACAAGAAGTATCAACCCTGATAGCGACCACGATGATGCGCATCCACTGATACCAGCAGCCAGTGCTGTTGCTGTGGTTTTGCGATCAGTGTGACGACTGTAGTCACCGCAACCAGTCCACTCTCCGTCTACATAGAGTCTACCGCAATGAATCTCAAGGAACATATTCTCCTCCCCTTCCTATCTGTAGAGAGAATATGAAAGAAATTATATATATATATATATATATCTGTCAAGGCCTTATTGCTGCGTTATTTACAACGGTACAGATGTGGCAGCTCGCTGTTGCCTCAAAATATCATGCTATTTGCTGGTATGGTAGCAGCCTGGCTGTGGTGGGTGCGTTGCTATTCTCGTCAAGCGATGCTCGTGCCACGAGAGAGGGAATACCGCGCAATTACTCCGCTGGAGGTACGTCGCCCGGCCAGACCTATGGCGCTGGCTCCATACCGCTCACGGAGTCCGCGCCATTAATTATCTTGCGCGCAACAGGGGAGGCGAATATTTCAACACCCTGCGGGCCCGAGCCAATCCCTAGCCCTCCGAGGGCGGCATCTGTCATAGCTCTCATGACATTAGCCGATGGTTGGCGCACCTCTTCTCGCACCTGCCCCACACAATCTCCACTGCTGGCTTGTTGCAGCGATTGAGGTGATTGACCTCCGTCAGCCCGTCGTGATGGCGATGTAGCGTCGCTGTCTTCACCATTATATGTACTACCTGCCAAAGGGCCATCGTGTCGTCGTGTCATATTTCCTCACCCAAATTATCGTTAATGGTTATTCATTGTAGGCTATTTTTGCGGATTTGCCAAGGGGTTTGTTGGGTAATTGATCGCATGCGCTCGAGGTGTCGATGTATCTATCTTCGCCATGCAGCTCTTACGCAATTCCTCATCATCCACTGCCACAAAAAGACCCAGCGCACGAAGTAAATAACCAAGACCCATTTACCCATAGAGCACAAGCAGAGAAGCGCAAGGGTAAAAACACTCACACCGTACAGTGGTCAAGCCCAAGGTAGCCTTTTGCTGCAAAATTCCTCATTCATCGCTATCCGCTCATGGTATAATGGCCATAAGATGAGTTCACCACAGAATACACCACCGGCAGCTTTTGGCGGTCGGGCGCAGCGTCGACGTTTGCGGCGGCATGGGCGGCACTTTATGGGGCTGCGGCATTTTGTGGGGCAGCACCGCATGCCCGTGATGGTGATTGGTGGGGCATTGGTGGTATTTGCTGGGGCGATGGCGTCGTTTTCTTTGCTCAATAAGCCGCGCCAGGCCAAGCCCACCCCCGTTGTAGCAACGCAGAAAGCCCCAGAGGTGTATTATTCGCCCCTGACTGGCCTCAAGGTCACCGACCAAGCGGCCACCACCAAGCCCGTCACCGCCGTGATGCTCGAGAATAGCCCCAGTGCTCGCCCTCAGTCGGGCGTCAAGCAGGCTGAGGTGGTGTACGAGGCAATTGCCGAGGCAGGTATCACTCGCTTTCTCGCGCTGTACCAGCAAAACAAGCCAACGATGATTGGCCCAGTGCGCAGCCTGCGGCCGTATTACATCGACTGGCTCGCGCCATACCAGCCCAGCGTCGCCCATGTGGGGGGTAGCTTACATGCCTTGCAAGAGATCCGCAATGGCACCTACCGCGATATCGACCAGTTCTTTCATGAGCGCAGCTATTGGCGTGCCACCGATCGCCGTGCCCCGCACAATGTCTACACCAGTGCCGAGCGGCTGGATGACCTCAATAGCAGCAAAGGCTACAAGCAATCTACTGTCAAGACCGCACTTGCCCGGGCCGATGGCAAGCCAGCCAATCCTGCTGCCGCTACTGTAGCCGTCATCAACTTTGGCAGATCCGCCCGCTACAACACGCGCTACCAATACGATGCCAGCACCAACACCTACCAGCGTAGCATCGGTGGCGAGGCTAGTTTGGACCGTGAGGAAGGGCAGATCGCGCCCAGCGTTGTGGTGGCACTAACCGTCCAGCAGACCACCGTGCAAGAGGATGGCATTCGCGAGAATATCATCACCACTGGCCAAGGCAAAGCGACTATCTTCCAAAATGGCAGTGTGGTGGAGGGAATATGGCGCAAAGCCGACCGCACCAGCCCCCTCGAGCTCCGTGACGCCAATGGCAAGGCAATCGCTCTCACCCGCGGCCAGACATGGATTGCGGCAGTACCTGGCGGCGCAGGGAGCGTGTCGTGGCAGCAATAGGCCCAGCCCGGCCGTTGCCATCTCGTCGTCCACCCACCCTTATTAAGCAGTATTGGCCGCGCTATAGCCGCCGTGCTATTGGTGCGAGTGTGCTGATGCAGTGTACCATTGCCGGGCTCGTGGCGAGTACACTGTGGATGATTGGCCTAAGCCCTAGCCAGCTGCAGTTTTGGCTGGTTATTATGGTTGTAGTATTGGCGAGTATCCCGCTCAATATTTTCCTGATCATGCAGCTACTCACCCCGCTCAAAGACCTCACACATGCTCTCAGCCACGTAGCAGGCGAGCCTAGTATCATTACACCGCCCAACCCCAATGCAGCACACTTTGAGCGCGATGGCTTTAAGCCGCTGCTGCAATACATCTACCACACTGCCGCCACTGCTGGCCAGGCCGAGCCGAGCCAGGCTCAAGCACAAGCTGCCCAGATCGAGGCCGCGCTCGATCAAACCAGTGCTGGCATTGCCATCCTCACTGGCCAGGGGCAGGTACGCTACCACAACCGCCACACCCCACTGCGCCAGAGTCATGATGACACGGCCGAGCTCGAGCTACTATTCGAGCCAGGTGATGGCCTGACGGAGTGGCTGGCTCACTGCCGCCGCAGTGCCGTCCATGCCGAGAAGACCTGGCTGCGCATTGCAAACAAGCTGGTGGGCGAGCCTGGGCGGCGTATCTTCGACATTACGGCCAATTATGAGAAGGGCAGCAGCGCCGAGGTTATACTGGTGCTGCACGATCGCACCACCCTCTACCAGCCCGAGGATGATGACCTCGATTTCATCGCCTTTGCCGCACACGAGCTGCGCGGGCCTATCACTGTTATTCGTGGCTATCTGGATGTCCTCACTGAGGAGGTTGGCCCAGCGCTAGCTGGCGACCAGCACGAGCTACTGGGGCGGCTCGTCGTCTCGGCCAATCGCCTCAGTGGCTACGTCAACAATATTCTCAATGCCAGCAAGTTCGACCGCCGCCACCTCCGCGTCCACCTAGCAGAAGAGTCAGTGGCTAGCATCTACAATACCATCCGCGACGACATGCAGCTGCGCGCCACCACCCAAGGTCGCCAGCTCACGGTGGATATCCCCGCTACGCTGCCCACCATCGCGGCCGATCACTCCAGCCTGTCTGAGGTGCTGAGCAATATCATTGATAACGCGCTCAAATATAGCAACGAAGGCGGGCTCGTAGCCGTCTCGGCAGTGCAAGATGGTGCATTCGTCGCCATCAAGGTGCAAGACCACGGCATCGGCATCCCCGCCAATGTGATGGGTAATCTCTTTCATAAGTTCTACCGCTCGCACCGCAGCCGCGAGACTGTAGCCGGCACGGGTATTGGGCTCTACATTAGCAAGGCGATCGTCGAGTCGCACGGTGGGCAGATTGGCGTGGTAAGCCGCGAAGGGGAGGGCTCTACCTTCACGATCACCATCCCCACCTACGCCAGCGTAGCAGACAAAATCGCCGATGGCAGCAACAGTCAGCTCATCACCAGTGGCGGTGGCTGGATAAAAAACCACACAATGTATAAGGGATAACAGAGGTAGGAGGAGAGAAATTATGGCAATTCAAACGATTCTCGTCATCGAAGACGATCGCTTCATTGGCGAGATGTATGTGCGTAGCCTCCGCAAAGCAGGCTATACGGTAGACTGGCTCATCGACGGGGCAGATGGCCTCGTGGCAGCGCGCAACAACCACTACGACCTCATTCTGCTCGACATCATGCTCCCCGAGAAGCGCGGCAGCGAGATCCTCCAGGCACTGCGCGCCGAGCCGCAGCACATCACTGGCACAAAGATCGTCATCATGACCAACTTCGACCAAGACGAATCCACCCGCCTCGCTCTCCAAACTAGTGTGGACGGCTACCTCATCAAAGCCGAGATCACCCCACGGCGATTGTTGGAGATTATTGCGGAGATGCAGTAGGCTTTTCTTTTTTGTAGATAGAGTCTATCTTGAGCTTGTGTAGTAAATCTACCACACCATCACTCGGATCAAAGGCGTGGGGGGAATCAAACGGTCCATTCACTTTTTGGCGAACTGCTTCGACTGTTTTTGATCCACTTCGTCGCAGTTGCAGATTTGGCAGCAACAGCCCTTGCCAGCCATCCATCATACGATACGATGTAAGTGCCATCTGCCCAATCCGGCAGTCAATAGCATATGCTCGCAGCTCATGCGATAGGGTACGACGCTCAAGTTCACCATCCCTCTTCGCAAGCCATACAGGGTGCTCGATATCATCTTTCGCGTGTGTTAACTCATGACTTAGCGTTACAACCTGTCTGCTTCGACGTCTTTGATCCATATTAATAACAACATTCGGCTGATTATTAATTATAGAATCAATAACGATATCACCCTCAGCATCTCGCCTTCCTGATCCTGATGGGAAATTGAATGTCAGCCCTGCCGTACTTGATCTTTCAAGACTTAGTTCTTCATAGTCCTTTGTATCGCACTGCTTAGAGCCTTGCAAACTCTCACTGAAGAGTTCCCATTTTGTCAACTCGTCAAGGTCCGGATCTATACGTACGACATTGTACTGCTCCTGCGTCATGCCTGTCATTGACGTATATGCAACCTCGCCAGGGCGCAGACCTACTACAGGAATTATCCGTTCTTTGCGCCAACCAGGCACCTCGTCAATTATTCCACCAGCACTGATACCGGGCACGCGTGCACAATCAACAGCTTCAACGAGATGTGCTGCGTGCTCTCCCAGTACGTCTTGGGCTTGTGCGCTTAGTGCCATTGTATGAAGGGTCTCAAGCGACCGCTTCAGCTCATCCTGCCGCGCTGCATACTCAGCAGGGTGCGGCGTGTTACTTCTGTTGCTCTCTCTCTCTCTGCTGTCATGTGGTGATTATACTACATTTTGTGTAGAACGCAATAGCGAACAAGCTTATTGGGGTAGCTTTCCCTCACATAGTAGGCGCATCGCAGTAAGTATACTCCGGCCGAGAGTGATATAGCGAATATTTGCCAATATGCTACTACCTCCATTTTCTTATTTGGTCAGTCCGTTATATACAGTGGTGGAGTTTTGAAGTTTTAGCTCTTGCTATATACCTCAAAACAACACGCAAATAAAAACACCTCACCGGGGCAAGGTATCATAGCATACGATATATTAGTGGTGACCTCACCGGGAATCGAACCCGGATTGCCAGGATGAAAACCTGGTGTCCTAACCGTTAGACGATGAGGCCGTGCATGTGCACATAGCAGTGCTGTGTGCCATTATACGAAAAACTCGCTGGTTTGTCCACTACAATACTCCTTCATTATCCTACCGCCCAAAAATCACACTCCGGCTGCGGCGATATCTGCTATACTAATGACACAATATTGTGTAATACAACGAAGTTACTTATGGATATTTCACCTGTTCCGACATCTGTGCTGGGAGAGCACCCACCTCAGCGTCCCGCCAAGCGGCGGCGCAATAAGCTCACGCTGTGGGTAATGCTTGCAGCGGCCATTACTGTGGTGCTCTCGGCCATTGCTGCGGCAGTAACCCTTCTCTCCTCGCCGCAGCGCATGCAGGCAGCGGCAGTGTCGGCCATGCCATCGCGCACCGATGTATTTCTGGCCAATGGCTATGGAGCAGGTCAGCGCGCAGTGCGATTTGCGGCGGGGCAGGGTGGCTTGAGCTTCTTGGGTAGCACAGCCGACCACTCGCGGCTTGCCATTGCAGGGCAGGGCGCGCAGGATACCACACCAGTGCTCCGGATTTGGGATACTGGGCGCAAGCAGGCAGTCGCTACTTGGCCGGCCAATACTTGTAGCAGCGTCACGCCGCGTGGGGTGGTATATTGCGCCAGCCAACAGCGGGGACGCTCAGTCATTACGGCGGTAGAGCTTACTACTGCCAAGGTTCTCTATACTACCCCTGTAGCTACCCAGCCGAGTACGCTCACATACTATGGCACAGATAACCAACAGCAAGACATTATTGGCGAGAGCACCACTGCCACCTTCTACGCCGCCGCAGGGAATCTGCGCACTATCACCAGTGGCGATTTTCAGAACCCCAACGCTACCTGCATTATAGCGGGCGGGAGCAAGCTCATCTGTCGCCGCAATAGCGAGAAAGACCACGGCGCTAAGCCATCCCAGAAGTCACCCAATAAGCGTGCCACCTCACGTACTACTACTGGTGTTGTCATTACGAATGAACGCCAAGCGACCACTGCAGACCAATCGACCACCGTCATCACCGTGTACGACATCACGAGCGGCACGCGGGAAGTGCAGCGCACAGCCAGCTCTAGCAACGTCACCCTAGCAAGCGATGGCTGGCTGGAGGGCACTGCGAGCAGCAATACCATCCAATCCAGCGGGCAAGAGACCTTCGAGAGCTATGGCATTGATGGCAAGCCACGCGGCCGCAGCACTGTCAATAGCGCCTATAAGCTCAGCCCAGCCGCCAGCTCCTTCACCAACCCTGCTGGCACTACTGTGCCAACCTACCCCCGAGAGGCTCTCACCACAGATATGCCGCGCGTTGTTGTGGATGGGCAGGGCAGGGAGTTCTTGCGCATTGCCAGCCAAAACACCCAAGACTTCGCCCTCAGCCAGGCCACCTACAGCCGCACCAGTGGCGGCACACTCACTCTGGCCGACGGCGGCAATATCGTCTCCGCCAGCCTGGATGGCTCACTCCTCCTCACCAGTAACCTCCACTCCGCCGGCATCCAAGCCAGCGGCAGCAAAGGCCTCAAGATCGTCAAAGTCGCTGATGGCAGCACCCTCCTCACCATCAAAGCCACCGACATGCGCAGCCTCACCATCCGCAGCAATCTCATCGCTAGCACCAGCAAGGACGGCACACTTGTGGTGTACGTGCCGGGCAAGTAGCGCTGCACCTTACGTCTTGGCACACAGCAGCGCGCCCACGTCCTCTGCATAGCCGCAGCTTTATAGCAAAATAACCCGCCACTGAGAGCGGGTTATTTATTAAGAGCAGTAGAGCAGGGGTTCTACCGGCTGGCTGCGTGGTTAAGCACATAGGCACTGAGACAGGCCAGACCGATGCTAAGCATGACGATGGCGGTGTGCGGGTCGATGCTGTGCGAGATACTCAGCACCACTACGATGACGCTGAGCACCAGGCAGGCTGCGATGAGCAGAATGTCGAGCATTTGCTTGGGCGTCTTTTTGCGGGCGGTCGATACCGTTACTTTCGTCTTAGTGGTAGTTGTTGCTGGTGCGGCTGCTTTGGCCGCTGCTTTGGTTGATTTTTTTGCCATATGGCCTCCTTTGTTTTCTGGCACTATTGTAGCACATTGTAGAGAAAAATGGGCGAATAAATTACTCAAGGTCATAAGAAGTGGCGGGCAGCGAGCGCGGCTACCTCCTCGCCAACACTCCATTGCCATCGCCCACGCAATCCGCTATAATACACACAAAGCATAAGGGGGATAACCAATGGGGGTGCAACAAATCAGCCGGTTTTGGCACCGGCGCTTGTGCGAGGCAAGTATGCTCTATGCCGTCATCATCGTGGCGCTGTGGGCATGGCGGCACTTTGGCGGGGTAGATCAATACAACCTCGTGCTTGGCATGCCACTCATTGCCGTCATCTTGGCCGGTATAACAGGGGTCGTGGCAGCGGTGCTTCACATCTGGCCACCGCAGCAGCGGCTTGGGCAGGCGAGTCTGGCGGTGTATCTCTGCGCCATTGCTACAACAGGCGCGCTCATTATTGGCACTGGTGGGCTGAGCTCACCCTTTATTGCAGCCTGGCTCTTGGTAGCAGTCTTTGCAATGTTTTTTGGCTGGGTAGGGCTAGCACTGGTTTTGCTGCTGGTCAATGCCTATCTCAGTTGGGGAGTGCTGGCGGGGCATATTACAAGTACGATGATCCCCAGCGCTATGCTGACGGGCGAGCTACCCGTCCTAGTGGGGTGCTTGCTCTGGGGGCCAGATGATCGCGCCGCACAGGCTCGCACCACCTCGTACCGCGAGCTTGCCGCCACACTAAGCCGGGTGGCAGGCAAGTCGGATATCGTGCTCAATGCGATTGGCGATGGCGTGATGGCACTGGACGCAGATGGGATGATAGAGCTCATCAATCCGGCAGCTCAGCGCCTCGTGGGCTGGGGCGACGAAGATGCTCTAGGCCTCAGCTACCAATCCGTCCTCAAGCTTATCGATGCCAAGAATGACCCCATTACCAATGATACCGACCCGATCGCCGCCGTCCTGGCGGACAACCAGCCCCTTACCACCGACCGTCTGCGTCTTGTGACGAGCTCTGGCAAGACGCCGATCATCTCGCTCGTTATTTCGCCTGTGAGCAGCGAGCCGGGCAGTGGGGTTATCGTCGTCTTTCGTGATGTGACGAAAGAAAAGGCCGAGGAGCGCCAAAAAGCCGAGTTCATCAGCACCGCCAGCCACGAGATGCGTACCCCTGTGGCGTCGATCGAGGGCTACCTTGGCCTCACCCTCAACCCCGCCACTGCCACCATCGACCAGCGCGCCCGCGACTTCATTACCAAAGCCCACCGCTCGGCTGAGCACCTTGGCCGGCTCTTTCAAGACCTGCTGGACGTAAGCAAAGCCGACGATGGCCGCCTGCAGAGCAATCCTGAAGCGATCGACCTCATCCCCTTTGTCAGCGACATTGTGGAGGGGCTGCGCCACAAGGCTGAGGACAAAAAGCTCCAGCTTATCTTCAAGCCACGCCCTGGCACAACTGGCGGTGAGCACAGCGCTACCTTTACCAGCCGGACGCTGAGCCCTGCCTTTTATGTCTCTGTCGACCCAGACCAGCTGCGTGAAGTGCTTGATAATCTGGTGGAGAATGCTATCAAATACACCCCCAGCGGGCATGTAACGGTGGATGTAACCGGCGGTAGTGGGCGCGTAACGATCGCCATTGCCGATACTGGCATTGGCATACCAGTGGAAGATCAGTCACACCTCTTCCAAAAGTTCTATCGAGTAGATAATTCGGACACGCGCGAAATTGGCGGCACTGGCCTGGGGCTCTACCTCAGTCGCCGCCTCACAGAGGTGATGGGTGGCCGCTTGTGGGTGGAGAGTGCGTACCGGCAGGGAAGTACCTTCTTCCTCGAGCTGCCTCGCCTGAGCGAGCACGATGCCCAAACCGCCCTCGCTGCCAAAGCCAAGGCAGTAGCACAAGCCGCCAAGGCAACTCCGCCTCGCCCAGTGCCGGCTTTTGCCACGGCTACACTCCAGAGCCAAGGCTTTTTGTCACAGCCCAGCCCAGCTACTCGCACCCAGCGCCCAGCCCAAAAGAGCAGCCGCACAGCCACGCCACCCGCAGCAAAAAACGTCCAATCTACCACTGTTACCGTTGCCCAGGCTGCTCCTTCCACTCCCTTAAGCGCCACACCACCATCTACGCCACAACCATCACCCACGGCGCACATCATTGCCACCAGTCAGCCCCGGCGCAGCCCCACTCGCGTCCGCGATGTCCTCACCACGCCGCGCTCTGCTGCGCCACCACGGGCAGTGCGGTAGCTCGTGTAACTATTTCCAGACATAAATGCTGAGGCCGATATATCTCCACAATACCGGCCTCTTTTATATTAAAACCTGCTACTAGTGCCCCTCCTGCAACAAAAAGCGAGAAGGGAGAAGGGGAGTAAGCAAAGCCCCAGGCTGCTACACGCTTACAACTAGGGCTTCTTGCGTGAAGATTTGCGTGTTCGCCCATTGAGCAGATATAGCGTGATAGAGCTAAAGGCCATCGCTTCCGTACCACGCGCTACCCAATGCATCCTCGTCTCTTCCTCCTGGCGGCCTTCAAGTGCAATAATATTCGAAAGTCCATCAGCATCAGCAATCTTCTTATCTGTCGTCATCACATGCTCAGCAACTGGATTAAGCAGGTTACCCACCGGCTCCATATTGCCACTGTCATGATAGAGACTAATACCTGTTGCAGCTGTCAGCGTGGCGCCAATGGTGGCCAGCATCCCTAGTGCCCGCGCTGCTTTCTCACGCCGTGAGGATCGCTCGGGCGATTGCAATTTTTCTGCAAAACGCGTAACCCAGCTTGGCTTCTCGCTTTTGTATCGCGCCCCGGCATGTCGCATTTGTCGTGTTGTTGTCATATTCATCTTCCTCTGTTATGGAGTGCTATGATACCACAGTATATATTTATAGTCAATAGCTACCCAGTAGTACTGCCAAGCTAAACATACGCTAGCTAGAGTATAGAGCAAAGCTTTTCTATCTGCTTACGTTGCGAGCTTTCAGACGCCCTCTTGTGCAGCGGGGTCGCTGCAAAGAGCAGGGGAACGTTTTGCAATTTCCGGTATACATGCGCCCCTTTCAAATTGCTACCAGCGCTCTGTCAATCTCTTCGCACAAAGCCAACCGTGGGCCAGACCCATCACCAGAGCAGCACTTTATATTAATTCCTCTCAAAAAAACCACAAGCACTATGGTATTTTTGCCGACAATTGCGTACAATAGAGGGTGATATGACAAAGGTTAAGATTCTGCTTGTCGAAGACGACAAAAGCCTGCGCGAAATATACGGAGTACGCCTGTTGGCCGAGGGGTATGACATCGTGTCGGCCGGCGATGGGGAAGAAGCACTCGCTATGGCTATCAAAGAACGTCCGCAGCTCATCATCAGCGATGTGATGATGCCTAAGATTAGTGGCTTCGACATGCTCGATATCTTGCGCAGCACCACCGAGACGCGCGGCATTAAGGTGATTATCATGACGGCACTCTCTAGCCAAGACCAGCGCATGCGCGGCGAGGCACTGGGAGCAGACCGCTACCTCGTCAAATCGCAGGTTGGGATTGAAGATGTGGTACGCGCCGTGCACGACGTCCTTGGCGATACAGGGGTAAGCCACCGGCCGGCAGCACATACCACTCCTGAGCCTCAGCCAAGCGCACCAGCTATGCCCGTGCCACCAGCCAGCCAGCCCACCACACTGCCGCAGCCCACAGCGCCATTCTCTACACCACGGCCGGCTAGCCTGGGTGAGCGAGTGATCCACCCACTACAGTCTTCTATGCCGAGGCCAGATTATGCCAGCTTAATAGATGACGAGCTCGATGCCGCCAATGGCGCTCCACAACCCACAGCGCCGCAGCCGCCAGCCGAGCCCACCACGCCACAGCCATTCACCTTGCCGCCAGCCGAAGAAACACCAGAGGCTGAGATCATCAGGCATCACGATGAACACCCAGCCCCTGCTCATAGCGCACCAAGCCCAGCAGAAGCTACACATCTGCACACACCACCAGCCAGTGATACTCCCGCTACGCAGCCACTTATTAACGATATTATTGCGCCGCACAGCACAGCGCCATCAGGTATTCCAGATGTACATCACCACATTGTGGCGAGCCAGCCTGCTCACTACACCCACACTCCAGCCGACGACGAAGCCGAATTGGCCGAAGCTCTCCACATGAGCACACAGCAGACCGATGATGAGGCAGACACCGATGCAGCCACCTACCAGCCAAGCCAAAACCAGCTCGTCACAGACGCCGTAGCCAACCTCACCGAGCAGATGGATACCATGCCAACCCCTGTTGAGCCGCAACCGCCAGCCGCCACAGCATATAGCACACCAGCGCCAAGCCATCCAGCACCAGCAGCCTCAGCGCAGCCACCAGTTACTCACCACGAACATCACGAGGCTGCTGATAGCGCAGCTATTACGCCACACAGCCCACAGGCCATTGCTGCAGACCCGTCTGATGCACTAGCCGCGGCGTTGCTCCAGGGCAGTGCAGCCGCTCATCCGTCGGTCTCACCAGTCGATCATCCACTCTACGATGCCATCCGCCCAGCTCCCGTTGCTGCAGCGCATTCTGCTCCAGCACAGCCCGTCAACGCCGCAGCAGGGCAACCATCAACCACTCATCATGCGGCATCAGTGCCTCAGCCAGGAGCCACACCTTCGCGCCCAGCGCCGGCCATACAGCACAGCCACGACAACCTCAGTTTCGAAGAGACTGAGCGGGCAACACCATCATCGGCCGGGTCGCACTAAAAAGCGTATCCATATCGCTTCACGCGTGCTATACTAGGTAATCATCATGCATGGAGCCTGTTATGCCCGATCGATCACCATTCGACTACCCATTCCATGAACAACCTACCGATGACCCTGTCACTGGCCCTGCTACGCGATGCAATGATCCACTACAAGCCGATAGCCGCCAGCATCCATCGCTTGAGTACCCACTGGTTGTGCCAGAAGTCAAACATAGCCCACTTTTCACATGCATTCGTGCCATTGGCAAGGCTGCTCTCCGCGGCACGCGGAGCATTGTTTCAGCGGTTACTCGGCCGTGGTCGCATCATACCCATCAGCATTAAGCCGAGAGAGTTATGAGCGCAGAGCCGAGCCTTCGGCCAGCACGTCCTGGGTGATATAATAGGGGCATGTCGACTACTCGCCTCAACAAACACATTGCTCTTGTGCTGGGCCTGTCGCGCCGCCAAGCGGATGACCTGATCGCCGCTGGAGACGTCGTGGTTGATGGCGAGGTAGCTGTGCTCGGTGCCCGCCTCCAGCCAGGCAGCCTGGTAGCAGTCAAGGGCGCGCCACTGCCCAAGCAGGTTACTTATCGCACTATCATGCTCAACAAGCCAGTAGGCTACGTCTGCTCGCGCAAGCAACAGGGGTCGCAGCCGACCATCTACAGCCTTTTGCCGCCAGAATTGCACACGCTTAAGCCCGTTGGCCGGCTCGATGCCGATAGCTCGGGCCTGCTTTTGCTCAGCAACAATGGCGACTTTGCTTACCGCATGACCCATCCGCAGTTTGCCAAGGTCAAAGAATACCGCGTCCGGCTCGACCACCCGCTTGAACCTCTCCACCAGCAGATGATCAGCGACTACGGCATCCAGCTGGCCGATGGCACCAGCCGGCTCATCCTCACGCGTCTCCGGCCCGATAGCCGCACCGAGTGGCACATTAGCATGAGTGAAGGCCGCAACCGCCAGATCCGCCGCACCTTCGCTGCCCTGGGCTACACCGTCACGCGTCTGCATCGCACACACTTTGGCAGCTATAGCCTGGGCAAGCTACCACGAGGTAAGTGGGAAGACGTGGCCGAGCAGTAGGGCACTGCAAATCCACTCGCGTGCTTTCATGATATAATGAGAGCATTATGGCTACCAAACTTCCTACTGTTGCAATCATCGGGCGTGCCAATGCTGGCAAGAGCTCGCTGTTTAATCGTATGATGCGCTCGCAGCAGGCCATCGTGGCACGCGAGGCTGGTACGACGCGCGATCGGGTGGTGGGCAAGGCAACCTACCATGGGCATGAGTTTTGGCTGGTCGATACCGCCGGCCTCAAGCCAGCCGAAGATGAGTTTGAGGCAAGCATCCAAGAGCAGATCACCGATGCATCCGATGCGGCCGACGTCATCCTCGTCGTGGTGGATAGCACCGAATACCCCAGCGATGAAGACCGGCGCGTCGCCAAGACCGCCCTCAAGAGTCGCAAACCCGTCATTCTCATCGCCAACAAAACCGACCTGCGGGGTAGTTTGCCCACCAGTGAATTCCTCCGCCTTGGCATCAAGAGTATCATCCGCACCAGTGCCGAGCACAACAGTGGTATTAGCGATGCGCTGGATGAGATCTGCCAGCACATCCCAGAGAAGCGCCAAGCCGAGCCGAGCGATGTACTCAAGATTGCGTTGATCGGCCGGCCCAACGTAGGCAAATCCAGCCTCTTCAACACACTGGCGGGCAAGCAGCAAGCCATCGTGGCCGGGGTAGCGGGCACCACGCGCGATGTCAATCGCATCCGTCTGCGCTACCAGGGGCAAACCATCGAGCTGCTCGACACCGCTGGCATTCGCCGCCAAGGCAAGCAAGAGGTGGGCATCGAGAAGTTTAGCGTCTTGCGCACTTTGGCTGCCATCGAGGAGGCCGATATCTGCTTCCTCCTGATGGATGTGAATGAGCTCAATACAGCTCTTGATCAGCGGCTTGCTGGCATCATTGCCGAGGCAGGCAAGGGCATGGCCATCGTCGTGAGCAAGTGGGACGCCGTGGAAGGCAAGGATGCCTACACACGCGATGCACTCGCCCCGCAGATCTCCGCCCAGTTCGACTTCACACCGTGGGCACCACTCATCTTTACCAGTGCCGTTACGGGCCAGAATGTGACGAAATTATTCGACCTCGCTCTTGGCATCGCTGCTCATCGCCAGCAAAAGACCACCACGCGCACCCTCAATGACCTCCTGCAGCGCTCCGTGCAGAAGCACCCACCAGCTGGCCTCAAGAACACCCACCCCAAGCTACGCTACATCGTCCAGACAGACACCAACCCACCGTGGTTCGTCATCTACGGCAGCAACCTCAAGTTCGTCCACTGGAGCTACAAGCGCTACCTCGAGCGGCGCATCCGCGACACCTACGACTATACCGGCACCCCCATCAAGCTCTCCTTCCGCGACGAGAAGCAACTCAAAGCCAACCGCGAACGCGTCAAGCGTGGCCTCGAACCCGTGACGAAAGCATATAAGCAGCGCAAGAACGCCGAAGGGCAAAGCACGCAGGGCATAGGCAAGAGCCGCTTGTAAGTGCTTTCTGACGCTTGCAGGGCAACCTATCTTAGGGTGTTTTATGGCATAATTAGTAGAGTATGTATCGTTCTCTTCCTGTTGGTGCATAGCCCTGACCATGTTCGCCTATTTTCGAACAAAATCGTTGTAGAATAGACAGCACTTACCACTGTTATTTTACCGTATTATTGCAATATATCATAACAAGTATTGATATATATATATCAGCTACAATCAAATCGTCATGTTGGTTGAGCCCAAAAATCTTGGGCTCCCGGAATCCTAGAGGAGGATAACATGAAGTTCCGGAAGATCGCGTCCTTGGGTGCTACCGCTGCGTTGGCGATGGGCGGGTTCGTTTTGAGCTCGCCGGCGAACGCCGCTGACGGCGAGTGGCCGGCGGATATTGAGGAGGCTTGCCGCCTGCAGGGGCACTCCGGTGTCTACAACTTCTTCGGCGAGCCGTACACATGGACGTGTTACAACATGTCGTACACGTTCCCGTTCGGTGTGTCGTTTGGGTCGGCTGGTAGTGTCGACATCCAGGGGTACTGCAACCGATTCTACCCCGGTTCCAAGGCCGAGGTAACGAACGCCGCGCTCGCTGAGGGCTGGTCCTGCCTGAAGCTGGACTAGCCACCGGAACGCCCACCCAGCCTTATGTTACACAATAAGGCTGGGTGGACAAACAACATTCAGTAATAACTAATAACATAAGGAGTTGTACCATGACTCATATACCAGCTTATTTTGCTTTGTTGATTCGCGCGCCCGAGGCAAATACGCTTTTTTGGTCGGCCATCGCCTTCCATGTTGTGCTATTTGTGGTGGCTATTTGGCTACTTGTTTGGTTCGTCCGGCGAGTCAATCAGATGAGCCAATCGCTCACATCGATCGATGAGAAGCTAAGCGAATTCCTTGATAAGAGTCGGTAGTGTGGCTTCTAGCGGCCTATGCGGCCAAGCAATCCAGGTCGACGAATACTCCTCGCTTAAGGAAAGGCTAAGAAATCGCAAGACCCATAATATCACACCCATCTACCTCTGTTTTTGCGTACAACAAAGTAGGGGTAGGTGGGTTTTATTATGGCATAGATCTATCTTTCGATACTGCTTCTTGCCATATCACCCTCCTCTGATGTATATAAGACTCAATACCAACCTCTCGTACTGGCGCTACAGAGAAGGGAGAATGACGCAAAAGAGAAAAAATTTTTATATCCAAGCCAATAATAATCAACCCTCATTCTCTGCAATAGATCCTACCAGAGGAGTTAGTGGATAAGCCCAAGAGACTCCTCAGACCTACCTTACCCAAACATCATCAGCTGCGCCACCAGCCCGTCGCGGGTGATGCTGCTGGCGTGGGTGCCAATGCAGACCAGCTTGGGTGCTTCGCCAGGCTGGCCAGTGGTGATCTGGATTTGCTCGGGCGTAGCCTCGATGTGCCGGCGCGTGCCATGCTCATCAATAAAGCACCCCTTGAGCCGGCGCAGCTCATACGTCGCAAAGAGCTGCAGCCACAGCGTCTCAAAGGCTGCCTCGGTAGCAGTGAGCTGCGACATATCGATGACGCTATAGGTCGGGTTATCTGGCACGGCAAGCTCGCCATCATAGGTGTCGAAGAAGGTGAGTAGACTCGACGGCGTTGTGATCTTACTGAGGTCAAAATACCCATGCGGCGCAGACAACACCCGTGTGTAGGGCAGGGCACGGCGCTTGGTGTCATAGACGGTGCGATCATCACCGTGCAGGAGATCTTCTTTGGTAATAAGGACTGTATCGGCGGCCTGCAGCTCCACCTCGTGGGCTGGCTCAATGCCATGCAAAATCTCGTGCGCCGTGATGACATAATAGCTCTGCAGCAGCTCGTATTTGGCAAAGATCCGGGCATTGATAAGCTTCTCCACCAAGTTCATCGTCCGTGCGACCCCTGTTGCCTCGATAAAAACCGGGGCAGGGGACGACTGGCAAAAATCCAGCAGCATGCGCGTCAAGGCATGCTTAGACGAGCAGCACACGCAGTCGCCCGCCAGCGTCGTCACAAGCTCTGCCAGGCCTTCTAGCCGGTAGCCATCGACATTCTCGTTGGCATATTCATTCTCAATCACGCGCGAACCAGCAAACTCCGGCTGGCGCAAAAGATACTCCAACACGCTCGTCTTGCCCGCCCCGAGCGAGCCATTGATGAGGTAGAGTGGTACCAGGCCAGGCTGGGTGCGCTGCTCATCAAAGGCAGCATTGAGGCTAAATTCAAGATCATTATCGCGCTGGGCCATGGGTTTAGTATAGCATGATGGGGCTGCCCGCTCGCTCTAACGGGCATCTTGATAGCAAGACTACTGGGGTACGGTGAAATAGTTGAACAAGAAAATATATGGAGGCCAGCCATACAGCAGGCGGATGATCGCTGTAGTATAATCTGGCCGGAACATTTTCGGTTCAGCTATAGCACCACTAATGAAGCAATTGTGCTAATGCTTTTATAATCACAACCTCACACTACAGCCACGACAAGACCTCATCCATGCTATACTAGTACGTATGAAATTAATCCTGGCCCAAGGCAACCCTGGCAGCGAGTACGCCCGCACGCGGCACAATGTTGGCTGGCAGTGCCTGGATGCGCTGGCCTGCGCGTACGGCGCCCAGTTTGCCACCAAGCCCAAGCTGCACGCCGCCACCGCCAGTGCTACTATTGCTGGCCAGCCGGTGCTGCTGGCTAAGCCAACCACCTTTTATAACGATACCGGCCGGGCGGCTCGGGCAATTATGGATTTTTATAAAGTATCGCTTAGTGACGTGCTTGTTATCCATGACGAGCTAGCGCTGGAATTTGGCATCATTCGTGTGCGCCACAGTGGTAGCGATGCTGGCAATAATGGTATTAAATCGCTCAATGCCCACCTGGGCCAAGGCTACGCGCGGCTGCGGATTGGTATCCACAACCCGCTGCGGCGGCGCATGGGCGATGCGACCTTTGTGCTCAAGCCCCTCAGCCAAGCAGAGCAGGAGGCACTCAATACAGCCATCATCCCAGCCACTACCGCCCTGGTAGAGCAGTTTGTGGCCGGCACGCTGGCCGATACTAGCCAGCGCGTCTACACCACGCCAGTATAGGCACCGATGGCCGCCCCCGCCACGATATTCATAGCCTGCGGGCCAGCCGTTTGCTGGGCTGCCGGCATTGCCCGGGCGAGCACCCCGGCCAGCGTACCACCCACGGTGTAGGGGTTGCAATCTAGCGTGACCGCCTGGGTGTGGATGCCATGGCCTGGTGTATACAGCGGCACCTCCACCGGGGCAACTGGCACCAGCTGCTGCACCACCCAGTCCTGGCCGCGGCTGCCTGCCAGCAGGGCGTGCCACTGGCTTGCCGTGCACTGGTGGCCAAACACCAGCCCCTGGCCAAAGCCATCGTCACAGCGTTTTGCAATATAGTCCTGCCGGCGGTAGGTGTGCTGCCAATCCAGCTGCTGGGCTGCTGCCAGGCTATAGGTCGGTGGCATGATACGCCGCAGGGCTGGTACATCCACCCCCATAGCAGCGAGCACCACCTGCACCGTATCATCCCAGGCTAGGGCAAAGAGCTCCTTCGAGCGCAGCAGCCAGGCCCGCAGGTCGTTCTGCTGCACCACAGCCGGGCTGTAGCGGATGGCTTGGTAATCGGCAATATCAACGTCATAATTCGCCAGGTACACGGTATTGCGCCACAGTACATCAAAGCTATGGCCGCGTACCGTCATGCGCCCCGATTGGTAGCCAAATTCCGGCGGCTGCGCCAGCACAAAGCGAATCTCTACACCACGCTCCCGGGCAGCTTGGGTAATGCCCGCGGTGGCGGTGGGCAGATCGACAAACTTTGCTGGGTAGCCGCGCTCCATGCTCACGGCTACCGTCAGGCTTGATCGGCCCGGGGCAGCGTCTATAAACCAGCTGGCCAGCGCTGCGTAGAGTGATGGCGAATCAAGCACGCTCGGGGCGCTAGCACCAGCCGCCTGAACGGCCGGGACGTAGGCGGCGGTCATCGCCAGCGCCTGGCGGGCGCGCTCATAAAAGCTAATTGCTAAGGGCGCGGATTGGTTCACCTCAATAAACTGTGGCCCCGGGCTGTGCGGTGCACCGGGCAAAAAGCCATCAATCCGGCGAAAGCGGCGGCGCATCGTGCCTGGGCTCACCGCCGGCGCGTGATCCACCAGGTATTTACCCTGGACACTGAGCGATTGATACAAGCGGTCGTACACCACCTGGCCAGGCAGAAAGCTCGGGTGGGACTCAATCGCCACCAAGGCATCCTGCAGGGTATACACCGCCTGGGCGAGCTGGGCCGCGGCTGGCGGCGTCAGGGCTAGGGGGGCCAGCAGCACACTAGCCTGCTTGCCGGCAATTGTAATCGGTGGGATACTGGCCAGCTGCTGAGTGAGCTCACGCTGCTGGGGCGGCGTCAGGGCCTGCAGGGCGCTCGTCCACCGCGCCAGGGCCGCTATATCCACGGCTGGTTGCTCCATAGATCAAGCACGGTGCCGCAACCCCGTGCCAGGGCTTGGGCATAGATATGCGCGGCGAGGCTTATGTCTTCAATCCCCAGGCCAGTCGGGCCAAAGAAGACCTTCTGCGCTGGGCTAGTGCGGCCCGGCGCCTGGCCAGCCAGAATATCACCCAGGTTAGTAACGTCACTATCGGCAATAATGCCCTGGCTAAAGGCCACCGCGTGGGTCTGCACGCCGCGGTGCTTACTCTGCTGCCAATTATCAGATACAATCACATCCATATGGGCCAGCAGCTGGGGCTCATTTTCAAGGCAGCCAATGTTACATATCGTCACCCCCGGCCGGTTCACCGCCTGTAGGGGCACCACTGGCTGGTTGACATTAGCCGCGCAGGTTATAACGATATCGGCATCGGCGACGGCAGCTTCGGCACTATCGACAGCGCTGACGGTTAGGGCCGGGTAACGCTGGCGCAGCCGCTCAGCCAACTGGTGCTTGCTGGCGCCCCGGCTATAGATGCGGATAATATCAAGGCCCGGCAGGGCATGCAGCACACCACGAATTTGCGTCATCATATTGACGCCCGCCCCCACGCAGCCCAGGCTACGGGCATCCGCGCGGGCCAGCTTGGGCGCCGCCAGCGCGCTCACCGCCCCGGTGCGCATGGCGCTTATGACCTGGGCATCCATAATGGCAATCGGCATTTTGTGGGCATCATCAAATAGGGTGATGGTGCCGGTTGCCCGCGGTACACCTTGGGCAAGATTACGGGGCATTGCGCCCAGGGCCTTGACGCCAAACACCGTCCCCACTGGTGTACGCACAGCGGCGGGCAGCACATTCACCACACCAGCCTGGGCCTCCTGCTGCTTGTGTGCTAGCCGGAGCGATGTTTTAGCCGGCTGCAGCGCCTGGCCGGCCCGCCAGGCCGTAAAGGCTTCCTGCACCGCCTGGGTAGCCAGCGCCATATCGCCGCCACCAGCATCCAATACATCCTGCCGGCTGAGCCACAACACCTGGCCGGGGGCCAGGTTGCGGGTGGGGGATGATTGTGGCGACGCAGCGCCAGAACCCTGGCTACACACCAGGGCGCTCCTGGGGTGGTAGCAGGCTCAGCAGGTCAATCGGGAACTTCGCCTTTGGCCAGTTTTGGGCGGCGCGAATGTGGGCTTTGACGGCTGCGGCCCGCATGGCTACGTCATCGCGGGTATGGGCAGCAACCGCGGCAAGCAGCTGGCGCACCGCCATAGCTGTAGTGGGCTCAATATCACTGGTTGCGAGCTGCTCACCACGCTCCAGCCGGCGCACAAAATTCGACATACCAATGCTATAGGCTGGTGCCTGGCCCAGCTGCGTGGTAATAAACGCCGTGTCAGTTTCATCAATAATTTTATTACCCACCGGCACTAATGTGACGTCATCGTGGGCTGCAAGCTCGGCCAGCTGCTGGTAAATGGTCGTGCTCTTAATGGTTGGCTCAACCGCCACAAACACCATATCAAACAGCCCCAGCATACCAACGCCAAATACATCCGCACCGGCGGTTAGGTCGGCAACGATCAACTGCTCGGGGCTATCCTGCGTGTGGGCTAGCACCAGCTGCAGCTTGCCCAGCGCCCCGTGGTGGCAGGACCAGCCCATGGTCTCCTGGCTGTAAGAGCCAAGCTCCAGCAGCACGGTGCTCGATGGGTGGGGGAGGCCACGCCACGGCTCCACCTGGAACCCAAGCGGCAGGCGGTCGCTATCGGTATACGGTGGGAGCGTACGGGGCAGGCTAGGTAACTCAGCCAGCTCCGGGCGCGCCTGGCGAATAGCTGCCTCGACGTATTTGTAGATCGGCGTAAACGCACTGGCCTGGGCGTGTGTCCGGCCCAAAGCCCCCGCCAGGTGCAAGTTGATATCGGCGTCAATAGCGTAGATCTCGGTAAAGAGCTCTGGCGCTAAGCGGGTTGCCAGCGACGATAGGGTCGTTTTGCCGCTGCCTCCCTTTCCTAAAAATGCAATTCTCATATGGGCAAATTGTACTCCCCGCGGCCTACTTTCGCAAAAATGTTGCAAAACTGCGTATTATTGCAACAAAACGGCCCATGCGCTACTATAAAAGCCAGTATGGCAGTCACCACCACCCCCATCACCCAGCACCTGCGTCACCACGGCTATAGCATTACCGCGCCGCGCCTGGCCGTCCTGCGTGTGCTGCAGCAGGCCGATGAGCCGCTTAAGCGGGCCCATATCGCCGAGCGGGCCACCGCCGCACCGGCCGCAGGTAGCTCCCAGCCTGTAGCCGCTACGCCACGCTGCAATCGCGCCAGCGTCTACCGGGCGCTGCAGGTGTTCGAGCGCATTGGCATTACCACCGTGCACATGCGCGGCTGGACACCGTATATCAGCCTGGCAGAGCCCTTCCGGCCACACCACCACCATATTACCTGTACCGTCTGCGGTGCGCACCAGGATGTGGCCACACCAGAGCTCGAGGCCGCCCTGCAAGCCGCCGCCAGGAACCACGGCTATAGCCTAGGCCAGCACAGCGTCACGCTTAGTGGTATGTGCCCGCGCTGCCAGCATAGTGCCAGCACCCATACGCATACACGCGGGTGCTCACACGGCACGTAGGCGGCACCAGCCAGCGCTGCTATGCCTGCTGCCGCCGGGCCAGCCGGCGCTTTTCGTACATGCTCGAGCAAATCGCCGTCACAATAAACACCAGGCCAATACTCCCGGTAACCCACTCTGGTGGCTCCACCTGGTAGAGCTTAATGTACATCATCGCACCCAGGGCCATAATCGCCCAGTGGGCACCGTGCTCAAGGTAGCGGTACTGGGTGAGGGTACCGGCCCGCATCAAATACACCGTCAGCGCTCGCACCCAAATTGCCCCCACGCCCAGGCCTGCGATAATCAGCAGCAGGCTGGTGGTAATAGCAAAGGCCCCAATCACACCATCAAAGCTAAAGCTGGCATCGAGCACCTCAAGGTAGAGGAAGCTGGCAAAGGCCGCCCAGCCCACTTGGGCACCAACCTGGTGCGCCACACCGTGCTCATCATCATGGAAGAACGAGCCAAACAGCTCAATACCAATATGTAGCAGAATCCCTAGAATACTCGATATCAGCACGATGGTTTGGTACTCCGGCGCCACCGTAAAGTACAGCGCCACTGCCACGCTCAGCATTAGGCAGATTTTGAGATTTTCGAACCGCCCCGCCCGGGCCAGCCAGGATTCACCCTTAAGCCAGTGGGTGGTTTTGCGCCGATCCATAAAGTAGTGAATACCAATCATCAACAGGAAGGCACCGCCAAAGGCATCGATCATCGGCGCAGCGTGGTGCAGCACCTGGCCGTAGCGGGCTGGGTCGTGTAGAGCGAGCTGCACCACATCGCCAAACCCCAGGTGGGCGGCAATCATCACAATCACAATTGGCAGCACAAAACGCACCACAAACACTGCAATAAAAATCCCCACCGTCAGGAAAATCTTTTGCCAGAAGGGGCTTAGGGTTGCCAAGACGCGGCTATTGATGATAGCGTTATCGAAGCTGAAGGTCACCTCCAGCAACACCAGGATGGCAAACACCCACAAACCGCTCGTCCCCAAATGGCCAAAGACCGCCCCGCCCAGCAGCACCGTCAGCAGTGCCGAAAACCAAAAAATACGAAAAGGGTGATGAGAATGCCAGAGATGTTTCATAGTGATTTAGTATAGCACAGAATGGGGCAGGGCTTCATCCTTCGGGACCCTCGGCCTGGGCTTAATCTTTGCGAAAAACCGCCCCAAGGTATATTATTACTCTCGCCGCCGACCATTCGTCTTCTGCTTGTAGGCTCGTAGACGCCTCTTGTGTCTCTGTGAGGCTCCCAAGATAGGCAATGCGCGGCTCATACGCACGCACTGTCTCTGGGTCATCTATAATGCCATACGCGCTGAGCTCGGCAGCCGTGGCTGGCTGGGCTACTGCTTGTACCATCCCAACAACCTTCATCTCGCCAGATGGAGTACGTACAACAACCACACCGCCCGACATACCAGGCAAAACTGCATCATCTAGCTCGTTAACATCATTTGCATCCTTAGCCGACCGCTCAAGGCCCGAGATCATAGCCATCTTGCCATCAGCCCCGCGCTGCCCAGCAGGGAGAAGCACATCGACCTGCGGTGTGGCGATCGGTTGCCCCCACTCCACCGGCGCATTAGCAGGGAAGCCCACCGCAAAGAATGGCTGGCCAGCCTGTGTCGCTGCCGCTATCTCCTCATCTGTTGCAAGCTGGAGTGATGAGCTACCTGGCAGCTCATCACGCGGCCTCAATGCTGCTACATCAGGCATGCCAGAGCTCCACTGGCCTTCGGGCGGTGCTTCGCCATTATGGCAGCCTTTTTGTATCTTATGAGTCTGGCCATCCGTCGTGCGGAAGGTAATGTCTGTTTGGCGGATAGGATACTTGTTAGACACCACATGGGCAGCCGTCATCACCATAGGTTTGCCATTTGGCATTGCTATGATGTAGCCACTGCCAGTGATATCCACTCTGCCTGCCTCCGCCATATTATGAACGTGAGCGTTTATCTTGACGATGGAGTGCTGCACTGCCTGCAAAGCCTCGTGCTTTTGCTGCTCGAGCACTTCATGATCGCCCAACGCCTCAGCAATGCTCACTGGCGGACGCTGAGCGACCACCTCGGGCTGCGTGAGGTCAAGCGACGAAGATCGGCCAACTGCCATGCATGGTGGCAGTGGCTCATATGGCCGCTGCGCCTCGCGTTGAGCATGCTTGGCATAGACCACACCAGCCATTGGCATACAACCAATTATAGCGCCTACCGCTGCACTAATCGCCTTTTTGCCAAAATCCGCAGCATTCTTCTCTCGCTGGAGCTTTTTCTGGAGCCGTCGTCGCTCCATCCGCGTCTCTGGCTGAGGATTATGTTCTCGAACTGCCATTTCTGTCATGGTTTGGCCATTATAGCGCTTTGCGGGACTAAATACAAATTTAGCAAAGTAGTTTAATATAAGTAGTTTAATATATTTACATCGCCCAGTATCACGCTGAACAAGTAAAAGCAATCAATATAATAGTCAAACTCTGGTACGTATTATCATAGTAATAGCAAACACCCCTCTCGCTCATCGCCTACTTGAACAAAAAACAAGTTCACTGCGCAATAACAGAGGAAAACATGGTGAAAAGTATTGTTCAGTCATAGATTTTGTGCGTGCTGGGCTATATAGGTATGCCTGGTGTAAGCGTGTGTCAATCACATAGCGTTTCAGCTTGCACCTCTACTTGTCTGTGACGCGCACATACGTGCGCCCATCGCAAGCCACAATGTTGCTATAGCAACTATACTTCTCGATGCTCGTTTTTCTCATTGAGAAGTATGTAGTTGAGGGTGAAAAATTATCAACACACAAGGTATTGTATACTGCGCCAGAGAGCGTAGCAGCGCGGAGAAGGCCTTTTTATCAAACCTTACATGCAAGCCTCTCAGTCCCTGTAGTAAGTTCTACAAGCAGGGCAAATCCGCCAGGATCGTGGCTACTACCACAAATACCAGCTATCTTTGCCTTGGTAGCGCAAGTCACAAACCAGAGCAATTCACAGCACCTTCGCGCACCAAGGTAAATCAGCTTAGAATAACTAATGCGCGACTAGACCACCACCAACTCACCCCAACAAAAAAGCGCTCATAGTAAGGGTGGGCATCACTATGAGCGCTTGGTTTGCCCTTCGTCCCACCCAATCAGGGTATACGTGATCTACTCACACATACGAGATCCGCTGGACAAAGGGGTTAGTAAGCACACAACCCTGTCTAACGGTGCTGCAGTGGAGGGTAGATAACTACAGCACAGATTGTGTGCAACCTAACACGTTACCTTCGTGAAAACACTGGGGTAACTATGTTAAAATAGGGGGTATAAGGTACTTGAACGAGCTTGCGCTCAATCAATCACTTATGATACTAGCACCCGCTTGACAAAATGTCAACACTTTTCAGCACAAATCATGCAACAGATCAATCACACCACACCACAAGCCCACCAATACCTCAATCCACTCTGCCACATTGCCAAGCCACCGCAGCAGATTCACTACCTCGGCACACTGCCCGAGGAGCGCCGCCCGAGCGTGGCGATCGTTGGGTCGCGCCGGCCCACGCGCTACGGCCGAGAAGTGACGGAGCAATTCGCCCGCGAGCTAACCCGCCAAGGGGTAATTGTCATCAGCGGGCTCGCCCTTGGGATTGACAGCATTGCGCATCAGGCCTGCGTGGCGGTGGGCGGCACGACGATCGCTGTGCTGGGCAATGGCCTGCCGCGGATTTATCCAGCCAATCATACTGCGCTTGCGGGTGATATCGTGGCCAAGGGTGGGGCAGTGGTGTCGGAGCACTTGGCGGGGGATGGCTACCGCTTTGGCAGCTGGAGCTTCCTCGAGCGCAACCGCCTCGTCGCTGGCCTGGCCGATGTCGTCGTCATCACCGAGGCAGCCGAGCGCAGCGGCACGCTCAACACTGCTGCCCATGCACTCGAGCAAGGCAAGGACGTCTTTGCGGTGCCAGGCAACATCACCAGCCCACTCTCGCAGGGTTGCAACAACCTTCTCAAGCAAGGTGCGTTGCCCGCCACCAGCCCAGCTGACATCCTCGCTGTCATGACCATCACACCACCCCAGCGTCAGCAGAGCGAGAATGCCACCCTGCCACTGGGTAGCACACCGCTCGAGGCTGCCATCATCAAGCTGCTGCGCCAAGGCCTGCGCGACGGCGAAGAAATGCAGCGCCGCCTAGGCACGCCCATCAGCGAATTTACCATTGCGCTAACGATGCTGGAGATTAACGGCGTTATCCGCTCACTTGGCGCCAACCAGTGGACATTGGCTTAGTATTATGGTACAGTACCATATACTATGGCGACAGCAGAGCAAATCCCAAGACAACGCAAGCGCGAATATCACATGAGAGATATTCCTACTGTGCCAAATGCCATCTCGGCTACTGGGCTTGGGTTAGTAGCTGCCGGTGCTAAGAAATTTGACACCGCCACAAAGGAGAACGACAAAGCTGGCCAGATCATTGGCGCACTCATGATACTTGGTGGTCGTACATGTGACTTAGCAGATGGCCTAGCGGCACGACGTCTTCGCCAAGAGAATGACCTTGGTGCAGGGTTTGATGCTTTTTGCGACAAATTCGGTATGGCAGTGATTGGTATAATAGCAGGCAAGCTCTATGTTGTACCCAAATCAGTTTTAGCAACAATTGCCGCTAAGAATGCCGTCAATGCTGGCGCGACCGTCTATCATGGTCTCACAAATGATGAAGCCTTCCGTACGCCAAAATCCGGCAAGCTCAGTATGGCAGCGGATAATATAGCAATTGCTGCCTACTTTCTCAAGTCACTCGCTCCTGAAGGGAGTAAGCTTGAGCGTTGTGCTGGTGTAGCAGCACTAGGGTCGTTTGCTGCAGGTACTGTCCTTGGTATTGCCGCTGCGAAGGACTATCTCACTGGCCACTATGCCAAAGCCAAAGACTACAGCAAATCTACCGAGTCCACCTCAGCAGCAAACACCCCAGCACGGCAACCTCGCACCCGTATGCGTCGCAAACGCCGCGTGCGTGGGTAGTGCGATTGATAATTTGAGTGTTAGCATTCTTTATTGGTAGCCAAACTTCTTATATATCATATATCTTCTGCACTATCAGCAATACCCCAGCCTATAGACCAGGGAGGGGGAGAGGGTATCAAACTAGCCTCCAGGTGTTTTTCTTGGGTAGTGAGTTGCTGGGGGCTGATGGTGGAGTTTTGTAGCTCAGATTTGTCCAATTTGCATTCCATTCTACTTTGCGGTATCATAGGCGCTTGATTAGATAGGTTAATAGCAAGCATATAACTATAACAAGCGAGTAGATAATCAATGAGCAAACACACACAACTAGTCATCGTCGAGAGCCCCGCCAAGGCCAAGACAATTGAGCGCTACCTGGGCGGGGAATATCAGGTGCTCTCGAGCGTAGGGCACATTCGTGCCATCCCCAAGAAAACCAAGGATGGACAGCCGCCGATCGATATCAAGAATGACTTCAAGACCGTCTACGAGATAGACCCAGACAAGAAGAAGGTGATTACTGAGCTCAAGAAGGCCGTCAAGGCGGTTGGAGCGGATAATGTGTGGCTCGCAACCGATGAAGACCGCGAAGGGGAGGCGATTGCCTGGCACTTGTGCGAAGTGCTTGGTCTAGACCCACAGCACACCAAGCGCATCACGTTCCACGAGATCACTAAGCCCGCCATCGAGGCGGCCATCAAGCAACCTCGCACCGTAGATATGCAGCTCGTGGAGGCCCAGCAGGCACGACAGATCCTCGACCGCATCGTAGGCTTCGAACTGAGCCCTGTGGTGTGGCGCAAGGTGCCAGGTGGCAAATCGGCCGGTCGCGTGCAAAGCCCAGCGGTACGTCTGCTTGTGGAGCGCGAGCGCGAGATTCGCGACTTTGCCAGTAGTGCACAGTTTCGTGTGACGGCACACTTTGCGGTAGAAGGTGAAGAGCTCAAGGCCGAGCTCAAGCAGCGCTTCGATAGCGAGCAAGCTGCCCACGACTTCCTGGCAGGCCTGAGTGGCGCTCGTTTCACCGTTAGCAGCATTACCAAGACACCTAGCACGCGCAACCCCGCTGCACCATTTACCACCAGCACCCTCCAGCAGGAGGCCAATAGCAAGCTCGGTATGGGCAGCCGCGCTACCATGGCGAGTGCCCAGAAACTCTACCAAGAGGGGCTCATCACCTATATGCGTACTGATAGTGTCAATCTCAGCCATCAGGCCATTGCCGCCAGTTGCACATACATCACTCAGCAGTTTGGTGCCGACTATTCGCACAGCCGCACCTTCACTACGAAGTCAGCTGGTGCCCAAGAGGCTCACGAGGCCATCCGCCCGACTGACATCGCCCGCGAATCCGTCGCCGGCAGTAGCTACGACCAAAAGCTCTACGACCTCATTCGCCGGCGCACCCTAGCCAGCCAAATGGCCGCCGCAAAGCTAGAGAACACCACCATTACCATCAGTATCGACAGCACGCAGCTGAGGGCCGAGAAAGCGCTCGTTTTTGAGGCAAAGGGTCAGACAGTGCTGTTTGATGGCTTTTTGCGTGTCTATGGCGGTAAGGATTCGACCATCCTGCCATCAGTCAGCCAGCACACCGCCCTTGAGCTTACACAGGCCGAAGCGCGGCAGATCTTTGCCCGCCCACCAGCTCGCTACACCGAGGGGACGCTCGTTAAGAAGCTTGAGGAGCTTGGCATTGGCCGGCCCAGCACATACGCCACCATCATGAACACCATCCAGACTCGTGGCTATGCCGAGCGAGGCGAGAGCGAGGGCGAACCACGTGATGTCATCGTCCTGGAACGTAGTGGCGAGGCACCGAGCGATGACACCTCCGTCGTCACTCGTCGCATCGTCCAAGAAAAAACCGGCGCCACCCGGGGCAAGCTGCTGCCCACCCCAGCGGGCGAGCTAATCGCTGGCTTCTTGACCGATCACTTCGATCCCATTATCGACTATGGCTTCACCGCCCGCGTCGAGACCGATTTCGACGACATTGCTGCCAGCAAGCTTGCGCGCAATGCCATGCTGCGCCAATTTTACGAGCCCTTCCACGAGCTCATCGAAAAATCCGGCGATATCGACCGCAGCACCGTTGGTGCTCACCGCGAGGTTGGTACCCACCCCAAGACTGGCAAGCCGATCTTTGCCCGCTTTGGGCGCTTTGGGCCGATGCTCCAGCTGGGCAGCAGCGAGGATAAGGCCGCCAAGCCGCAGTTTGCGCCACTCCCCAAGGGTGAGCGCATCGAGACCGTCACGCTCGAGCAAGCTCTCAAGGCCTTCGAACTGCCGCGCACCGTTGGCACCACCGAAGACGGTCAGACCATCAAGGCAAACGTCGGGCGCTTTGGGCCATACATTCAGGTAGGCAAGCTCTACGTGAGCCTCAAGGAGCACGACCCGCGCGAAATTACCGAGGCTGAGGCTCGCGTGCTCTACGCCGCCAAGCTCAAGGCTGAGGCAGAGAAGCACATCGCCGATTTTGGCGCCATCAAGATCCTCAAGGGGCGCTGGGGGCCATATGTGACTGACGGCAAGACCAACGCGCGCGTGCCCAAGGATACTGATCCAACAACTCTGGATGAGACGCAAGCCCGCGAAATCTTGGCCGCCGCACCACCCAAACGCGGCCGGCGCAAGACCGCAACCCGCACCACCACCACACGCAAGAAGCGCACCGCCTAGCCCGGCGACCTCTCATATACCAGCGGCTCCTCTGTACTAGCCGCTGGTTTTTCTATGCCAGCCCGCATTGCTGCGAGCCCGTCAACTGCCCTGTCATGCTCGCCACATCACTTGCAAATGAAAAGCCTCAAAAAATTGTTTACCATAAGCGTAAAGTGTGTGCTATAATAGTTCTATGATGAAACGATTGACTTATATCACCTATTATTCTATAATCAAATGTAAGAAGTGCGAGTGGGCATTCACAAGCAACTGAGAAGGAAATGGAGAACCGAATCATGAACCAAACAACCAAACAACCAACCGAAGTTTTTGCCGCGTCGATCGCTACCATCCTTGATGCAGTCGGCGAAGAACACGACCGCGAGCGCGAGATCATCGTGCGTCGCTTTGGCCTCAAAGAGCGCCGCGAAACACTCGAGCAGATCGGCGAGCTGCTCGGTATTACGCGCGAGCGCGTCCGCCAGCTCGAGAAAGCCATCGTGGTGCGGCTCAAGCTTGCTGCCGAAGCAGGTGAGCTAGAGGGCCTGCACGACGCCGAGCGTCTCATCATCCGCGACCTCTCCGAGAATGGCCGCGTTGGGCGTGTCTCAGACATCACACAGCGCCTGTTAGATGTCGAGACACCCACGGTGCAGCAGCGCGCCCACATTGCCTTCATCGGCGAAGTCTCAGCCCGCCTCACCCCCATCAACGAGACCGACAAATACCACCAAGGCCTGGCCATTGCCGAATACGGCGATGAAAAAGCAGTGCGAAGCCGTGTGGATGAGATCGTTGCCGCCATCAAGCAGCATGGCGCGCCCATCAGCCTCGAAGCGCTGCATGACCAACTCACCTACGAGAACCCCAACCAAGTGCGCGGCCTCGCCAGCCTCTCTACCCAGCTGGCCCACCTCAAAGATATGTGGGGCCTGAGCAAGTGGCCAACCGTTAATCCCAAGAATATCCGCGACAAGATCTACGTCGTCCTGCTAGACGAAGGCAAGCCACTACACTTTAGCGAGATTGCTCAGCGCATCAAGGAGAGCACCTTCAAGCGCCGTAATGTCACCAAGCAAGCCATCCACAACGAGCTCATCAAAGACAAGCGCTTCATCCTCATCGGCCGTGGCATTTATGCGCTCGACATCTGGGGCTATAGCCAAGGCACCGTGGCTGATATCATTGCTGGTATCTTGCGCGACGAGGGTGGCCCACTACACCGCGACGAGATCGTCAAGCGCGTCCTCAAGAGCCGCCAGGTCAAGGAGACCACCATCCTCCTCAACCTCCAAAGCAAACCACTCTTCAAGCGCGTCGCCAAAGCTACTTACGCCCTCGAACCGCCCAAGGAGCAAGCAGAGGCGGTTGCAGCAGCGTAGCTCTAGACAAACAATACGCCAATAAGAGACGAAGTGATTAAAGCTTCGTCTCTTTTGGTTAGGTTATATAGTATGGCTACAATGATGGTACGAGGTCTATCCAGGATAATTCATCTCAATAGATGAAGCGCCTGGCAGGGTATTGGCTATTGGTTTTGGTCATAGCAAACGTAGTTTCTTGTTCAATTTTGATATAACAGGTGGAATATATATATATATATCATGCTAGAATACTGCCATTATGACAATCCATTCATCTCACACCTACACTGTCACCGACCAAGCAGACCGCTGGAACGCTAATTCCGCAGCACGTCTACACGAATTAGGCTCAAACGACGACCCATCGTATCGGGCGCTCTCGAATCTTATCCTGCAGAGACTGACCGGATTATTACCAAACGGTCATGGTAGCGTACTTGATGTTGGCTGTGGCATTGGGTTTTTATCCAGCCATATCGCCTCACTTGGTTTTACGGTAGTTGGAATTGATCCGGCTGATCAAGGTATTGAGATTGCCTCCACAACGCATACGCAGCCTCATCTTCAATTTGAAGCCACGTCTCTTGAAGACTATGCCTCCAACCATCCTAACGCTTCCTTTGATGCACTCGTGGCAAATATGGTGTTGCATTGTGTGCCAAACCATTATTCATTCTTTGCCGCAGCAGCTCGGCTTCTTGCAGCTGACGGTGCGTTTATTGCAACATTGCCCAACCCAGATACCTATCTGCCAGGAAGAAGCGATGTAGATGTATCTGACTATAACATGCAAACATCTTACGTCTTTGAAATCCCGTTTCGGATTCATGGCAAGGACGCGCATCCAGAGCGAGTTCTTTTCTTTCATCGGCCAATGAAGGAATATATTGCTGCGGCTACGGAGGCAGGATTAGCGGTGTCGGATTTCTCGGTGCCTGAGCAAATTGGTGTTGGGCGAGCCAAACGCATCTCAGTGCTCATCCTCACAAAAGCATAAGTCTTTATTTTGGTGGATCATAAACAGCCTGAAAATAAGTAAGAGCTCAAGCCTACAGGCTTGAGAAAAATAACGATAGGGAAGTGGCCTCCCCTCCCGGCCCGAACACTACATATACTCAGCTATAACAGAGGTAATTTGCCGCCTGGACAACTATCGTGTACACATGATGGCTGCGAATATTTACGGGTTATTTTGCGCTCATAGGCTTATGTATCGACCGTTTGTATGCAAGATAATTCCATCGCAGCTACAATTTGCTCATATACACCTCTTGTATCTATTCCTTTTGCAGAGAGCATCTCAAGTACACAGCAAAAGTGGCCGAAAAGGGTAGGGCAAGGCAGGGGAGTCTGCCGCCCTTTCGCCAAAAAATCCCGGCAACCGCCCTACCCCTGTTTTTGCCTCATTTCACTAACATCTACCACTGATAAGCTCATATTCGAGAGCTATGTTATCCACCTGAGCTGTAGCTCTCTGGTTCTTCTGTACTTATTATTATAGCCAAAGAGTCATACTTGTCCTTGCAGCAGCACACAGCATATTTTCAGCTTAGATGAAAGCTATTAAGCTATAGTAATCAAAACGGCCTAAGGCCGCATAGAAATATACCCAGAAAGCTCACAATTTCACAGCGCTGATTAACTATACTACACAATATAGCAAGCAACCATGCACAGCAAAATAGCAACCAGAAGCAAAGCATAAGCATAAACATCAGCGCCCATAGACGAGGGAATGATGAGTAGCCATGTATCGCAATCCACGCGTACACAATAATTCACATCCACGCAGCAGTGGGGTAGATGCAAAAGATGTATCGTTAATCATCTTTAGGAGCGTAATATAACTTCGCACAATAATCCTTTTACGATGCATATATAGATTTGACCCCAGATATGGCCCGAATTGAGCTGGGTTTGGCGGTTATAAGATTCATGGGCATAAAACGTATATATCCGGTGTATAGATCTTTGATCATTGATCGATTGATTCTATCTCTCATTCAACAGATTCGCATACGATAATATCCGCCATCCAATGGAAAGAGAAAGGATAGATTGCGGCGCTATTGTGGAGCAATGCAAAAAAGCAGACGCTTGTTCTACTGGAGGGAACACACGGTGCATATGTTCATGAACGTTCGTGTGTGCAAAGTTATGTACGTTTGTTCGTGTGAATGTGTTTGTTTGCTGCGCAAGGTTTGTAACTTGTCTGTGCAATGGATCAGTATTGAACAAATGAGCTTGGCTGCAGATCTAGGCATACGCGCTCTGGTCTCGTATTGCCTGGCGTCATGCCAGTGCTAACCCGATCCTTGCAGATTCTGAGCCATGGTTGCGTTGTTTGACATTTTGTTTGCTTGGTACTTTTACTATGTTTTCTACCCTGCTTGGGTTGGCCGAGATTAAAATACTATCAATATCATGATTTGACTTTTTCGCAAAAAACATCTCCCCTACTATTTTTGCATTTTGTCGATTTTGTATTATAAATATTTTATTTGCATTTTTTATGTTTTGTTATGTAAAGTGTTGTAAATTTGTTCTTGTTTTGCAGAGCTCCCCTACCCTTTGCTGGATGCGCTGCAGTTGGCGACGAAACCGATGTTTCATAACCTCAGTAATTTCTCACATTAATTTCTCTTACGCCGCTCCATTCTTAGAAAGGTTTATAGCTTGATACCTCTCGTGAATATCAGGATGTCGGACTCTTACGTCAAAACTAATCATCCTCTGGTCGTTACTCATGACAATCGATTTTCGTCCCATCAATGGTGAATGGAGGAGCTACGGAGAAAAAAGAGGATATCTCAATATCCACACTATAGACCAGTTTCCTTGTTGGTCTTGCACTTTACAAGTGCTAACACCTTTGTTATCAACAGTTCCCTTTTATCGATACGCCGCTCGACCACTGACGCGGACGTCGAGGTATTTGGGAGTGATGTGGTGCTGCGCTAGGTAGCGAATGGCTCGGGCGGCGTCCTCGCTCTGCAAGCCAGCCGAGCGATCGACCGAGAACTTAACCGGATACTCCACCCCTGTAAACCAAACGTAGATTTGGCGCGTCGTGCCAGCAGGCAATGTGATCTTCTGGACGGTGAGCTGGTGGCGACGGACGGCACCGACGACTTTGCCGATGAAGCCAAGAAATTGGTTGCTGGCGACGACTTGGTTGTTGCGCGTGCCGATACCACTGTCGTCCACTACTTCGATGCTTGGCCGTGGCCCATAGGCACGGCGGAAGGCGTGGCCCTCGGTATCAACAAAGAGTTGCTGGCGATTGACCGTCCAGACTACCGCTGCTTGGCGCATAGCAAGGGTGATGGTGCTGCGTCCCAAGCTAGCTTGCTGCGTGGCTGGGAGCACTGCAGCAACCTCGGGGCAATCATGCGTCTGGAGATAGGCCGCCAGCCGACTAGTATTGAGTGTAAAGCGAAAACGCTCCAGCGGATGGGCAGTGAGATAGTCGTTGATCTTGGCTTGGTAGAGCTGATGATTACTGGTGAGATTGCCTGCAACAACTGGTGTCGCAATGACGTTATCGAGCGCAAACCACACCGCAGTCAGCAGCGCCACCACTACCCCAAGCGACAGCGCCACGCGGCGGCGCGTCCGGCGCAAATCATGCGCATGCATACGCGGCGACCGCAGCTGCGCCTTGGGCTCGCCCGCACTCGGCACACGGCTCACCAAGCTACCGGTCAGCGTCCGGTTACGCCGGTAGGTGTAGGCGGTGCGCTGGGGCTGCTCTTCCCTCTTGTTCTTGGCAACTCGGCGGCGCGCTGGTGGTGGTGTTTGTTTTGTGCGAAAGCCCATGATGCTACAGGCCATTATACCGTAGATGGTTGGTTGTTGGCAAAGGCTACTAGCTTTTAAAACAGTCAACCGAATTAACTGGCCACTGAACTCTCAAGTGGTGAAGAACCCCGTCATTTTGACGGAGTGAGATGTCCGTTCTGGTCTTACCTATCCTACTTCTGACGCCGAGCCGTCTCCACCACCATTTGCGCTACATCGCGAGCGGCGTGGGGGCGCGCATAGGTGTGGAGGCGCTGAGCGAGCTGCTGGCGCTGCGCAGGGTCGCGTATGAGGGTAAGAATGGCCTGGCTAAGGGCATCACTCTGCTCTAAGGCGTCGTCTTGCAAAACCAGAGCAGCCTTGGCTTCAGCATAGATAGCGGCATTTTTGCGTTGGTCGCCCAGGTGATGAGCCGGTACCAAGATAGCCGCCTGCGCTAGGCCAGCGAGCTCTTGCGTGAAGGTGGCACTAGCGCGTGATACTACTACATCGGCTGCACCGAGCAATTGCGCCATATGCTCGAAAATGAAGGGTACGCAGTGAAAATCGGGGTGCTGGGGCGCTTTGGCCCGGGCGGCATCGTAATTGCCCTTGCCCGCCACCAGATAAACCTGCATACCAGCAGCTAGCAGCTCATCGGCAGCACGCAGCACCGCGTGATTGATAATAGCTGAGCCAAGACCACCACCGGTGGCGACAACTAATGGCTTGTGTGGATCGAGCGAGAAGGTCTGCCGTGCTTGCTGCCGCTGAGCCGGGGTGAGCGGGCGAAAATCAGCGCCAATCGGCACGCCCACATAGCGGCTACGCGATGCTGGATAGTGATAATGCTTGAGTGGCCAGCCCGTAGCAATCGCTGCTGCCCAGCGTGCCATCACACGGTTAGTCAGGCCAGGGCGAGCATCGGAGTCGTGAATCACTACTGGCACGCGTAGGCAGCGCGCCGCAATACCAACGGGCAAACACACAAACCCCCCTTTAGCAAAGATCACGTCTGGCCGCCAGCGCAGCACCAGCCAGAGGCTCTGACATACGCCAGCCAGGATCTTAAAGATATCAAGTATATTAGTCAGCACAATACTCGGCATGAGCAACTGGCGCACTACGCTGAGGTGCTGGTAGCGCCGGAACTTACCCGCGGCGATCGTCCGCACCTGCACTGGCACTGCAGCGCGCTGCATGAGCCCGCGCGATTGGCTAGCAAAGGCCTTATCGCAGACAAAGGTCACCTCCACATCGGGCTGGAGGGCTGCGATTTCATTAATGACGGCGACGACCGGCGTAACGTGCCCGCCCGATCCACCGCCGACTGCCAGTAGCTTCATGAGAGGTCTCCTTTTCGTTGATTGGTTGGTAAGCTGCCTGGCGTGATAATTGGAAGGCCAGGCCAAGCGCACCAGCAATAAATACCATACTGGTGCCACCAAAGCTCAGCAATGGCAGCGTAATACCCGTCAGCGGGAAGACTCCAATCATCGACGCTACATTTAGCATAACATGTGCGCCCAGCCAGCCAAAGGCTCCAGCTACCACTAGGCGCATTGTCGTATCAGGCAAACGCTCGGCAATCCTCAGTAGGCGCAGCAGCAGCGCTGCAAACAACGCCAGCACCACCACGGCCCCCACAAAACCAAACGTTTCACCAATAATAGCAAAGACTGAATCGTTAATCGCCTCAGGGAGGTAGCCCGTCGCTTGGATGCTGTTGCCAATACCCAGGCCAAATAGCCCACCTGTGCCCAGCGCAATCTTCGCATTCTTAATGTGATAGCCATCATCATTGCTACTAGTAGCATGATCATCCCCCTGGAAGAAGGTCGCCACCCGCTCCATGCGGTGCGGCGCAATGACGATGAGCAGCAGCACCAGCGCCACGCAGCCCGCCGCTAGGTAAGCCAGCCAGCGCCAGCTCATACCACTCATTACTACCATACATGCCACCATAGCAGTGAGTGCCAGGCCTGTGCCCATATCCTTTTGCAAAAATATCACGAAAAAGAGCGCAGCGCACATCATAATTACCATGGGGATGATCGTCTGGTGGAGGTCGTTTATCACCCCCTGACGCATTCGTGTGCCAAGGAAGAGTGCCATATAGATAAGCATGCCAAACTTCAGCATCTCGGCTGGCTGGAAGCTCCCCAGTGGCCCCAGCGAGAACCAGCGGCACGCCCCAAGGCTACACTGAGCAATCGCCGAGACATGCAGCATATTACCAAGGACAAACAGCAGTGCACACAGCACAAAACCGCTCGCTAGCAGCGTACCCGCCTTCTGGCGCAGCCACGCAAAGGGTACGAGCGACAACCCCACAAAAGCACTAATTGACAGGAGCAAGCTCACCGTCTGCTTAATGGCGAAGTAGCCATCGGTGTAGTAGTTGGTGTTGTGTGCAGAGTTGAGTACATTAGCACGCTGCGGGCCAATGGCATACATTACCACCAAACCAAGCAGCATGAGCAGCCCCACCCAGAGGATAATCTGATAATCCGGCCGGTGCAAACGCGGCACAGCGACAGATGGAGCGGAGGTAGCATTACGTTGCTCGCGGCGCACTGGCTGAGCCGACCGAGCCGAAGCCGATCGGTGTGCAGCACGAGTGCGGC
This sequence comes from uncultured Candidatus Saccharibacteria bacterium, assembly GCA_938036625.1. Classification (GTDB taxonomy): domain Bacteria; phylum Patescibacteriota; class Saccharimonadia; order Saccharimonadales; family Saccharimonadaceae; genus Saccharimonas. Next base: position 6,257 of record CALHQH010000032.1, on the reverse strand, counting down.
GAGCAGCAGCCATTCTAGATGTGTCCCCCACCCAGCGCCATCATCAGGCCAATAAAACCCGTCACGCAAGAGATCACCCAGAAACGCATCGTCACCTTCACCTCTGGCCAACCGACTGCTTGGAAGTGCTGATGAATTGGTGCCGAGATAAACACCTTGCGGTGAAAGAACTTCTTACTGAGGATTTGAATAAGGCTCGAGCCCGCCTCTACCACAAACAGCACACCAATGACGGGCAACAAAAACAGCGTATTCGTCAGCATCGCCACGACGCCTAGGCTCGTCCCAAAGGCAAAGCTCCCCACATCGCCCATAAAGAACCGTGCTGGATAGATATTAAACCACAGGTAGCTCAGCAGCACTCCCACTACAGTGAAGCAAAAGCCCGCCAGTTGCAAATGCCCCTGTAGTAAGGCAATCACCCCGAAGATGCAATAGCTTACCGCCAGCAGTCCACCAGCCAAACCATCCAGGCCATCACTAATATTCACCGCGTTGCCAGTTGCTACCACCGCAAAGACAAAGAGCGGGACAATCCATGGGCCGAGCTGCCAGTCGCCAAAGTACGGCACATGCACTGTTGTATAGCCCAGCTTAACGTAAAAGAACCAGGCCAGTACCGCCGCCATCACCGCGATCATCGAGAACTTCAGCCAAGCGCGCAGGCCTGCCGAACCCGAGCCATCACTATTGATATTGATCACATCGTCCAGCAGCCCCACTGCCCCACCACCAAGCAATGCCGCCAGCGGGAGCCAGGTCTGGGCTCGGTCGAGATTAAACCCCAGCGTCACCACAGCAATGGCCACAATGCCAACCATCCCTGCCATCGTGGGGATATTGCGCGTAAATTTATCGGCATGCAGCTTGGTAAAGACCGTCAATTCCTCGCCCGTCGTGCTCGCGGCCCGCTGTTTTTTCCAGAACTTATAACGATACGCAAAGTAGGTATAGAGCGGCGTGAGGGCCATCGCCAGCAAAAAAGCCGCGACGCTGAGGAGAAATGTCGCGTTGAGCTCGCGAACGAGTGTGGTGAGGTTCATTATGGTGTGTGTCCTTTCGGCTCGAGCTTCATATAGTCGAGCAACCAATTAGATATATCCGTGAAAATCGGGTGAGCGTCTCGACCCCCCTGCATATTCAGCCCTTTGCCCGAAACCTCCACCATAATAACATACGCCGGCGTTTTGCCAACCTCCCCACCAAAACCGAGGTAGGTGCCAATAGTTTGGTTAGAAATATACTTACCATCCTTGATGGTTTGCGATGTACCCGTCTTGCCGCCAATGTAGAACCCCGCGCGGTCGCCACCCGCATAAAAGGCCTGGCGCGCTTGGTGCACCATCTCGCGCACAGTGGCGGATGATTGCGGCTTGATGACATGAGCATACGAAGCTTTGCGCGCCGCCTTGGCAAAGGTACCATTGTCGTCAATCGTCCCCGCGATGACGGTGGGGCTGTAGTATGTCCCACCATTGATAATCGCACTAAAGCCGGCCGAGACCTGCAGCATTGTCGCATCCATCCCCTGGCCAAAGGACATATTAGAGTAGCGCACGGCATTGCCCTGCTGCTGGGTGGGCGAGATGATATTACCCTTGGCCTCACCAGCCAGCTCTACCCCCGTTAGCTGCCCAAGACGAAAGCGCTTGTGGAAGTAATCATACATCGTGTCGCGCGCCTGGCGAGTGATGTAGCTGCCATTGCCCAGGCGCTGCGCCACTGTGACCATACCGGTGTTGAGCGACCAATTAAGGGCGTGCTGCATGGTAATGTTGCCCGTCTGGCCCTTGCTGGCATTGCCGATAGTGATGTCGTCTACCTTGATGCTATCGGTGTTGTTGTATGTCGTTTGCGGCGTGATAACCCCTTTGTCGATGCCCGTTGCTACTGTGAAGGTCTTGATGTCAGAGCCCGGCTCGTATGGTGTGGTGATGGTGTTGTTGTTGAGTGCGGCAACGCTTTTGATCGTCTTCAGGTTGGACGGGTCATAGGTGGGGAGGTTGGCCATGGCTAAGACTTGGCCATTTTGCGGGTTCATCACGACGGCACTGACATCGGTAGCGCCACTGCGCTTGGCTCCATCGACGAGCGCTTGCTCGACCCTCGTCTGGATGTTGCGATCGATCGTCAGCACCATGTTAGTTCCATTCTTGGCAGGCTGGTTGATGTTCGTCCGGCCAATCGTCAGCGGTACCGAGCGGATGTCCGTTACCGTCTTAAGCACGCCATCCGTGCCGCGCAGTTTATCGTCATTCGCCTGCTCGAAGCCGTACTTCCCCTTGCCCTCGGCGTCAACAAAACCCAGCACTTGGCTAGCCAACTGCCCTTCTGGGTAAACGCGCTGGCTCATCGCATCAAAGCCCACCCCAGCGAGATTCTCCTTCTTGATAAGTTCAGCCTGCTTACGGCTCACTTTGGTGGCAAGCACTTGGTAGCGGCTTGGTTTACGTGTGATATATTGGCGAAAATTCTCACGCACATTACCACCAGCCACCTGGTTGAGGACCGTCACGATCTTATCTACATCTGTCACAGCCATCGGGTCAGCCCACACGGTATAGACCGTCTCATTCATGACGAGTTTGGCGGGAGTAGTACCATCCATGGTGTATATCTCACCGCGCTGGGCGCGCAGACGAAATTGCTTGACTTGCTCGCTATCGGCCTGCGATACATAGTAATCATGCTGCAGCAACTGCACATACCCCAGGCGCAGCACAAACACCACAAGTAGCCCACCGAGTACAGCGGCGAGCGCCTGAGCGCGTGGCGTGGCAAGATGGCGCTGTAGCATGGGCTACTCGCTGGCGTACGCTGTATTGGCTGGTGTTGTCATTGTTTTGGCCACACTACTACCCTGCACTTCCTTAAGGGCGGTCAGACGGGCGTTATCGACCTCCAGGTCCTTCTTTTGCTCACTGAGAGAGGAGATCTTGTCATCAATCTTGCTAGCCTCGTAGCCATAGCTGACTGTGTGTGTTGCCTGCGCTAGATATATCAAGCCAAGGATGGTGATAAGGAGGGCAATCAGCACTGTGTGGGTGATTGGCCCAAGTTTGATAGCCGAAGCAAAAGCAACGGTGTTGCGGTTGCGCTTCCAGGTGCTCTGGCGTCGACTATTAAATTGCATTGTCCGTGTGTAGGTTGTCATTGTGGTGGTGTTTGTGTTGTTAACGTTGGTATGGGGTCGTTTCTAGAGTGGGGCGGATAACGCACCGCCCCAGCGCGAGGTCTTAAGCCAAGGGCTATTTGCCGTGGCGGACCAATACGGTTGTCGTGATTGATTGATTTTGTACGGGGATACGAACTGGCATGTCCCTACTCCTTTTTTTGTTTTTTATATTTTTGCGGCGGCTCGCAGCTTAGCGCTGCGGGCACGCGGATTGTAAGCATCGTCATGGCTGCCCGCGATTGGCTTCTTGGTGAGGATGCGTAGCTCGGCCTCGTAGCCTGCCTGGCGCTGCTCCGCGAAGAAGCGCTTAACGAGCCGATCCTCGAGGCTATGGAAGCTAATCACTCCCACACGTCCACCAGTGCGTAGCAAGGCTGGCACCAGCTGGAGCGTCTGCTCTACCTGTGTCAATTCATCATTGACGGCGATGCGGACTGCCTGAAAGGTACGCGTGGCTGGATGGGTTTTGCCCCGCTTGCCACGGGTAGCGTGCTCGATAACGCGCGCGAGTTCTCCAGTACTCGACAGTGGCCGTGCCGCGCACATAGCAGCAGCATAGCGCCGTGCTATCGCTGGCGATTCTTCGCCGTAGCGGGTGATCAGTCGGGCGAGCTCTGCCTCTGCCATGTGGTTAACAATCTGCTCGGCAGTCATCGCCTGGCGTTGATCCATCCGCATATCAAGCGGGCCAGTGTGTGTAAAGGAAAACCCTCGGTCAGCTCGATCGAGCTGTGGTGACGACACCCCCAAATCCAGTAGCAGTAAATCAAACTGCTCACCCTCGCGAACCAACTGCTGCGCTGCACGCAAAAAATCGCAATGCATCAGCCGTGCGCCCTGCCCTGCCAAGCTGCCAAGCTGCGACAAAGCATACTGGTCGCGATCGACCAAACACGCTGTGGTATGCGTCTGGGTCTGCTCGAGAATCGCTGTGGCATGGCCGCCATACCCCGCCGTCAGGTCGAGATAGCGCTCACCTGGGCGTGGCTGGAGCTGGGCCAACACTGCCTCCAGCAATACCGGAACATGAAGTGGTGGATGTGCTTTGATACTCATACGTTTCTTATGGTAGCATAATATTGCTTTCCTCCCCTACTGGTCGTGGCCTATTTAGCCAAAGAACAACAGAGAAACCGATACTAAGCTTAAGCTACTATACGCCGTCTCATGCCTTGCCTCACCACCTCCTGCACTCGGGATCGCTATAAGGGTCAACATCTCCCAGATGTTGACCTCTTGCGCTGGGCTGATAATCCGTTATTGCAACGGATTATCACACTCCCTCGGCAGGAGGATGGCACGGCAATGCTACCGATAGGTATAGCTATGCTTTTCCATAAAGATACGCCTCGCTCAGGCTACTGCGAGATAGTCCGATGCGGGCTCGAGATCACCCACCTGGTAGCGAAACCTGTTTGTTTTCGCATAAAATGTGTTTGTTTTTGTTGACGATCTTTGCTTGTACCGGGCCGAGAGAGCCCGCCAAAGATCGTTTGAGAGACTTATGTGTATAATTGCCGTAGCAATTATGTGAGGTGGAGTTTTTTGGGAGGTGTTTGTGAGGAAGGTGCGCCCGACAGGGTTTTGCGTGGGTCGGGTGCCCACATGGCTCACTACCAGATGGTTGATCTCGAGGATATCAGTTACACGTACTTGTTAAAGAGCGTCACAAAAACAGCCTTGCTACTCGGCCTGCTCTGGTGCCATCAAGCGCCAATACTGGCCAGCGCGCACCGCCACAACCTCGCGCGATATCCCAGCATAATCCAGCAGATGCTGCTCTACCGTTACCCTGCCCTGCTTCTGGTCCAGAGTGGCAGCAGTCTTGCCGCGCCGGAACTTGACGTTGAGGTCGGCGACATGTTCATCCAGGATGCTACCTGTCAGTGCTGGCTCTACCTGGCTATCCCACACATCCTGCGCATACAGGTGGAGGTAGCTACCAAAGCCGCGCGTCAGGACCACGCCGCTGGCAAACTCCGCCCGAAGCTCCGTCGGTATGGTGAGCCGACGCTTGTCATCTAGCTTGCGTTCGAAGTAATCCATGGGGTGTGGCGATCCTTACAGATGAATTATTTTGTTTTTGTGCAGTGGTGTTTGTTTTTCTCGTGGTTACCCACTTTCTTCCACTACTCCCACTATACTACCCACTCTCACCCACACGCAACCCCTTTTACCCACGGCGTTCCCCGCCGCGCTGGCGCTTATCCACAAATCTGTGGAAAAGCTCAACCAGTATCAGGGGTCAGTTGCTTTCCACAGCTCCTATGGTGTGGATAAGAATAAGCGAGATTGGTGAGTGTTTTGATCTGATCTAAGCGCGTCTATAGTAGATATATCTTGCCATTTTATACGCACAAAAGTAGAAAATACGCTGATTTTATGGCATTATAAGCAAAATAGCTTGACGCAGCTCTCATATATTGATATATATATATTAGCTTTTTAGCTCAGAGGCTTCCTCAAAGAGCGAAAAGCAGCTCTTTGGCCTCTGTTGATCTCAGGAGATCATCATGAAGAAGTACAGTGTTCGGGTCAGAATGAGTAGAGACGCAGAGACTGCTCCGTCTTTAAGTCTTAATGCACCTTCTGGTGCTGGGTGCTTTCTGACGTCCTGTATGTCAAAGTTGCAGCTTACGAGGAGATCTTGTCTTAATGCACCTTCTGATGCTGGGTGCTTTCTGACCTAGCTTTAGGATTCTCGGCATTATTGTCGGAATGTCTTAATGCACCTTCTGAGGCTGGGTGCTTTCTGACTGACAATATTCCTCAGCAGGTCGTTGACGCCGCTCTGTCTTAATGCACCTTCTGGTGCTGGGTGCTTTCTGACTCCACCAGTACACGGAGGACGGTCACCTGCCGGGGTCTTAATGCACCTTGTGGTGCTGGGTGCTTTCTAACGCAAGGTTGTCCAGCTCAAGCCCGAGAACGGGAATGTCTTAATGCACCGTCTGGTGCTGGGTGCTTTCTGACCCCTGCCTCTGAGAACGGCGTCGTTGCGCCACTTCCAGGGGCTGGGGTGCCGCCGGCTCCGCAAGCACCCCGCGGGACCGGCCAACACCGCTCCTATTTAACCACTTTT
>CALHQH010000031.1 GCA_938036625.1 uncultured Candidatus Saccharibacteria bacterium | reverse complement strand
CCGAGCTGCTCGTCAAGGCAGAGTACGCTGGCTATACCATCCACGAGGAGCCAGTCTTTGGGTCTGGCTCTCTATTATTTCTGTTATCTCAACTAACGCAAAGCCTTACTTGTGGCGCATTGCCAGGCCAGCGCGAAGTGTTTCATGATAAAACGGTAGCAGCGGCAAAGCATCGATCTCGGTGAGTGGATACCACGCTGCTGCGCTATTTTCGGCATTAAGCCGAGGTGTTATGCGCTGCGCACATTCAACGAGCACCGGATACACATACCACTGGCGGCTATGCGCTGCATCGATCTGCATCAGGGGCTGCTGCGACACCACGATAGTCGTATCTCGCGGGTCAATGCCTAGCTCCTCGGCCAATTCTTGCCCGGCCAGTACCGTAATGCTCGTATCGGTTCGGTCGATGAAGCCAGAGATACCATTGAGCATACGCGGCTGCTCAACCTCTTGCTGGCTCCGCCGCGCCAGTAAAACTTCATCACCATAGCATACCACGCAATTGAAGACAAAGCAGATGGGCTGGCCAGTGTAGTCGATCCTTCCATCAGGCAGGCGTGGATAGTCTTTGGTCTGGTACGCAATCATCGCAAGCGGATTCATATGATTAGTATAGCATAAGAGGAATGGACAGAGGTAGAAAATACAGTATGCAAGCTATAATATACGGTTATGTTTCACCTCTAATTCTCTAGGTGCAGCGTAATGGAGCAAAAAATAGAATTTTTAAGACTGCCCTAAGCCATGTCGTGCATACTAAGATACAACCATAAACAGGAGTATACGACAATGGCACAGCAACCAACTCTCACCACAGACGAAGCGCTTGTTTTGCAGCAGATCAACGAGCATAGCGAAGATGATGTGATCGGCCTAGAGCAGAGCCTGCGCATGAGCCGCCCAAAGCTTATGGCGCAACTCACTCACCTCAAGAACAAAGGGCTTATTACAGTTAAGATGACGACTGGCAATTGGCAGTGTAGTGAGCTATCTCCTCGCCGAGCACACTCTGCGGCCGATCCGCGCCAATATGCACGCCCAGACACAGTTCGTTAGTGATGCCAGTCATGAGCTGCGCACGCCGCTGACCGCGCTGCGTACTGCGAACGAAGTAGCGCTGCGCAACCCCAAGCTCACCTTGGCCGAGGCCCGCACCGTCATAGAAGCGAATGTGACCGATGCGACGCGGCTGCAAACGCTAGCCAATACAATGCTTGGCTTGCTTCGGCACGACCACTCGGCGGTGCAGCTGCAGCCAGTTGCTTTACAAACAGTGGTGAGTGAAGCAATGAACTTGGTGGTGGCACCTGCCCAAGCGAAGTCGATTGCCATTGACGATACCACGCCACCTTTGATGGTGCGGGCTCATCAGCAGCGTCTTGTTCAGCTCCTTACCATTTTGCTCGACAATGCCATCAAGTAAAGCCCGGAGCATATCACCATCACCGCCGAGAGTACCAATCGCTGGGCTAGGGTGCAGATCATTGACCAAGGCATCGGGATGGACGCCGCCACGCAGCGTCGGATATTCCTGCGCTTCTACCGAGCCGACCAAGCTCGCACTGGTGGCCTAGGCCAGGGCTATGGCCTTGGGCTTGCGATTGCCCAGCAGATCATCACCGAACATGGCGGCAAAATTACTGTCGACAGTACGCCTGGTAGTGGCACGACCTTTACGGTGAGCTTGCGCCTTGCTGGTAAACAGAGTACGCAGTAGATAACGTTCTGTAGAAATAAAGAGCGGATGCATATCAAACTAGGCTTGGAGCGGCTGGGGCAGTAGGGTATATGGGTTGTATTACTTTTTGAGATCAGCTAAAAATTCTTCGACAGAGTTAAACGGCTTACTCAGGCCATTACTAGTTGCTAGCGACGGCTCTGCAAGATCTCACTTTAAGCTTCTTTTAACGCCTACTCCCTATACTCGAACCATAATAACGAAAGGAGTATGTATGAGAATAGAAGATGGCTTTGCAGCGGAGAAGCGTAGTGCGTCGCCGACGACATCTTCATCATCCACGCAAGTGCAGACCAAAGGCGTGGCTAACCCTGGTTTGATCGCGGCGGTGATCGGCGGTGTGATCGTGGCGGCCGCGCTCGGGTTTCTTGGCGGCATGCAGGTCAATAGCCGCAGCGCATCGAGCCAACGTGGCCCTGGTAGCCCTGGTATGATGGGTAGTCAAACTAGCCAAGGGAACATGTCGCCACCAGGCCAAGCAGGGCAGTCGACGGGCAGTGGTAACCAGCCAGGTGCACCATCAAACGGAGCAAATACCACTACCCAAACCCAGCAAGGCACCGCCCAGCAAACCACGCAAGATACGACCAAGAATAACTAACACAAACAAAACCACCTCTGATACGAGGTGGTTTTTAGCCTGCTAGAGCAAGGGCTATTGCGGCAAGGAGACACCCTTTTCCTTGAGGGCTGGCTCGATGACGAGCTTGCCAAAGGCATCGGCGTCGGCCCACACTTGGCGCGCATCTGAACTGCCTGAGGTGGTGAGCTTGCCGTCCTTGACGTATTGGTTGGTCACATTCTTGCCATTGACGAGAATAGCTGGTGTGGCACTGGCGGCATTTTGGGCACCAGCCAGGGATTTATCGAAGGCGATCTTTTTCTTAATTCGGGCACCTGAGCGGTCGGCTTCGGCAAGGTCGGTCTTGAAGCGGTCAACGTCGAGGCCAAGCCCCTGTGCAGTGGTAGTGAAGTAGTTGGTGCGTTCTGTGCCATCGAGTGACTGCCACGAATTTTGCTCAGCGTAGAGCTTGTCGTGCATCTCCCAATATTTACCTTGGAAGCCAGCCGACTCAACTGCCGCTGCTGCCGCCAGTGCATTGGGGTGGATGGATGAGAGAGGGTTGTTGCGGAAGATGAGCTGCACGTGATCCTTGTATTTCTCAGTGACTGCCTTGAGTGCAGGCGAGGCTTGTGAACAGCCAGGGCACTGGAAGTCTCCATATTCGATGATTGTTACTTTTGGTGATTTGCTCCCGTGGGTATGGTCAGCGATGTCGCCATTTTGGCTACTGGCGCTTTGTGCCTGCAATGGGTCGACGCCCGACAGATTGATCGACTCACCTTGGCGTGACAACCACACGAGCCCACCTAAGATTGCGAGGCAGAGCACTGCAAAGATTAGCCATGATTTTTTTGTCATAAACGAAACATTCCTCCTTATTCTTGCATATTATATCGTGCTCGAGTGGCCGAATCAAGCTGACAGAGGTGCTGTGCAGGGCCAAAGCATTGAGCCGATCAGGGGAGTGCGCTACAATGATGGCATGGAAATGCTCATGATCATCATCTTTGGTATCTTTGTGATTGCCCTCATCCTGGCTGGTAGTGCATGGCCTGATATACCGCCAGTGAGCCAATACGAGCTCGAGCGGCGTCGCCAGCAGAATAATCGCACAGCGATCCACCAGCTGCGGCGCATTGCTGTCTACGATGATCTCGTTTCGCTCCAGCGCTGTGTGGTGGCACTATTGCTGGTGCTGATGGTGATGGCAAGCATTGGGGCATTTGACTTTGGCGGTGGTGTGCTGGTTGCGCTCGCGGTGGCACTGCTCCATGGTGGTGTGGGGCGGATTGGTTGGGTGCATGCGATTGCCCAGCGCTTCTATAATGCAGTTGAGCCGAGCTTTGTGAGCTTTGCCGGGCGGTTCCCGCGAGTGGTGCGCATTGTCCGTTCGTTTGTGCCGCCAGTAGAGACGAACCTTCGCCTGGGGTCGCGGGCTGAGCTTGAACATCTGGTGCGTCATGCTCGGCCATCAGTCTTGCCACCAGTCGAGCGCGAGCAAGCACTGGGGAGTTTGACCTTTGCGCGTAAGACGGTCGAGACAGTCATGGTGCCGCGCAATGCTATCAAGACAGTCGAGCAAGACGCCATGGTGGGGCCGCTGTTGCTCGATGAATTGCACCGCACCGGGCATAGCCGCTTCCCAGTGGTGGATGGCGATATTGACCATATTATTGGCGTACTACACACCCGCGACTTTATGTCGCTCAAGGAAGCAGTGTCGGCTCAGGTGCAAACGGTGATGGATCCAAACGTGTATTACATCGACGGCGCGCAGTCGCTCGAGCAAGCCTTGGGTGCGTTTATCAAGACGCGTCAACAGGTCTTCATTGTCGTCAATACCTATCGTGAGACGGTGGGGATGGTGACACTGGATGATTGTATCGAGGCGCTGCTTGGCCATGCTCCCACAGCGGATGATGACGAAGTGTATAGCCAGCCAGTGGCCTTACCCGAGCCCACGCAGCCACGCGCCCTCCCCATGGGTGGGCAGAATGATGCCTGAAATTGTGGTATAATCTAACAGATATGACACAACGAATACTTGCCAACCAAACGCCGGATTACACCGGCCAAACCATCACTGTGGCCGGCTGGGTGCATGCACGGCGCGACCATGGTGGCCTGATTTTTATCGACCTACGCGACCACACTGGCCTGGTGCAGCTGGTCGTTAGCCCCGAGCAAACCGCGGCCTTTGCCCTGGCAGAGCATGCCCGCGACGAGTACGTTCTGCGCGCCCGCGGCGAAGTCCGCCAGCGTGGTGAGGGTCTGGCCAACCCCAATATTGCCAGCGGTAGCATCGAGCTTGTGGTAAGCGAGCTAGAGGTGCTGAACAAAGCCGAGACATTGCCTATCCAGCCCTTTAGCGAGACCAACCAAGCCAGTGAAGACCTGCGCTTTGCCTACCGCTACCTCGACCTGCGCCGCCCCAAGCTGCAAACAATGCTGCGCCGCCGCGCCGATATGTACCGCCGCATGCGCCAGTATATGGATGAGCGCGATTTTATCGAAATCCAAACGCCGATTTTGGCGAATTCCAGCCCCGAGGGTGCACGCGACTTCCTGATCCCCAGCCGCTTGCAAGAGGGCAAATTCTACGCTCTGCCACAAGCACCGCAGCAGTTTAAGCAGCTGCTGATGGTTGGTGGCGTGCCGCGCTACTACCAGCTGGCTGCGTGCTTCCGCGACGAAGACCCGCGCGCCGACCGCCTGTATGGTGAGTTTTACCAGCTGGATCTCGAGATGAGCTTTGTGGAGGATGGTGAGCAAGTCCGCCAGATGATGGAGCCACTGATGCAGCAGCTGGTGACGGATTTTGCTGGCAAGACGCTGCTGGATCTGAGTGATCTGCCGGCCGGCGATGGCCAGCCCATCCCACGCATCCCGTACCAAGCCGCCATGGAAACCTATGGTAGCGACAAGCCAGACCTGCGCTTTGGCATGGAGCTGGTTGAGCTAACGGACGTGTTTGCCGACACCGAATTTGGTGTGTTCAAAAACGCTGAGTGTATTAAGGCAATCTGCGTCACAAACGGCGCGTCGCTCAGCCGCAAGCAAATCGATGGCTTTACCCACATCGCCAAAGCCGAGGGCGCAGGCGGCCTGGCCTACATTACCTACCAAGATGGCGCAGCCAAGAGCCCAATTGCCAAGTTCCTGACCGAAGAAGAACTGGCCGCTATCCAAGCCAAAACGGGGGCCAAGGACGGTGATGCAGTCTTCTTTGGGGCCGATAGGCGCCCAGTGGTCAATGCTGTGCTGGGGCGGCTGCGTAGTGAGTTTGCCGAGCACTTTGGCCTGAAGGATCCGCAGGTGGTGGCGCTAGCCTGGATTATCGATTTCCCATTCTACGAGTGGGATGAGCATGCCCGTAAGCTTGATTTTGGCCACAATCCCTTTAGTATGCCAAAGGGTGGGCTCAGCACTTTGCAAGCCGCCCAGACGGATGACGATAAGTTAGCTATCCTGGCTGACCAGTTTGATATGGTGATGAACGGCTACGAAATCTGCAGCGGCGGTGTGCGCAACCACAACCCGGCCGTGCTGTATGAAGTATTTGGGCTGCTCGGCTATAGCCGGCAGTATGTGGAAGAGAAGTTTGGCGCCATGCTGCGGGCCTTTACCTACGGTGCGCCGCCACACGCGGGCTGTGCCTTTGGCATTGACCGCATCCTGATGGAGCTAACCGGCGAGCACAACGTCCGCGAAACCCTCGCCTTCCCCAAAAACGGCAGCGGCGTCGACGTCATGATGGACTCACCCGCGCAGGTAGAACCTGGGCAGCTGAAGGAGTTGGGGTTGTAAACAGATGAGCAAGTGCTAGCTATCGTTACGAATCTGGTGCAAATGAAACAAAAGTGCACAAGGAGACGGTGACCCTATGAGCTGGGATCTCACCGCAATCAAAACAAAACGTCATGTCCAGTCGGTCGACGACCTGACGGAAGAAGACTGCGTGCCGCTCGTGCACCAGCAGATGATTGCTGAGCTCGAAAAGGCTGCCAAAGCATGCGATGCGCAGCTAGACACTCGCGACCCGTCGTGGCTTATTATGGAGAAGAAAGAGTGGCTGATTGAATGTAGCCTGAGCAAACATAGGGAGCAACTCATCACGATGGGGCTGCGCGTCAGGGGTAGTAGGGAGCCAACGGAGGTATTTGCGTATCTCATCCAGGAGCTTGGCATGCGGCTGGTGGAATGGAGCACTGGCGAGTTCTTGGATTTATCAAAGCAGAGCAGCTTCGGCCGCTGGCAGGAATGGAGCGAGCGGGCGCTGCGAGACCTTACAAAGTCACGAAAATCATAAGCGTGTTGCGGGTGTAATAAGAATAAAATAGAGACTAGCTAGTTACGATAGCTCTATCGTTTCTATCCGCTGATACTTCACTCCAACCTCAGTTGCCGCTGCTGTGCAAAGTGTATCAATCAATCCCTTGCCAGCGTCGCTCAAGATAGCGTCATGAACAGGGAAGGCCAGGCGTGGCGTGACGGCCTGCAAGAAACTACGCACCTCGGAGAACTTGAGCCATGGTGCAGCTACAGGCAGGGCGAGGACGTCGATAGGGCGCTGAGGCAAAGCGAAGGAATCACCAGGGTAATAGATGCGATCGTTAATCAGCGTGGCAAGGTTGTGGAGGCGCGGAATGTTTGGGCTCACCACGGCGTGCTCACCGCCAAAGAACTCAAGCGTGAATGGCCCGATCTGGAGTGTATCGCCAGGTGTCGCGGCTATTGCATGGCGGACAGAGAGTGTGCCTTCTGGCAGAGATATCGTTGTACTATCTACAATGATATCATCAACACTTATAATCTCTGCTTCAGGAAATGCCTGTATAATACGCTTGATGAGCGCAGGGCTACAGTGGTCGGGATGCGCATGGGTAATGAGTACTGCTGCTACCTGCTGCGGCATAGCAAAGTCATCGGTATATATGCCTGGGTCGACGACCAAGCTCTGGCCGTCGATTGTAATAGTAAAGCAAGAGTGGGCGAATTTCGTTAGCGTTGTCATACATCTAGTATAGTGAAGAAACAGGCAGAGAGATAGGTTGTTTATGCTGTGATGTAAGTGAGAAGAGAGCATCTGGCTAGTGCTAAGTTAATGTCAGTGATTATCTCTCATATCGACAGAGAGGATCCTCGTGTAGTAAAGACACATATGCATGCTTCAAAAATCGATCCCTGGTGTGAGAGCTGAAAAGCTTACTATGGCGTAGCGGTAATTTCTGGATTTCACCAGATAAAACAGTAGGTAGGTTACCAAGGCCTTGAAGATAAGATGAAAGTCTATTGTGCTACCACTAGAAATGTGGCATCATAGCTGTATGAGCAAAACAATTCTCTTTGTACCGGGCTTTCAAGAAGGGCAGGCCGACCGCGATTACGATACACTGATGAACCGCTGGCGAGCGATGGGCTACGCGGTGGAATTTGTGCCAATCCAGTGGCATCGCACTATGCAAAAACAGTGGTTGCAGACGCTACAAGAGCGGTATCGGCAGTATGATCCAGCTGAGACCATTCTAGCTGGCTTCTCATTTGGGGCGTGTATTGCATTCTTAGCGGCGTGTGAGCAGGCACCGAGTGAGCTGTGGCTCTTCTCACTGTCGCCATCGTTTGCAGAGTGCGCGCAGTATTGGTCTAAGCGCAATTGGCGCACTATTGGTAAGCGACGGCTCGAATATGCTAAGCAGGTGAGTTTGGTGGCGACTGCGCAGCGTATCGCGTGTCCTGTACAGATTTTCGTTGGCTCGGAGGAGCTTGTCAAATGGCCAGAGATGAAACTTGTCTTTGATACTGCTATGCAGCACATTCCCGTCGTCCATGGCACAGTGGTAGAAGACGCTGGGCATGCGGTGAATGACCCACGGTATGTCGCGGCGGTGTGTAAGGCAGTAGAGCGATAGTCATGGTATAATATAGATGATTATGACAAGAATACACGACACCTTACCGCAAAAATCGGAAAAGCGCTTTGACCTGTTAGGGGGGGTGAAAGAAAGAGCTCGCCTCTTTGGTGTGGCTGCAATCAAGTGGGCGCTTAAGCGCGTCGAAGACAGCTATTGGAAGCCAGGCGACCCGATAACGCGCTTCACTGTGTTTGATGATAATGCAGCCTATGACTTGTCAAAAACTGATGGGATTATCCCGAATATCAGCAAGACGACGCCTATTGATGTGATTGGCGGGACGATGACGGTATTTGCACCAGGCGAAGAAGAGAGGCTTTTGCAAGCACTACGTCAGGAAGATTAAGTAAGCAATAATAAGAGCTACGCTAGCCGTTTCTTGGCTGGCGTAGCGTGAGCTCTAGCTTTATCGTATGTGCTTTGTCTCTACATCCTGCCAGTCGCTGTTGTGCCGTAGCTCGGCGTTGTCACCAGCGAAGACCGCTTTTGCTTCGGTGTTGTCGCTCAGAGTCCAGAGAAACCAAGCGGTCATGTAGGCATCGCCATATTCCAGCACGTCTTTGTGGCCAACGGTCTTGCGCCGCGCGATGACGCTGGGTTTATCTGTGCTTAGGGCACGGAAGTTCTGCTGCAGGTCGCCCAGTGGGCTAATGGCAAGGCTGTCGCTTGGGCCGGTACCAGCCATCATGTAGGTGGCTGTCTTGAGCTTGCTGGTGTCGTAGTGCCAGTTGTTGCTGTTTGCGGTGCCATGGCCAACAGCACTAGCAGTGTAGAGAGAGGTATAGCGGTTACTATTGCCGTATTTTGTGGCGGCATTGATAGCACCGGCTCCGCCTTGGGAATGCCCAGTAATGCCGATCTTGCTCGTATTGACAAATCCCTTGATAGGGCTGCTCTCGGCAGTGTTGAGTTCTAGTGCGGTATCAAGCATGGTCGATGTCGTTGCACCAGTGCCTGTCCAGCCATCCTCATTGCCAATAACAACAAAACCCCAGCTAGCCAAATGCTCGAAGATTGGCGCATAAGTAGACGCAGGTGTAGCGGTTCCATTGACCATCAGTACAAGTGGGAAGGTTTGGCCCGGAGCAGTGCGCTGTGGGGTGTAGATATGATACTCTTTGATGGCTGCGTTATCGCTGTGATGAGTGTGGTGCGCAACGTGGTAGGGGCCTGGCTTAGTATAACGCTGCTCTAATGTGCCACTGGGGCTCAATTTTGCAGCATAACCCTTTGCCACGCCATCATCGCCAGTGATACTTTGGTTGAGATAGTTCATATAAAGCACAAGCAGCACAAAGCACACGAAGAGTATTGCTATGATGATACCCAGAATTTTCAGAAGCTTTTTCGCCATTGCTATATCCTCCTTTAGCTAATGATAGTAGTGATATTATTTACTATACACCGAGTGTATAGTAATGGCAAGAGAGTGATTTCCTTTTTACTTGGTATATTTTGGCTCTGTTAGTAAGAGATCAAGTGACTTCACCCCTCAGTTATAGCAATGAAACGCCTAAGCATTGCACTCACAAGAGCCAACAGTATATACTGATGAGCATGTACGAACAAGAACTTCATACCGCGCAGCGGATTGCTCGCGAGGCGGGCGGTGTTATGCGCCGCTATTTTGATGGCGACCAACAGCGCCAGACCAAGGCGGATGGCACGCCAGTGACGATTGCCGATACAACAATCAACTCGCTAGTGATCCAGCGCCTCCACGAGACCTTCCCGGACGATGGCGTCATTGGCGAAGAGGAGAGCACAACGGGCTATGGCTTTGGTCGGAAGTGGCTGTGCGATCCGGTTGATGGCACGAAGGCCTTTACCTGGGGCGTGCCCACAGCAATGTTTTCGCTCGCACTGGTAGTTGATGGTGTGCCAACCGTCGGTGTTGGCTATGAACCAATGACAGATCGGCTCTACTGGGCAGTGCGTGGCCATGGCGCCTTTTGCAATGGTACGCAGCTGCAGGTGAACCGCCAGACGCTTGCGGAGGGGATCTTTGCGGCGTCGTGCAGCTATGCGAATATCCGCCGCCATGAATATTATGACCAGCTGATCGAACGCAAGGTGAGCACAGCAAGCATTAGTGGCGCAGTAGCCAAGAGCGTCCGTGTGGCCGAGGGGCGCTTCGTTGGGTATTATGCCGAGAAGGTGAATGCGTATGATATGGCAGCAGTGCACGTTATTGTTGAGGAGGCTGGCGGTAAGATTACGAGTGTATCGGGCCAGCCGCTTGATTATACGCGGCCGTTTTGTGGTGCACTTGTGTCCAATGGTGTCGTGCATGATGAGTTGATGGCAATAGTGCACGATGAGTGCTCATAAATACCGCACGCTACCAAAAGGTATTTTGCGCTTCATCTGCGCAGCAATGCCGAGAGTATCGGCTGGCTGGACGGTGTGTGGGCCGTAGAACTGGTTGATCTCGTCGATTGCAGCAGTGAGAGCGTGGCGAGCTGATGGATCGTCGAAGAGTGCGAGCTGTGCGTCTGTCTCGCTTGTAAGAAGATAACACGATATGCCAATCTCATAGGCGGGCAGTGGCATCGATTGGGTGAGTCGCTTGACGATCTGGAAGAGCGTAGTGCCATCACATAGTGGGTGCTCACGGCGCTCGTGGTTGTGCCAGCGGCCTGTTTGATAACTTTTGGCATAGAGGCGCACACCACGGGCACGCACGTATTGCTGCCGGAGCGCAGCCGCGATGTCTTCGCATAGGACGTGGAAGCGGCGCAAGACTTGATCGTAATTGAGGTTTGGCTGATCGAGGACGAACTGCCGCCCAACTGTCTTGAGTGGGCGCTCATCATTATCTACCTCCCAACCACGCAGCCGCTTATACCAGTCGCGCCCTGGCTTGCCATGAAACACCATGTGCTCGAGCGTTGCTTCGCTTGCGGCCAGAAAGTCGAGTGGCGTCTGGATACCAACCTGGTGGAGGCGCTTGCTGTAGCCGGCAGCAATACCGGTGAGGTCTTCGAGCGATAGCGTAGCGAGTACTGCGTGGAGATTGTCTGCAGTGATGCAAGTCAGGCCATCGGGTTTATTGATGCCGGCAGCAATCTTGGCTAGCCAGCGGTTGGTACTAATGCCAACATTGCAGCGCATGTAGTCGCCAACCTCGCTGCGGAGGCGCTGCTTGATCTCCTGGCCGATTGCCAGCGCGCCGCGTGCCCGGATGTCGGGCGGGCTTTGGCTGAGGTCGACTACCCCCTCATCAATGCTTTTCATGGTGGCACTGGGTGAGTAGTCGCTGAGGATGGTTGCAAGTCGGTGGTAGACATAGCGATACTTGGGTGGGTCGCTTTCTAGTGGAACAATATCGGGGCAAAGTAGTCGCGCTGCAGGTAAGCGCATGCCGGTGCGGACGCCACGCGCCTTAGCTTCGTAGCTTGCAGTGACGATAGCCGCATGCTGGTTGCGCCGATTAACGATGACAACTGGCCGGTGGCGGAGTAACGGCCGAGATTGCTGCTCGATCGTGGCAAAGCAGCTATTGAGATCGATATGCATCATCAGTGGTGGGGCGGGATTGATGTTGCTATGAGACATGGTCGGCCTCGCGTGTGAGCCGCCATATCAGCGTGATACTGTCAAACTCCAGGCGGTAATCAGCCTGCTCATCTGTCACATCGAAGATATGCACCGTGCGTGCGCCGCGCTGATGCTCGAAACCTAGGCCGATTCGCCTGATCGTCACTTCCTGGCCATTACTACGCCGAAATTTGACTGGTTGGCACGGCTGATGCCCGCGCCGAAAAATCGCTACCACCTCCACGACTTCATCAAGATATAGTTCGTCATCCATTGTTCTTAGTATAGCGCATGAGCCAGGTATGGTCGACGAGTGAAAACACAGCAACAGAGGTGGAGTGTGCGTATACTTAAGCGATGTATTGCTATGCTAGTACCCCATACCACTCTTGCTTTACAAGAGAACATCCTGTGGAAGTGAGATAAAAACCAAACCTGTTACATAGGGTTAAAGGAAAATTACGCGCAGCTCCTACACACTGTATTGCCTCGCACAAGAGCATAGCGAAGACGAAGAAGGAGAGATTTGACAAAATGAACAATGCCGGCCGTCCTTGGCCCAGTTGTCACGATAAGCTAATGCAACAGAGCGGCGCAGCTCAGAAAATTATTTCTGCTGCTTGCGGCTCTCGATGAACATCATAATAAGCCAGATAACGACGACGATTGCGGCGAGCGAGAGCAGCCCGTTGATGATCCATGCGGCCAGCTTTAGTGCTGCACCAAGCAGCCACGCGGCAATAATGACAATAGCGATTGTAAGAATAAGTCGAGATAGTTTCATCCTTCTAGTATACTATGATCTATGGATACAGCACAATTCCAGGCCATGATATGGCATAAAGCCAAGCAGCTCTACCGTCCCATGCCGTGGCGCAGCCAGCCAACGCTGTACTATGTGCTGGTCAGTGAGCTGATGCTGCAGCAGACGCAGGTAGCGCGGGTGCTACCTAAGTTTGCCGAGTTTACTACCCGATTCCCGACCATCGAGGCCTTAGCAGACACCCAGCTACCGGCGGTGCTGCAGGCCTGGCAGGGTTTGGGGTATAATCGCCGAGCAAAGTATCTACACAGCGCGGCACAGGCGATTGCTGCTGGCGCACCTATTGCGACGCAGGCCGACCTTGTAGCATTGCCTGGTATTGGTGCAAATACCGCTGGAGCCATCATGAATTACGTGCATCAAATCCCAACCGCCTTTGTAGAGACCAATATCCGCACGGTGTATTTTAATCACTTTTTTGCTGGGCAGGAGCGCGTGGCGGATAAGGATGTGCTGGCGCTGGTGGAGCAGACGATGGATAAAGAGCAGCCCCGCCAGTGGTTCTGGGCGCTAATGGACTACGGCGCTGAGCTAAAGGCGGCGGGCAAGGGCCAGCTCGGCACCAGCCGGCACTACACGCGGCAGTCGCGCTTTGCTGGCAGCCTGCGCCAAATGCGGGGCGAAATTGTGCGGCGCATGGCGCAGGGACAACCACTGAGCGCCATTGTTCAGGAGCTGCATAGTGACCCGCGTTTTGCTGCTGCACTAAATGGACTACGGAAGGATGGGCTGGTATGAGTGAGTTAGTCCTCACGCGAGCAGAGGCTATCGCGCTATGTCACACGTGGGCGCGGATGCTTCGCCGAGAGTATACGATCGACACGCTGGTGAGTGACTATGGTGATGGAGTGCTTATGTCTGACCAGCTGGCCTATCCGCTCGAGATGCAGCCATGGATCACGCCAGAGGCCGAGCCGCTCCTCTCGGCGATTCGCGACCATGCAGTAGACGTCGATATTGACCACACCCGGCGAGCTGATTGGGAGAAGCTACTGGAGCTAATTGATCAGTTGCCAAAGAATGGTGCGGCAAAATGAGCAGAGATACTAGCTTATTTCTAGGGTGTGACGAAACCAGTCATTATGGTTTAATGACTATGCTATAAACAATGATGAACATTCACTAAATATATTCATAACCACAAAGCTTAGCAAGTTATAGAAGAAAGATAAATAACAGAGGTAGAATCATTAGAATTGTTTGCAGCTCCTACAGTTGCACACCCAGCCACCCAGCGAGCACTGTTCCAGCGCCATAAGCCAGGGCAGCAGCAATAGCACCGAGCGCGAGAGTTTGCAGGGCGGCAACGAGTGGATTCTCGCCGCCAACTTTACCCTTGATATAGCCGATCGCCACAAAGGTAAGCGCCGTCGCTCCCGAGCTGATATAAAACAGCAGAGGGTGAGCTGCACTCGAGCCACGCGCCAGCACATGGGCAAGATAGGGGATGACAGGCACACTACCAACAACGACAAAGGCAGCGAAGGTCATGAGGCCGATGATTTTTGGTGAGGCGCGTTTGCTTGTATTACGCGCCGACTCGTCGTGCTCAGCACTGGCTGCGAGGTAGGCACTGGCACCCATCGAGAAGCCATCGGCAATGAGGTTGGCTGCACCCAACACCAAGATGATCGCACTCGAGATGCCAGCACCAGCACTGGCTGCCACCACGGCAAAGGTCGTGACGGTGCCATCGACTGCACCATAGACAAATTCAGAAATATAACGTTTGAGGACAGGTTTCATATTCATAACTTGGTTAGTATAGCATAGTAGGGTGTAAATGCAAAAAATTGTGCTGTGGCTGAGCGAATGCTTTGGTATGACAGTCTCCCGTACTATAGATTCTTCGTGCTATAAAATTGATGATTGCTGAAGGTAGCTCCCTTGGAATGAGTGCGAAAATCATCAGTGCAATTGAATGAATAGTTAAAAAATATATCCAGCGTAATAAATACACAGAAAAAGAATTTAGCAAGAGATGAGATAGGAAACCGCTAGGGTCCAGCTGCTCACTCGTTTGGTTGCTTAGGCTTGAGGAGGAGCTGATTGCGCTCGGCAGTGCGCGTCCGGGCCTCATTTAGCAGGGTAGTGCCTTCTTGCGAGCTGAGGCTGACTGTTCGCACATACTCGCTCTTGGTCTTCTTGTCATAGCCTGAGACAGCGACGAAGCCGAGTTGTTCGTCGGTATAAATGACGTTCTCTTTCTCGCCGCTGTAGTCGATTGTGTTAAAGAGGCTTACATCTAGCAGCGCCGTGCCGCGGCCGTTGTCCCACGTGGCAAAGACGCCAATGCGGCGCTGGACTGCATCTGGATCATTCGAGTCAAATGGCGTGTCTTTATCGATATACTCGATGATTGGTGCAAAGACCAGCGTATCGGCCTTGGGGAGGATCGTCTTGAGCGCGTGGTCGGCAGGTAGTGAGTATGCCAAGGCAAAGCGCTTAGTAAAATCATACGAGAGTGGGTAGCGCCCATCGGTCGACGTAGTGTATTCAACCTGGTGGCGCGAATCGAGAAAGGCAAGCTCGGCGGGCGAGTAGATTGGTTTGCGCTCCTCTGTTGCGGTGACTTCATTCGTCACTTGGCTGACTTTTGTGTCTGAATCTGTGTAGACCATAGAATTACCCATGACAGTGACGGGGGAGGCGTATTCGTTCACGGCGTCCGACTTATCGCGCTTGCTGAGGCCGCAGCCCATAGCAAGCAGCTGCTGGATGGTATCGACAGCACAATACTGCGTTATATTGCCCTCGGCATCGGTGATAAGGCAGTCCATCACCATCTCGTGTCCCATACCTTTGCCAAACTGCTTTTCCTTACTGGGATCACTATTTTGTTCATCTTCCGAGAGTACGTGCCCAATTTCATGACTATATACGTTGCCACCGGTCTTGTTGCTCAGCACAAGCACCATCGGGCCGTTGCCGCCCTTGGCTTTGTCTTCGTCGGTGCTCTGGAGGGCAAGGCCGAGTACATCATTCTCCACACCTGCGGTATTAACGGCCATCAGCATGAGTGAATGCTCACCATCTTGCACGTCTAGCTGCTCGCGGTATTCTTCGGCGGTCTTTTTGATTTGGTCGTTGGAGTAATAGTATTCGGTCGTGCCATCTTCCTTGGTGCGGGTGCTATCTGGCGCAACGTTGCTTGCAAACTCGGTAATGTGGAACTCATACGCACCACGAGTTGTGTGGGTAATGCGGCTGGTATGGACATGCACTTCTTCGAATATCTCTTCGTTACTCTTGCCAGGCTCGAAGCCAGCGGCATTAAGTGCCACAACACCAAGCCGGACAACGACCGGCTGGAATGAATCTTTCTCGTGGTCTTGGTGTTGTTCTGCAGAAGGCTGAGGGGTGTCGCCGCTGAGTAGTGCACTCAGTGCTACGAAGCCTGCCGCTGCCAACGCCTCACGGCGCGATGGACGCCCTGATGTCTTTTTGACTGGGCCGTCTGGCTCAACTTCAGATTTTGAGAGAATTATAGTAACTATCTTATATCACGAAAGGAGTAAAAATGTCAAACCATGGAGACTTGTGCTAAGTGGTTCTTGTTATCGACTGATTAAAATCTTACTTCCTCGCTCCGTCTCTTGCTGGATTCTTAGATTCGCAGAACAATACTGAGTAACTATCTAGATATTTAGTTTTTGCAGGAGTAGAAATTGATTGGCAGAAAACAAAAACTCGCTTGTTATCCAAGCGAGTTTTGTGTGCCATCAGCGTGAGGCGCTATTGCTGCTCGGCTGGTGTTTGCGTTTGTTGCTGGTTCTCGGTGTCGCTATTGGTAGAGAAGAGCTGGAGTGATTCGTCACTCAGGACATTTGGGTCAAAGGTGCCATCGGCGATTTTGCTGCGGCGCTGCTGGTACATTTTTTTAAACTCGTCGAGCGATTGCTTCGTGATACTACCTTCGGTTTTGTATGTCTCGGGCTCAGCATCGCGAGCAGCTTGCTTGCGCACCTCCTGGAAACCTGGCCGGCTGAGGTCGACCTGCGCTGCACCACTAGTATTGTACATATCCATAGCAACCCACACCATGACGCCCGCAATGGCGATCACGCCGCAGATCATTACCAAAAAACGGTGCTCGCGCACACTGCTCAGCTGGTGCTCGAAGTCGAGTTTATTGGACTGGCTGGGCTGGCTGCTGGGCACTCGGCACCTCCTTTTTGGCAGGGAATTGCTTACTATAAAATACATCAAACTGCGAACCGTACTGGCTCAGTAGCTGGTTGAGCCGCAAGGCAACATCGGCCACCCGCTTGCGACGCTCACGCACTGGCTTGATGAGGTAGTAAAACTCGACGGGCTGATCGGTGCAATCAGTCCGTAGCAACTCGGACAGCTTCTCCTCATACTGGCGGTATTCGCTGCGGAAGGCGGCAAGCTGAGTATTGTATTCTACCGTTGTCTTGGCAAGCTCCACACCGTCGAGCCGGTTGAGGGCAATGCGGCTATTGAGTGGTGCCATCAGACGGGTGGCAATCACCTCATACTGCTGCCCTTGGTTGACCCGGACAAGCCCGTCGTTGGCATGGATGCGTCGCAGGGTAGACTTGACGCGGACGCAGTTTTGTTTTATTTGAGTGAGTTGATCGTTGCTGAGTGGTGCAGCAGGCTCGGCATAGGCCGGAGAGCCAAGTGCAGCAGTAGCAACTATAACAACAGCAAGAAAAGTGCGCTTCATAGCTCCCCATTATGACGCATCAGAGGAGATTGGTCAAATAGTTTGCCTAGATTGAATTAAATTCTTGTGTCGCTCCGGTTGGCCACTATCTTACGCAGATTTTGCGTTAGCACCTTCAAGCTCAACACAAAACCTGGGAGTTCTTTAAGGGTGGTGTGATGCCATCTGTATAATAACTACAATAACTGCAAGAACAAAAGCCATGAAAGGTATTGCAAGACCAATAGCAACACCAATCTTGAGTCCTTGGTCGTCACCATCAACGAATTTGGCAGATGGTGCGTATGTCTGAATATTCCACCACCACCAGTTGTAGTGATTATTGAGAGCATCTTGAACGGTATGGGAATAATAAAGGATTCCCATACCAGGTGACACACCGGCGCTCAAGGCGTTGAGTAATCGCGTGTTCGCTCCGGCAAAGTTAAATTGGTTGCGTTGACCGTTGACCCAGACAATGATAAAGCTTGACTCAGTTCTTGCTTTGGTAATCTGCTGTGGGTCGATGTCAAAGATAACACCGATTGATTGACCCATCGAAGCATCTACATCAATAGCACGGATACGGTTGGTGCTCGTCCATTCGAGAACACAGGGTGTCTCATTGAAATAACCAGTGCTATACCAGACAAATGTTGCTGCAATGAGTGGTGTGCCATCAAAGACGCTGCTATAACTAGCCTCAATAGTAGGTTGCAATGATTGGGCAGTAGGTAACTGCATTGGCTGCATAATGGGCTGAGGGAGAGGGTTTGCCGCGATAGGAGCTCGGCCAATTGGTGGTGCAGGTTGCATAGCTGGTGTTGGTGGGTAGTATAAGGTGGTTTGCGGGTATACAGGTGTCGTGGGCTGCTGATTCATGGAAGTATTATACTATATAACTTGAGATCGGCAAGTACGAATATGTTTTGCGGTATATATTTTTGGTTGTAGACTTCCTATAGAAGTAACAATGCAGGAGTATGTCTGCATTTGCTGTATCTATTATATGGTGTCTTGGGCGCTGTAGTTTATTAGAAAATACGTCAATCAGCTTGCTGGAGTCATCTGGTTTTATGATAATAATGCCATAATAAAGGCGATAAGTACTACTATGATTGGTGTCACAAAAGCCATGATGAGGCCAATGTTGACGCCATTGTTGATAATCATCGCGTCGCGCTCGAAGCCGTCAATAATTTTAGCATAGGGTGCGTAGGCTTGAATGGCAGCCCACCACCAGTCGTAGTCGTTGTCGAGTGCACGCTCGACATTGTGTCCATAGAGAACACCACCAATACCTGGCGATACTGCAGCGCCAAGGCCAGTCAGCAGCTGGGCGCTCGCTCCAGCAAAGTCGAACTGAATACGCTGGCCATTGACCCATATAATGATAAAACTTGCTTCGACAGCTGCTTTGGTAATCTGCTGTGGATCGATATCGAGTACCACGCCGACCATTTGGTTTGTTTTGGAGTCGAAGTCGATGGCGCGGATACGATTGGCCGTCGTCCATTCGAGAATGCAGGGCACTTGGCTAAAGACGGTGCGGTTGTGATAGTGCGAGACGGGCGTTGCCATAACCAGTGGTGTGCCGTCAAAAACACTGCTATAGTTGGCGTCCATTGCTGCTGGCGCCGGCTGGGTTGCTGGCTGGACAACAAGGGGCGCGGGCTGCTGAACGGGTAATTGCTCGGCTGGTTGCGCAGGGTTACTTGGGGGCGTTGGAGTTGCCGGCTGTGATTGATAAGGATAAGAGGGAAATTGCTGATTCATAAGTGCATTATACTACACCAATAGAGATGCTAGAACGACAATCATCAAGACCATTCGCCGTGCAAATTGATCGCAATGCGAGCACGCATACGCAAGAGGAAGGCAGTGACGAATGGAGGTTACTTGTGCTTGCCTGGCGAGGCTGCGCCGAGCTCGATGTGCTCCTTCTCAAACTCGCGCAGGATCCGTCGCCGCATCTCGGCCGTGAGGGCCCACTGGTCGGATGGTTGAGTTTTGCCAGAGACGACGAGGCTAATCGACGACGCATTGAAGTCGCCAAGGATATCGAAGTGCGGTGGCTCGATTACCTTGTGCTGCCATTTTTCCTCACCAGAGATTTCTTCGCCAATCCGATTGATGATATCGCTAGCGGTACTAATGTTGGTATCAGGCGCAACGGTAATGGTGAAGTATACTTTGCTATAGCCCATCGTCTTGTTGATGACATGCTGCACGACGCCATTAGGGAAGAAGTGGACGTTGCCCTCAACGTCGCGGATCACTGTGGAGCGTACACCGATCCGCTCGACCGTCCCGCCAAAGCCATCGATCTCAATGATATCTCCCACCCGATACTGGTTTTCGCTAATAATAAATACGCCGGAGAGAAAATCCTTAACGAGTGACTGCGCGCCAAACCCGAAGGCGACACCAATAATCCCTGCGCTTGCAAACAGCGGCGCAAGAGCTGCGCTATTGAAAAAATGAGTAAAGATAGCATAGCCCGCAATCACCACCACAATAATGCGCCACACATTAGCAAAGAGCCCGCCCAGCGTCTTGTGACGTTTCTCGAGGTCCTTCTTGGGCAGCGTGCGCTGATATGTGGTAACGAAGGCATGCCGTGTCAGCCACATTACCACGCGCGGCCCCAACCAATACAATGCAATTGCCACGACAATAATGATAATAATCTCTAGTGCGGTGAGCTCGGGTGAGGTAATTGGCTTCATAATATGGTAGTATAACAGATGTGAATAATGAATTAAACCAGCTTGTGCTTACCTTGCAGCGTGGTGGCGTGGCAGTACTCCGGACTGATACGCTGTATGGCATTGTTGCCCGGGCAGATGACGAAGCGGCAGTAGCGCGGGTATATCGCCTTAAGCAGCGTGATAGCAATAAATCATCCATCATCCTTGTGGCTGATGCCAGCCAAACGTATGCCGATGTGCCCACCTTACCGTCGCTTAACACTTCTCAACCAACGAGTATTCTGCTCGACTCGCCCCATGCTCCGCGGTGGCTCCGCCGCGCTAATGATATGCTGGCCTATCGCCAGCCGCAGCTGCCGTGGCTCCAGGCGGTCTTGCGCCAGACTGGTCCGTTGATCGCCCCCAGTGCTAATCTCGAGGGGCGGCCGCCCGCTCGCACTATTGCCGAGGCTCGTGCGTACTTTGGTAATGGTGTCGATTACTATTATGATGGTGGCACTGTGCCGACTAATACGCCACCATCACGCTTAGTACGAGTGCTATCTGATGGGGTGGTGGAACGACTCAGGTAGGGCATAATAACCTGAGAATAAGTTAGAATCTTACTCAGTGATGCAAGTATTACAACATTTTTTAGAGCGGTTCTCACTGCTCGAGTGAAAAACATGCTAGACAGATAGTGAGTTCTCACACCTCACCCAGATAACGTGGAGCGTAGGGTCACCCGCGAAAGAGGCCATGTGATTCAGGTATAATAGACTCATGACGTATCTTGACCCTCAGCAATTTATCATCACCCGCAAACGCAAGAAATATCGCTTTGCTAAGTTTCATAACGCCGCCAACTGCTACGAGTATGAGGAATGGTGTCAGGCAGCGCCAGACCTGCGGCAGAGTGCGACGATGCTCGAGATTGGCGCTGGTACTGGGATGTTTAGTGTGGAGTTGGCGGCGCAGCATCCGGATGAGGTGTTTGTGGCGCTGGACGTTAAGGGCGATCGCTTGCAAAAAGGTGCATACGTGGCGCTCGAGCGCGGCATTACCAATGTGCTGTTTGTGCGAGCTCGGGCCGATCAGATTGGCGAGCTCTTTGCTGCTCACTCACTCAAGCAGTTGTGGGTGACCTTTCCCGATCCATTTCCCAAGCGGCGCAGCGCTGGCCGGCGTCTTACTCATTCAACATTCTTGCGCCAGTACGAGCAGCTGCTACGGCCGGGTGGCTCGCTTTTACTCAAGCATGACGATCGTGATTTCTTTTGCTGGAGCCTGGAGCAGCTCGTCGCCTGGCAGTGGTCGATTCGCGAATTATCCTTCGATCTCCACGAGTCGTCACTACCCGATGAATACAAGACGCTCACCGCCTACGAACAGCGCTGGATGAGTGAGGGGAAAGCGATTGGCTGCGTGCGAGCGACACCTCACTGCTCGTAAAAAACCGGTATTGTACTGCTAGTGGCAAGTCGCTTGTTTTTGAAGCACTCATCTGCAGTGACATCGTGCTGAGCCCAGGCAGGAGTACCAAATGCGTTTGCTGCAGCTCGTGCTGCTGTTTCATCTTCGCCAGAAAACTCAACCTCGCCGACGCACAAACCAGCAAGTTGGCCATGATAGATATCAAGCTCAAGTACAACTCCTTGATAGGGAATTTGATAGCGTGTTTTTTCGACTCGTGCTCCTGCAGTGCGAGGCCATAGTGCTGCGAAATTCTCGCAGCTGAGAGGGGTGTTTTCCTCCTCGCGGACGAGATCGCCACCAGATTTCATTGTGCGCTCAAAATACATATCACCAAAGCTTCGGATGCGTTCTTCGCCGCCATCGTCGCGAATTGCTAGATAACCTTGACGGAGAGTAGTATGGTCAAAATCATCAAGACTCTTTCCGGCCAAGACTTCTCTTGCGAAGGTGCTTGATGTTGGGTCAATAATAAACTTGCGTTCGATTTCTTTTGGAGGCTTTGCGTACTTTTGCTGCTGTGGTGGGGCACTTTCACTTTGCACTTGTGCGGCGTATCCGATAGATTCTACAGTGGTAGGATGAGGTGAGCTGCTGGTTTCTGCTATGTTGTTATATCCTCTATGCTCGCTATTTCGTTGACATTGTGGCATATTTCTCTCCCGGCTAAAGGTTGACTCAGCTCCAGTATAGCGTGCTAACATATATATGTCAGTCATGAGGATTTGAGTCAAATATGTTTGAGCAAAATATAATTAATCACCACATCCAAAGGCGAATTCTCAGTGTGCTGTGCTACCGCAAGATGGCTCGCTTTCGTGATCTGCGCCCGTCACGGGTGGATACCAATCTCTTTAGCTATCATCTCAAGGTGCTGCTTCGTCACCAGCTCGTCCAAAAAGTGCCAGGTGGCTATAGCCTGGCACCGCGTGGTTTGGCGTATGTCGATCGGGTAAGTACAGACACTATGCTGGTTCGGACCCAGCCCAAGGTCGTAACTATGCTGGTGATGCAAAATAGCAATGGAGACGTCTTGCTGCAGCAGCGCACCAAGCAGCCCTACATCGATACCTGGACGCTCCCTTACGGCAAGCTCCATATCGATGATAGATCTATCCAAGCGGCGGCTCAACGCGAAGCAGCGGAAAAGCTTGGCACTGTTGATCTCGCGCTGCAGCATGCGGGCGAATGCTATATTCGTGTTTGGGCAGACAAGGCAATTCTCTCGACCACGCTTGCTCATGTGTTTTATGGGGCGACTGATGATATCACTCCGCACGAACGGCTTATCTGGGCACGCCCACACAAACTGGCGCAGTACGCGCTTGCACCGGCGGTGGAGCAAATTGTAGCACGGGTGTTCTTTCGCGACCCGTACTTTTTTGAGGAATTTGACGACGTTTTGGATCAATAACAAGGAGGATATATGAAGATCGACGACTACGCACAGCAAGCAATCACTACCCTGAGCAGTGACTATGCCTACGGTGATGCCAACGCCCAACTAATGGGTATGGTGCTAGGTCTGGGTGGCGAATCGGGCGAGGTGCTTGAGAAGTTTAAGAAGCTCCTGCGCGACCAGAAGGGTGAGATAACAGAGTTAGATAAGCAAGCGATTATCAAAGAGCTGGGCGATATCTTGTGGTATGTAACGGCAGTGGCGCACCTGCTTGGTTCGAGTCTTGAGGAGGTTGCTCAGCGCAACAACGCCAAGCTCGCCAGCCGCCAGCAGCGCGGTCAGCTGCGGGGTAGTGGGGATGATCGGTAGATTGCGTATGGTTTGATGATGCTATAATCCATCACAGTTACCACACAGGAACTAACAGTAGGCGAATACTTGTCAATGATTCAGCTGCGACAGGTGTAGATAGTTTGAGGTAGGCACTTACCCCTGTTGCGCGAGCCGCTGCCGCACCCAGCCATCAATCGTACCTGCTCCCATGCAGAGCACAAGCTTGCCCTCGGCGCGGGCAGTTTGGATAGCGTGCCACAGGGCATCATCTAGCTCGGCGTAGTGGACGCTGCTACGGTTTGTTAGTTGCTCGGTCAGTTGCTGTGGAGTGAGAATAGGCAGGGCTGGGTCTTCGCGGCTGAGGTAGGTTGGCAGCCAGTAGATTTGCTCGGCGCGCTCCATGCAATCGGTGTATTGCTGACGGATCTCATGCTGGCGGACGTTCTGGTGTGGCTGGTACACCAGCACAACGTGGTCGGATAATTCTCGTGCCATCTGCAGCGTTGCGGCGATCTCTACCGGGTGGTGGCCATAATCACTATACAGCCCAGCCCCAAGCCGCTCAAAGCGCCGCTGCACCCCCGGGAAGGTATTGATAGCCGCCCGAATGTGCTCGGGTGAGCCAAGCCTGAGCTGCTTACATGCCGTTGCTACCAGTGTTGCATTTGCACGGTTGTGCGCCCCTGCGAGGGTAAATTGCTGCACATCCTCATCTTCCAAGACACGCGCCCGTCGCCGTGGTGGCACAACGCCTGCATCAGCATCGTGCTGCCACATGATGGTATATTCGCTCTGCTCGAGGAAGCGGCTAAAGGCATCGGTGTAATCCTGCTTGGTAGGGTAGGTGTCAGGATGGTCGTAGTCCACAGAGGTCAGTAGCGTGAGATGAGGGTGGAATTGCAAAAAGTTGCGGTCAAACTCATCGCATTCATATACAAAGTAGCGGCTGCCTGGCACATAGTGCCCACTAGGGCCAAAGCTCAGCGTGGTGCCCACCGAGTAGCTCACGGGCTCGCCCAGCTGACGCAGCGCCCAGACCATCAGGCCAGTTGTCGTCGTCTTGCCGTGGGTGCCCGCGATGGCGATGAGCTGGAGGTCTTTTTCGTTGATGAGATAAGTGAGGAGCTCATCACGCTTAGCGGTATAGATGCCAAGTCGGTGTGCTAAGACGAGCTCGGGGTGGTCGGGCGGCAAAGCTGCTGTATAGATAAACCAATCGATGGGGGTTTGCTCGTGGCGATAGGCCAGGTATTCGCCTGTTTGGTCTTGTGAGACGGAAATGCCACGCTGCTCGAGCTCTTGTGTTTCAAGCCCAATGTGACTATCCGAGCCAAGCACATGGTGCCCTGCATCGTGCGCCAACTCAGCCAATGGCCCCAGGCCCACGCCGCCGATTCCAGAGAAGTAGATATTCATACCTTCCATTGTACCGCCTCTGGCACAAAACCACCAGAGGTAGCTAAGGAGCGTGATCGCTCCACCTCGCGCTACTGGGTTCAATATTGAGGTTATGCTATACTAGAGCCAAAGCATAAGTGGGCATACGTAGGGTACATAGCATGGCAAACAAACAGCAAGTCAAGCGCTCGATGAAGCGGCTCCGACGCATCAAGATGTGGCACTTGGTGCTACTACTTATGGTGCTGCTTGTGCTGTCTGCGACCTTTTTGCGGCTCAATAATGTGGGGATGACCGAGCGGCGGCGGGCAGTTCTCTCGGCAGATAAGGCGGGCAATATGGAGCAGATCCGCCAGCGCATCGCCGACCTGCAGCAGTATGCCTCGGCTCATATGAATGCCGATACTGGCCCAATCTACCTACAAGAGCAGTACAATCGCGACGCTAAGGCTGCGCTTAACGCCTCGATGAGCACCACCAACCGCGCTGGCCAGACCGCCAACGCCAAGGCCGATGCAGTGTGTAAGCCACGCTTCCATAGCTGGTCGATCGACTATGTACGCTGCGTCTACGAAGAGCTGGGCAAGCTCAGCAGTACCAATGCTGGCCTCCAAACTGCCAAAATGCCCGACACCAGCCTCTACCACTACAACTTCAGCGCACCACTATGGTCGCCCGACTTTGCCGGCTGGACGATTCTCCTCACTGGCGTGGTTATCTCGGCCATTCTTGGGCGTATCGTGGGGATGATTATCCTGCGTATCATGCTGCGCATTCAGTACCGAGCAGCGAAATAAATCGCCAAAAAATAAAAAATCACAACATAATTTACAACACGTACAACACACATGATGGCCTTGAGCGAGCGTTCGTTAGACGCTCCATAAAATTTATGCTTGACCCCTGTTTATCGTACAAAAATAGTACCAACATCTATCATACACAATAACCATAAGCAAAAAGCAAAATCGCGCGTCCACGGTCGCCATCTCTGTAAAAAATCGCTGCCAAAGTGTTGACATCCATTTTGTGAGCATGTAGGCTAGGTTTTGTAAGATCAAATAGGAGGAGCACTATGGCTTACAAATATACTAGTTCGAATGGTACTACATACTACTTGCACACGCAAAAAGATGCGGTATTGCGCGGTGGCGTAAAGCGGACGATTTACTACTTTTGCAAATCACCAAACAACGGCAAAGGTGAGCCGTGTGACATGCCTGAGGGCTACTATGTGAAGGAGCACTCGCGCAACAAATTCCCCTTTGCTGCCAAGAAAGACGCAGCAAAGCCCACCAAGAAGGCTGCTAAAGCAACCAAATAACCCGGACACGTGTATATGAAAAAGACCTTTCTATAACGGAAGGGTCTTTTTGTTGGCTTGATATATGCGAGGATTACAAAGTAAGCGGAGTATGAGATGAAGAGAGTGAGCCTATACCGCGTGATGAGAAACTAAGTCTCGTATGGAGAGGCACGCTCTCGCACTACTCAGAGCGCTAGAGAGCGATGCTGGGTATGAATTGTGGTTTTCTTTTATTTTGTACCTATCACGGCGAGAGGGGTACGAGAGGATACTAAAAACACGCCACTATGGGCGTGCTATGACTAATCTTTGCAATGGTGGGGGCGGCTGGACTTGAACCAGCGGCCAACAGGTTATGAGCCCGCTGCTCTGACCACTGAGCTACGCCCCCAGATCCACTTGCCACATTATACCGTATTGTTGGCGTATATGCTACTAGTAGTCGAGCTTCTTAGGGGTTTTTGGTAGTTTTGGACGCACTACATATTCTCCAGCGGCGGCATCCTGGGGGCTGAATAATCTTTCTGGTGCGCTTCGCTGTGGCCTATTGCTGTGCTGAGCGGCAGTTTGGGATGGGTGAGAGGCTTTAGTAGCATCACGTACTTTTCGGCGGTATGCAACGATTGCATAGAATTGCTCCGTCGCCTCAGTGCGGCACTTTTCATATTCTTGTGGTGACATGCCAAAGAGATGGTCGGCAATGGCGTGATCAAGCTCTCGCCAAGCATTGACAAGTTCGGGGGTGGGATGACGAGTGCGTTTGCGCTCAAGCGCATTAACAGAGCGTTGTCGGGCAAGGAGATCATCGAATGTAGGCTTCTTTGGCTGCGTTTCAGAGGTAGAGCCACCTGTAGTATGAGTGTTGGGGTGTATTGCGGGTATAGGCTCGGTTTGTTCATGATCGGCCGAATGAGGAATGGTGCTGTCATCAAATAACTTGCCTTGTATCGCTAGTTTGCCTACCCGTGCTGCTGCATGTGTCGCAGCACGAACTACTGTTTCTGGTGTTACTAGTAAAACTGAGCTGCTCTCAAGCACAGCCCTATGAGAAGGTTGTTTGTATGTCATCTTGCATTGGTTATAGCACAGAGGTCGACACCTGGCAAGTCTATGAGCGATTTTTAACCAAAATTGTGGTGCGCAGCGTGTTTTTTGCTGGCCCGCAGCTTTTGCAACAACTACGCGACCTACGGTATAATAGAAGCCTATGAAGTTTGTATTCAGCGACACTACCAAGCGCCACATCATCTACAAGATCAAGCATGATTATCTCCAGCTCAATACCGTTGTGCTGGCGCTGGCGCTTGTAATTGCGACATACCTTGCCTGGCAGTCGGTAGCACGTCTCCAGCAGAACTACACGCAGCAGCGCGAGCTAGAGA
Source organism: uncultured Candidatus Saccharibacteria bacterium (assembly GCA_938036625.1). Lineage (GTDB taxonomy): Bacteria > Patescibacteriota > Saccharimonadia > Saccharimonadales > Saccharimonadaceae > Saccharimonas. Next base: position 15,299 of record CALHQH010000031.1, on the reverse strand, counting down.
CGAAACGGCGGCAGCTCGTCCTCACCGAGCTCGAGACGCAAACCTTGCAATACCAAAAGAACTTCCGCGAGAGTGACGAGTACAAAGAACTTGCTGCCCGCGAGAAGCTTGGCTTGGTGGCACCTGGCGAGAAGGTGATCGTGCTACCTAAGAACAGCCCCGAGGCGCACGACCCACCAACCGATAAGACTACCAACCCCGATGCGCAGAACAGCAACCTCGAGCAGTGGATTACCTTCCTCTTTGGTGGTGCGGCCGAACAACAGGCTCAACAAAAAGATAAATAGCCAGTAAGAGCGCAGAATACTTGACAGTGAGCAGCCCTCACTGGTAGAATAAGAATCGTAACGCGGGGTGGAGCAGCCCGGTTAGCTCGGTTGGCTCATAACCAACAGGTCGCAGGTTCAAATCCTGCCCCCGCAACCAAGGTAAGGACCCTACCACACGGTAGGGTTTTTGCTTTGGTGTCTTGGGAAGGTGGAAAGAAGAATAAGTTTGGCGCTGGTCTCAGCACCCTATTAGCCCTACTACTGATGGTTAGCAGTGTGCCATGAGTGCTATGCGAGTTGGTGGAGTCTCACTTCAGGCATGAACCAGTGAGCGTTGTGCATATCTCTGATGTAGCCAGCAATGGCTCGGGTCATCTTGGTGAACGATTTAGGGGCAAGCGCGTGGGAGAGGTAACAAAATAGCCTGAGAGGTGGCGTAAAGCACGACAAGCAAAGGGCCGCCCTAGAATGGTGAGGGATACCGAGATAACAGGGATAAACAAAAAAACTAAAATAAGAAATAATTTGTTTGCATTTTGTTCGTATATATGCTAGGATCGAGGTAGGTCGATAATGACAACACAAAAAAGAGGGTAGATATGCGAAAAAAGACGAAAGAAACCATACTCGCCACCTGGAATCGGTCGCGTAGTATGGCAGAGCTGCGGGCATTCATTGCCGCGCGCCACAGCAAATTAGCAGAGGTAGAACTCTAAACGATCGAAAGCACCTTGGGCGATGTACCTGAGGTGCTTTTGATTATAGAGGATGATGCACGCGATGAGTGATTAGGCACTCCGTACTCCATTGCACCCTATCCTCGCATGCTTTTTGTCTCGATCCCAAGACTGAATATTTCTTTATGGTATTCACTTATACACTGGAGCTAGGTAGTGATCATAAGTAAAAAACGGCGCACTCATCGTACGCCGCCTATCATATCTGGTAGCACCGACTGGGATCGAACCAGTGACCTCAGGCTTATGAGTCCTGCGCTCTAACCGGCTGAGCTACGGTGCCAAACATGACGCATTATAGCAGAGAATTGGCAAGAAGGCTAGGGCTCAGGCGAGTGTTTTGGCGTTCTTTTTTGCCCAGGCCAGTGGTATAATAGAGAAAACGCCCAATCAGGAGTTAAGGAGAACCACCACATGATACGACGACCACGCTACGATTATGATTTGTTGGTGCTGGGTAGTGGTGCAGCTGGCAGTACTGCAGCGTTGGTGGCAGCCCGGGCAGATAAGAAGGTGGGGCTGATTGAGGCAGACATCTTTGGTGGTGGTGCGCCTAATTGGGGAGATATCCCCGTCAAGACGTTGCTGGGTGTGGCACAGCTCTATAACCGCATCCAACAGGGTCACCAGTTTGGGCTCGATACATCGCGAGTTGATTTTGATTATCCGGCCATCCAGCATTGGAAAAATACAGTGGTAGAGCGGACTGGCGCGGGCGATAACGAGCACTATTATAACCAGCAAGGAATTGACACATTCTACGGCAAAGGTGTCTTACGTGACCAGCACACTGTAACGATTGGTGATCATGAAGTGACGGCAGGGCATATTTTGATCGCAACAGGGGCACACGTGACCCAGCCAGCGATTGCGGGCATTGAGACGATCGACTGGCTCACGCCGCGTACCGCCCTCAAGCTGAGCCGCCCGCCACGTAGCTTGTTGATCATTGGTGCGACGACGACGGCGATTGAGCTCGCGCATTTCTTTGCGACCTTTGGTAGCACGGTGTCGGTGGCAGAGCAGTCATCGCGCATTTTGCCAACTGAGGACGAAGAGGTAAGTGAGGCAGTGAGCAGCCTCCTGCAGCGCGACCAACCACTGTCGGTCCTAACGCAAACGACGATTCGCTCCCTCATGCGTGGCCCAAGTGGTAATGTGATCGTCCAATACATCCGTGGTGGTATTGAGCGGACGATGGAAGTAGAGCGTGTTTTGGTGGCAACAAAGCCAGAGCCGACCATTGATATTGGGCTTGATAATGCCGAGGTAACGTATTCGTCCGATGGCGGTGTTGAGGTCAACCAATTCTTCCAAACCAACGTGCGGCATATCTATGCGGCGGGCCACGTGCTAGGTAATGATGTGCCAACCCACACCGTCTTGAGCGAGGGCCGGCTAACAGCGCACAACATCCTTCACCCTAAATCGCAAATGACGCTCGACTACGAGCTAGTGCCGCGCGCCACCTTTATCTATCCAGAAGTAGCTAGTGTGGGCTTTAATGAAGATGACTGTATTAAGCGCGACCTCAAGATTAATAAGGTGTTGGTACCGCTCGGTATGATTGCTCGCAGCAATACGAGTGACTTCCGTGAGGGGTTCGTCAAGCTGATTAGTGACAAACAAGGGGTATTGCTCGGCGGGACGATCGTCGCTCCACGTGCTAGTGAACTCATCCAAGAGGTCACGCTCGCTATCAAGCACGACCTCACTGCTGAGCAGCTAGCAGAGCTCCCACACGTTTTCCTGACGTGGAGCGAGGCAGTGCGAACGGCGGCAAGTAAGCTGTCGCGTAAGTAGAGAAATCTGTTTTTGTAGCTGAGGTATTTTTGCCTTCTTAATAACCTAGGAGTTTGAGCTTATAGCTCGACACCATCGGATTAGTCTTTCTATTCTCTGCTACTTCTGAGAGTAGAGCGGTATAGAGGAAAAGAGTAGAAATTGCTAAAACCTGGGTGATTAGGAGAAAAAGAAAAATTGAATATACTACCGCATTCTTCATAAAAACAGAGAATATTATGATGCAAATTGCATAGGGCGCAGCCCATTGCTTTGCTGTATATGACGAAAAGCTGCGACCACATTGCGAGACTCTAGAGCCTATAAGAAGCTCACTGGTGAAGACTCTGCCGCGCTGGCTTGCATCGGTGTATTGCTAAAATAGCAAAGAGTGTCCACTTTCAGCTCCATTTAAGCAAGGCGGGGCATACTACCCGTAGTAGCACACGCTACCACCTCCCTTACTACGCAAGCCGCCGTTCCTCCTCCCGGGCGGCTTGTTTTGTGTCTTGCGCCTAGCATATTGCGCATAATAAAACTAGTATTTACTCCTCTTTGCAAAATGAATATACTATTGCCATGGCATATCTTGTTGCAGTGTCTGGTGGTGTGGATAGTGTGGTGCTCTTGGATGTGATGGCAGCGCAGGCAGCGGAGCCATTGATTGTGGCGCACGTCGACCACGGGATTCGGGGCGAGGCGTCGGCGGCGGATGCGCGCTTTGTGGCGGCACTGGCGGCGCGCTATGGACTACCCTTTGTGTCTACTCAGCTTGAGCTTGGGCCGAATGCGAGCGAGGCAGCAGCGCGAGAGGCTCGGTATGATTTTTTGCTCGATACAGCAGCGCAGTACCAAGCACCAGTGGTAACGGCGCATCATTTGGACGATTTAGTAGAAACGGTGGCGCTTAACCTGGTGCGTGGGACGGGCTGGCGTGGGCTGGCTGTGCTGAACCGCCCTGGGGTGGAGCGGCCACTACTGGGCTGGCGCAAGGCAGATATCCGTGCCTATGCACTGGCTCGTCGCCTGGAATGGGTGGAGGATGAGACAAATGTGAGTGACCGCTACACACGCAATCGGCTGCGGCGCTGCATTCAGCGGCTCCTCACGGCAGAGCAGGCGGCGCGGATTACCGCGCTGCGACATCGGCAACTCGCCCTGCGCCACACCATTAATGATGAAGTGCAACACCTCTTACCACAGTTTGCGGCTGAGCGCTATGGATTTATTATGATCGACGAAGCAAGCGCTCAGGAACTATTGGGTGCGATGATTATGTGGGCAGGTGCGCCGCGCCCAACCCGTCCGCGGCTTGAGCGTGCGGTGCTGGCCATCAAGACTGCTCGCCCAGGCAGCCGCCATGTGGTGGGCGATGGCGTGTATTTGCAGTTTGGCCCTCGGCAATTCACTGTAGAAGTGGTACAATAGATCAGATTACCGTGTGAGAATGCAAGCGAACGAAAGGAGTGAGTTCCCTGATGAATAAAAAACCGTCGAAAGCGACCAATGCCCTGCGTCTAGGGCTGTTTTGGGCGATTGTGGTGCTGGGTGTGCTGGCATTTTGGGCGATTAATTCGCCGCAGGCCAACCTCAAGGAGGTACCGCTCTCGGATGTAGTGAACCGGGCAAATAATGGCAAAATTGCCAAGATCGAGATCCAAGGCAATGAGCTGACCGTTACGCCCAAAGGCCAGTCTAAACCAACCGAGCGTAGCCTCAAAGAAAATGGCACTATCTATACCCAAGGACTCAAGCACGACAAAACAGAGGTGAAGGTGCAAAATGAGTCACAGACGGGCCTATTGTTTTGGAATCTCGCACCAATTGTCCTGTCGGTTGTATTGTTTGGTGTTCTCTTTATGTTTATGATGCGCCAAGCTCAGGGGCAGAATAGCCAAGCGATGGGCTTTGGCAAGAGTAAGGCCAAGCTGTATGGCCTTGATAAAGAGCGGGTAGTATTTGATGACATTGCTGGCAACGAAAACGCCAAGCAGGATTTGCAAGAGGTGGTGGACTTCCTCAAGCACCCCAAGAAATATCAGAGCCTCGGCGCTAAGATTCCCAAAGGGATTCTCCTTGTTGGTAACCCTGGTACTGGTAAAACGATGTTGGCACGAGCTGTTGCAGGCGAGGCTAATGTGCCGTTCTTTTCCATTAGTGGCTCAGAGTTTGTGGAGATGTTTGTTGGTGTGGGGGCAAGCCGGGTACGTGACCTCTTTGCTAAGGCCAAGAAGAATGCGCCAGCTATTATCTTCATTGACGAGATTGATGCTGTGGGGCGCAAGCGTGGCTCTGGCATGGGCGGTGGCCACGACGAGCGCGAGCAGACGCTGAACCAGATCTTGGTAGAGATGGACGGCTTTGAGGCTGATACAAACGTGATTATCCTAGCGGCAACCAACCGAGCCGATGTGCTTGACCCAGCACTGTTGCGCCCAGGCCGCTTTGACCGCCATACGACGATTAGCCTACCCGAGCGCAAAGACCGTGAGGCAATCCTCAAGGTGCACTTCAAGAACAAACCAACTGATGCATCGGTCGATCTCGACAAGCTTGCTGCCAAGACAGCCGGTAGCAGTGGTGCCGACCTCGCGAACATGGCCAACGAAGCAGCAATTATTGCAGCGCGCCGTGGCAAGAAGACGATCACTAATCAAGACCTGACCGAGGCCTTTGAGAAGGTGGCGATTGGCCCCGAGCGCAAAGCTAAGGTAATGACCGACCACGAGAAGGAACTCACGGCGTACCACGAAGCTGGCCACGCTATTGTGGGGCACGTCTTACCGGATAGCGATCCGGTACATAAGGTGACCATCATCCCGCGTGGTGGTACGGGCGGCGTGACATGGTTCTTACCTCCAGAGGATAAGAGCTACACCAATGTGTATGAATTTAAGGACATACTTGCTCGGGCGATGGGTGGGCGGATTGCTGAGAAGCTGATCTATGGTGATGATGGTATTACGACGGGAGCGGGCAGTGATCTACGCAAAGCGACGGAGATCGCCCGTGATATGGTGATTGAGCAGGGCATGGGTGCAAAGCTCCGCGACCAGGTCTTCCATGAAGATAATGGTGGTATGGTGTTTGACAAGATCACTCACGAGCGGCCATATAGCGATGCGACTGCTGAGGCGATTGACCACGAGGTAGAGGCGCTTATCAAAGAGGCTTCTCGCCGTGCTGAGATTGTCCTCTCGCACAACCGTCCAGCGCTTGAAAAGCTCAAAGATGAGCTGCTTGTTCACGAAACACTAGAAGAAGACGAAGCTAAGGCTGCGATGGCAGATGCCACTTTGCCAACGGAGGCCAAGCTCCATTAGGAGCAGGGAGGTACCAGTGGCACATGGAGCAAATCGTCGGCGTGTCCGCTCAGTCGTCGCCAAAGCAAATAGCAAACTAAACATCAAGAATGCTGCTGCCCTCCTGGCAGGCTCGACGCTGCTATCGAGCGTCTTAGGGATGTATCGTGAGCGGCTTATTAATGGAATGTATTACGACACCTACAAAGTGGGTGCTGATGCCTATACTGTAGCCTTTACCATCCCCGATTTCATGTTCTTTGTGCTGGTGTCTGGGGCATTGAGTGTATCCTTTATACCGGTGTTTAATGAGCGTCTAGCATCGGGCAATAAGCAATCTGCCTGGGATCTGAGCTCGAGCTTGATTAACTTCTTGGCACTCACCACCTTAGCGGCGAGTATTTTGATTATGATCTTTGCTGAGCCGCTGGTGAACGTCGTGGTGGGGCCGGGGCTCAGCGAGTCGGGGCGGAGCCTGGCGGTGAGTATGATGCGCGTGATTGCGGTCAATCCATTCCTCTTCTCTATCTCTACCGTCATTGCGAGCATGCAGCAGGCGATTGGGCGCTTTACCTTCTACGCGTTAGCACCAACGATCTACAATATTGGTATCATCATTGGTGCAACCTTCTTTACGAATGGTATCAATATCTTTGGCTGGCAAGTGTTTGAGGGTGGCATTATGGGTGTGGCACTGGGTGTGGTGCTAGGCTCAGTGCTGCAGTTGATTGTGAGCTCGATCGGCCTACTGGGGCTGGACTTTGACTACCGCTTTACGATCAGGCGGAGGAACAAGAGCTTTCGCCAGGTGCTCCGCTTGCTGCGGACGCGCTCACTCGACCAAGGGATCGATTATCTTAATGGTCTCGTGGAGACAAACCTTGCTTCGCGCATGGCTGATGGGACGGTGCGGGCCTACCAGCAGGCATCGGCATTGTCATTGATGCCTGTGAACTTGATCGGCGTGGCGATTAGTAACGCAGCCTTCCCACAAATGACGGAGCATCTGGGGGCAGGGCGCGAGGATCTTTTCCGCAAAGAATTGCAGGTGATGATCCGGGTGATTATTTGGTTGGCATTGCCAGTGGCAGTCATTACTTACTTTGCACGGGGCTATGTGGTGAGCTTTATCCATAACGGGGGCGACCCGGTGATATCGGGCTTTCTTGGTGTGCTTGTTTTGACGATATTTTTCCGCACGATTTATCATATTGCAGCCCGTAGCTTTTACGCGCAGCAGGATACCAAGACACCGCTTTATATCTCGTTCTTTGCGATTGGGTTTAACATTATCCTGGCGATTATCCTGGTAAATCTCTGGTCGAAGAACCAAAACCCAGGCTACGGCCTAGCTTGGGCACAGTCTATCACTGCTGTAGTGGAGGTGATTGTCCTCTTCTTCTTCATGGGGCGGCGCATGCCGAGGCTGTTTGATCGTGGCTTCGTCAACAGTATCTACAAGATGGTCATTGCTGCAGTGCCAACTGGTTTGGCTGCCTACCTGAGCGTGGTGATGATTCCCTTTGGTACGAACGATAAGAGTTTCTTCCTTGCTTTCCCGAAATTTATTATGATCACGGTAGTGAGTTTTGCGGTTTATATATGGTTCAGCCGGCGGCTGCGGCTCAAAGAGGCTGAGCCAGTGCTCAATCGGCTGCGGCAGATCTTCTTTGGGCGGATTAACCTTGGCTGGAACTGGAAACGCTAGCGTATGGAACATATCCGTAATTTCTGCATCATCGCCCATATCGACCATGGCAAGAGTACCTTGGCCGACCGCATGATGGAGCTGACGGGCACCGTTACCAAGCGGGATATGAAGCAGCAGTTGCTCGATAGCATGGATCTGGAGCGCGAGAAGGGGATTACCATCAAGCTCGCTCCGGTGCGGATGAAGTATGAGTACGTAACTTCTTCAGAAGCGGGTGCCGCCCCGTCGACTGCCACCCGCTTAGTATCGCCTGTTGGTTCAATTGACGGGGACAGAAACACCGCGCCCCAGCCCGGCACCTACGACCTCAACCTGATTGACACCCCCGGCCACGTAGATTTTAGCTACGAAGTATCGCGTAGCTTGCAGGCCTGCGAAGGTGCGGTGCTGGTGGTGGATGCCAGCCAGGGGATTCAGGCGCAGACGCTGGCGAATGTGTACTTGGCGATGGAGCAGGACCTCACCATCATCCCGGTGCTCAATAAAGTTGACCTGCCAGCGGCCGATGTGCCACGCGTGTCTAAGCAGGTGATTAATCTGCTTGGCTGTAATGAAAGCGATATTATTCATATTTCGGCCAAGACCGGGCAGAATGTACCGCAGGTGCTGAGGGCTATTGTCGAGCGCATCCCAGCACCAGTATCGCCACTAGCGGTGCAGGCTGAGCGCATGGCTGCGCAAGATGGCAAGACGCCGAGCATACCAACCCGCGCCCTGATCTTTGATAGCTACTACGACGACTACCGGGGGGTTATCCTCTACGTGCGCGTGGTAGATGGCACAATACCGAAAGGCGCAGACATCACCATGATGGCCACCGGCGCCCGTGGCCTTGCTCTGGAGGTAGGACACCTGAGCCCAACCATGCAGCCCGACCCACTGCTTGGCACCGGCGAAATCGGCTACATCGTCACCAACCTCAAGACCACGCGTGAAGCGCGGGTGGGTGATACGGTGACGTTGAAAAAGTCTCGAGAGCGGACACATGTCACGTAGCCAGCTAGCGCTCACCGATCAAGACTGGTATCACCTCCGGGTATTGTGGGAGTATCTTTGCATTGAGAGTCGGCTGCCGGCGCGGGCGGATGCTATCGTGATCGGCGGTGCGGGAGCTATGATCGATAGTGCCGAGCGAGCGGCCGAGCTATATCATGCGGGAGTGAGTCAACGGATCGTGGTGTCAGGATTTGCTAATCCCTATCATGGGGCAACAGAAACCGAAGCAACGCTGCTGGGGCGGCAGCTCCAACGTTTGGCGGTGTCGAACTCGGCAATCCTGTGTGAACACCACGCTGCTAATACCGGCGAAAACATCACTCGTTCGGCTCAGTTGCTGGCGGGGGCGGCAATCCAGGCTAAGGATATCATTTTAATCCATAAACCGTATATGACGCGTCGATTTTTGGCAACTGCCGAGGCTCAGTGGCCGCACCCGCGGCCGCGACTGTATGTAACTAGTCAGCCGACAACAGTAGAAGCATATTATCAGTTATATGAGGCAACCTATGGCAGTGCGACTATGATGCTGACGTTGATGCTGGGTGATTATGAGCGGATAAAGACCTATCCCGATAAGGGATTTTCAACGCCGCAGCCGCCATCTCTCTCGGCGGATACGGCTTGGCAGGCGCTCGTGGCGCGCGGTTTTTTGCCGAAGGCGCAGTGAGCTAAGAATGAGATGCCATTATTTATAAAATAGAATAAAATACTAACAACACTATGTGTGGAGCAATTAGGGCGACTGAATATTCCGGAAAGGAAACATTGCTACCCGGCTACATCGTCACCAACCTGAAAACCACACGCGAAGCGCGGGTGGGGGATACGGTGACGCTCAAGAAATACTTTGAGTAGTTATAATATAGTGGTATAGTTTATCGTATGATGACTGTGATAAAAAAGTATGACACATTCATCGCCATCTTGTTTGCTGGCCTGATTATACTATTCATCGCCGTGGCATTTACTGTTCCGAGTTTTTGGGATTGGCTATGGCAGCGGCACCACAACCAGCTTAGCTGGTATATCCGTCCGTTGTTCTTGATACCGTTTTGTTGGTTCGCCTATCGGCGGAGCTGGGCAGGGATAATGATGGTGATATTACTCACCTTGACCAGCATGGGGTGGTTTGCCCCGCCCAGTGAAACGAATTTACAGGTGCAACAGTTTTTGCAAGTTGAGCAGCAGTATTTACAGGGTGAATGGACATTACGTAAGATTTTCCTCACATTGCTTATACCATTATCCTTTAGTGCTTTAGCAGCGGCATTGTGGTGGCGAAATATCTGGCTGGGTGTGGCAGTCATGGCGTTCATGGCTGCCGGTAAATTACTATGGAGTATAACTTTTTCTGGTGAAGCTGGTCTGGCGGTGATTGCTCCTGCGACAATTGGATTTGTTCTATGTAGTGGCTGTTTGTGGCTGATTACAGTGTTGTCTCGTCGTCGTGTCCCTGGGGTTAAGAAAAAAATGAATTTCATTAAGAAAGGGCCAAATAGGTAAAGCTATTATCCATATTTTACCAACCATGTTGTCACACCAACTGCACAAGTGGCGCACCCAGTCATCACAAATACTCTTCGAGCACCCTCGGCTCACCGTCGCAGAAGATACAATAGAGCTACCAAATGGAAAGACCATCCAATATGTTCATTACCCCTACCATGGGCATGGTGGGGTAATCGTAGTGTGTCGCCGAGGCAATAATATTTTGGTACAGCAAGAGTATTCATACCCAGTGGATGAAGTGTTGTATCAGTTCCCGGGCGGGAAGATCGAAGCGGGCGAGGATGTGTGTGCGGCGGCGCAGCGAGAGCTGGCTGAGGAGTCGGGCATTGCCATGACGAATGTGCGGGAATGTGGCTGGCTCTATGCCGATAATCGTCGCACCAGCGCGAAGCTCCATGTGGTTTACGGCGAATATGCTGGGACAAACCATCACCACCAGCCAGATAGCACCGAGCAAATTATCTCGCAGTGGCTGCCAATTACCACCATCCACCGCATGGTCGCTACTGGCGCAATCACCAACTACGCCATGCTCGCTGCCTGGGCCTTGCTCGCCAGTACCCTCCAGCAAGGAGGAGACTCTCGTGCGGACGAGTAGTGTGGAGCTAGCCGCCTCATCCTCAACGAATATGCTAAAATCATAATAGAAAGTACCATTGATCATCTGCTGGCGGCAGAGAAGGGAGTGTGAATATGGGGTATGTTGGCTCGTATGTGTGGCAGTTGCGCCAGAAGGTTGGGGATAAGAAATTACTCACGACGACTGTTGATGTCTTGCCGGTTGATGAAGCAGGGCGCGTCAAACTCATCTACGCCAAAGCCTTCGACCGATGGAGTACAGTAGGTGGGCACGTCGAGGAGGGTGATAGCTACACCAGCGCGGCACTACATGAACTACGTGAAGAAGCAGGAATCACTGCGCACGCCAGCGACCTTGAGCTCTTTGCAACGCAGTCTGGACCAGGGCGGGTGTATCATTATCCTGATGGTGACACGCAAGCCTTTACCGTAGTGTTTTGCCTTAAGCAATGGCAAAGTGAGGCACCGCACACTGACACTGAGGAAGTAGCGACAGGTCAGTGGTTCTCGCTAGACGAAGCATTGCAGCTCAATACGAATGACGCCACACGCCAGATTCTCACTGCCTACCAGCGGTATAACGAGACGGGTGTGGTGTAGATGATAGAGGAGCGGTAACACTCTGCCTAGTAGAGGATCACAAGGGCTGGGAAAGGGTGGTACGAGCGCCAGGCGTGCGCATTATACTTGATGATCAAAACAGTGGCAAAATCTTGCTCACCCGCGAATTTCGTCATGAGCTGGATGGATATGATTATCGCCTGCCAGGGGGTAAGGTGTTTGATTCACGTGCTGACTACCAAGCTGCTTGCGCCCAACATGTTGATATAATTCAAGCCGCGACGACGAAGGCTGTGCATGAGGTGCAAGAAGAAGCGGGTTACACGATTGTCGACCCGCAGCTTATTCATACCTCGACACTTGGTGCGACGGTGAAGTGGGATTTATATACATTTGTTGCAACGAATTTTATAAAAAGTGATGATGGGCAGCAACTTGAGGATGGTGAAGTGATTCAGACAGACTTGTGGTTCTCGTATGATGAGGTGCGCGAAATGGCTTTGAAAGGTGACATGCGCGAGGATAGAATTGCGATGGTGTTATTACGGTATCTATACTGCAATGATTTGATTGATAGAAATAAGGGAGATATAGCATAGTAATGGATGGATTGACGGGTAAAACAGTACTTATAACAGGAGCCGCAAGAGGTATCGGGCGTGCAACTGCTGAGGAGTTTGCTCATGCTGGGGCAAATGTGGTTATGAATTATAAATCATCCGCCCAGCATAGTGTACAAAAGATAGTTCATGAGATGAGTGATCGTTACAAAGTGAAGGTTATCGCGATTCAGGCTGATGTATCTGATGAAGCTGCGGTGCAAGCTATGGCGGATCGCATAGAAAGTACTTTTTCGTCGCTTGATGTCGTTGTTAATAACGCAGGAGTTATTATCGACAAACCATATAAAGAGCATACTTTTGCGGATTATCGAACGATTTTTGATACAAATGTCTATAGTGTTCTTTTGTCGGGGAAGATCTTTGGGCGTATGATACAAGAAACTGCCGGCCAAGGATCTATAATCAATGTCGCATCAACAGCCGGGATGTTTGATTTTTATCCCGACAATATAGACTATGCTGCTAGCAAGGCGGCGGTTCAATCAATAACAAAGACACTTGCTACGCAGCATGCACCATATATACGGGTGAATGGTGTCGCTCCTGGTTGGGTAGATACGGATATGAATAAAGACCTCCCAAGTGATGTCATAGCAGACGCTAAAAAGCAGATTCTTCTTGGTCGTATTGCTCATCCTCGTGACATTGCACGAGTTATCGTCTTTCTTGCGAGTGATGCAGCAAAGTATATAACGGGCACCGTAATACCAGTTGATGGTGGAAGGCGATAGGAAGTGAAGCTAACAAAAACGACATATATCCTCTGTGGTGGCGCAGAGCGTTGGGTGGGTGACTTTGGTAGCTATTTGCAAGACTTCTTTGCGGATCAGCAGGATGAGCTTAGGATTATTGATGTGTTCTTTGCTAGCCTCAACGAAGAATGGCAACTTCAGGCCAGATAGCCAAATCCTTAACCAACCACTGATGATGAGTACGATCGATGGCTATCGGCCAATGTTTTGCCTCTCGCCCGAGCAGTTCTCGCAGATTCAGCACTACCGCGAAAAGCGTCTTAATCTATCTGCAGAACATAAGGAATCCTCGCAATAAGGGTAATTCTCCTCTGCTGCAAAACTTGCTATAATATCAAACATGACAGCGATAACCGTCCAGCCCCTCCCTGGCTACAAAGAGGTCAAGCCCTTCGTCTATGCGGGGTTTTTCCCGGTGAGCAACGAAGATTATAATGACCTGAAGGAGGCGATTGAGAAGCTGAGCCTGAGCGATAGTGCGCTGCAGTTTGAGCCAGAGAATTCGCCGGTGTTGGGTTATGGTGTGCGGATTGGCTTCCTTGGTCTCTTGCATATGGATATCATTCGCGAGCGGCTCGAGCGCGAGTACAATCTAGACCTCATCGTCACCAATCCGAGCACCGACTACCAAGTCAGTTTGACGAACGGTGAGGAATTAGATATCAAATCGGCCAGTGAATTGCCCGACCCAGCCCAGATCAAGGAGGTCCGCGAGCCGTGGATTGATGGTGAGATCGTCGTACCCCAAGATTACATCGGCGCAGTAATCCAGCTCATCGTTAGCAAGCGTGGTCGGCAAAAGAACCTCAGTTACATCGACGAGCGTGCCCTCATTTCCTTTGCGGCACCACTGGCTAATCTCCTGACGGATTTTTATGACCAACTCAAGTCGGTCACTAGTGGCTACGGTTCGTTTAATTATGAACTACGGGGCTACCAAGCGGAGGATTTAGTGCGCGTGGATTTCTACGTGGCGGGCGAGATGGTTGATGCGCTCAGCGTTATGTGTCACCGCTCGGAGTCGCAGCGGCTGGGGCGCGAGGTGGTGAAGAAGCTCAAGGATGTCGTGCCGCGCCAGAGCTTTGAGGTGGCACTGCAGGCGGCGATTGGTGGGAAGTTTATTGCCCGCGAAAATATTGGTGCCTACCGCAAAGATGTCACTGGCTATCTCTACGGCGGTGATGTGAGCCGCAAGAAGAAGCTCCTCGCCAAGCAAGCTCGCGGCAAGAAGCGCATGAAACGCTTTGGCAAGGTCGACATCCCCAGCGAAGCCTTTACGGTGATGCTCAGGCGGGATTAACAACTAACAGGAGCTGTGTGCGAGTGCAGATACGTTATGACCGATTGGTGGCCGATATAGACAGAGCACTCGTGTATGACAATGTGCCACCTGCAGAGAGAGTGTGTGATTATCGGTATTGGCGAGCAGTGAGCTTAGCGCGGCTTGCGCTAGAACTGAGCAATGGCAACGATATGCTTACTCTTGATGGCATGCCAGTGCATTTTACTCGTCACTATGCGGACGCATGGCACACGGCGCAGTCAATTGCCCGTGGTCAGTGGGTATACCAAACGCGCGGTAGAGAAGAGGAGATCGCAGCAATGATTCATCATGAGTTTCGACCTGAGCAGCAGCTCCAACCAGCATTGATTATTGCGCATCGGCAATATCACGCTGTAACGAAACCAGATCATATGGGGCTGCCTGATTGTGTGCGTATCGGAGGACGTATGACAGATATCGATCGGTACTCCCAAGAGTTCCTGGAAGACTACTTTCAGATAGATTTAAACAATATCAAGAATAATAGCTAGCTTCTTATGTCAAGGGTAAGAAACTACTCTCTATGATGTGCTATCATAAATATGATATGACTATGACGAATCTTCAATCACTTATCGAACAGTATCAGCCAACCGAGGCAGCATGTCGCTTAATTCGTGATGCACGTATTGTGCTACTTGTTGGCATTTCGGGGGCCGGCAAGGATACGGTTGAGCGCCGCGTGCTACAATCACAAGATTTTCGACGGCTTGTTTCATATACGACTCGTACGCCACGACAAAATCGGGGTGTTATGGAAGTAGATGGGCGAGAATATCATTTTATTAACGAGGTAACAGCAGAGAACATGCTGCAGCAGCATGCCTTCGTTGAGGCAAAGTTTGTTCATGGAACACTGTATGGCACTGGAGTGGAGCAAATCAGGTCAATTCACAATGAGGGCAAGATTGTGATTAATGATGTTGACGTTCAGGGGATTGATGAATATAAGAGGCTTTCACAGCATGTCGTAGCAATTTTTGTGTTGCCACCGAATTTTCATGAATGGCGTCGTCGCTTGAGCGCCCGTTATACAACTACGCAAGAGTTTGAAAAAGAATGGCCAAAGCGTTATAGTAGTGCGATTCGTGAACTGACTCACGCACTCGAAGTCCCATACTACCACTTCGTCATCAACGATGATATCGACG
>CALHQH010000030.1 GCA_938036625.1 uncultured Candidatus Saccharibacteria bacterium | reverse complement strand
TGTGTTAGGCACGCCGCCAGCGTTCATCCTGAGCCAGGATCAAACTCTCCATAAAAAGAAAAGATGTACTTTTCATAAAAGATGCTTCCCTACTGGGAAGCGTCTATAACTCAAAAATAGACTGACGATGATTATTGCACAACTAAATTGTTAAGATACAAAACGTCTCGTTGTTGGCCCTTGTTTTCGTTCCCTCAACCAGACTGAAACCATCATAGCGTATTTTTTGCGGATGGTCAACACTTTTTTGCGATTATTTTGTCGCAAAAAATACAACTACGCCCACGAGCACGCCAAGTAGCGACCCAACGAAGATCTCGAGTGGTGTGTGCCCCTGTGCGGCCCGCGGCAATGTGACGTCGACCCCAGTCTTCTTGATGACTTGCTGGATGGCAATACCCTGCTCGCCCGACGAGCGCCGCACCTTGACAGCGTCGTAGCATACAATGAGCACAAGTAGCGTTGTCACGCCAACCAATGGTGACTGCAACCCCTGCTGCAGCACCAGCACCGTCCAGACAGACAACGATGTAGCGGCATGCGAGCTAGGCATGCCGCCAGAGATGAAGAGCTGGTGGGTGAAGTCCAGCACCTTGCCTTTGGCGTGGGCAATTGCAAACTTAATGATGTGAGCAATTGCCCAGCTGATGGCGATGGCCACAATATATGGCGAGAGGTACCATGGCATAGTTATGCCTCCTTATCCTCGTCTTTTTCGCGCACAATACCGATCGATGAGACGGTATCCCCCTCGGCAAGACGCATCACACGCACACCCTGGGTGGTGCGACCAAGCGTTGGGATGTCGTGGAGTGCTACACGGATGGTTTGGCCATTTTGGCTAATGAGGAGTGCCTCGGTGGCATCGGGCTCGAGAGTCTGTACAGTGATAATCGGCCCAGTCTTGGTGGTGACAACCGCTGCCTTGATGCCGACGCCGCCCCGCTTGTGGCAGGGGAAGTTGGCGGCTTTGGTGATCTTACCGTAACCGTTTTGGCTGATGACGAGCAATTGCTGGTCGCTACTGGTGACGATGTCCATCCCCACTACCGTATCATCGGGGCGGAGGCGTACACCACGCACGCCACGAGCAACGCGGCCCATTGGTCGACACTCTGTCTCGCTAAAGCGCACGGCCTGGCCAGCTGATGTTGAGATTATTACATCATTGTCGCCATTGGTCTGTTTAATCCAGCGCAGCTCATCGCCATCGTCGAGTTTGATGGTGATGAGGCCATTGGTGCGGATGTTGGCGTAGTCGCGCAGTGTTGTCTTTTTTACAGTACCTTTGGTCGTGGCCATAAAGAGGTAACCATCATCACTTGCATCTTTGGCGTGGTTAATAATTGATGTAATTTTCTCTTCAGGCTGGAGCTGGAGCAGGTTGACGGCCGCAACACCCTTGGCCGCGAGACTGGCAGCAGGCACTTCGTACGCCTTGAGGCGGAAGACTCGACCCTTGTTGGTAAAGAAGAGCAGCCAGTCGTGCGTGTTGGCCGGAATGAGTTGGTCGATGCCGTCTTCTTCCTTGGTAGACATGCCACGCTTGCCCTTGCCACCTCTGTTTTGGCGACGGTATTCACTCACCAAAGTACGCTTGATGTAATTCTCTGCTGTGAGAATAACAACGGTTTCTTCCTCAGGGATGAGCTCTTCGTCGCTGAATTTGCCGAGCTCATGGTTGATGATCTTGGTGCGGCGCTCGTCACCGTACTTTTCTTTCATCTCAAGCAGTTCCTCTTTGATAAGGCGCAGGATCTCATTCTCGTCAGCCAGGATAGCCTCAAGCTGCTTGATGAGCTTGTGCAGATAGCGCAGCTCGTCTTCAATCTCTTGACGGTCAAGGCCAGTCAGCTTGCGCAGCTGCATGGCAAGAATCGCCTTACCTTGGATCTCGCTGAGCGCAAAACGCTCCATCAACCCCTGTAAAGCATCGTTGTAATTCTTACTTGCTCGGATTAGCTTGACGACTTCATCGATGTTATCAAGCGCGATCTTGAGTCCCTCAAGAATATGAGCTCGTGCCTTCGCCTTCTTGAGCTCATACTCGGTGCGGCGACGCACCACAATGCGCCGGTGAGTGATGAACTCACCAAGGATATCATGCAGGCCAAGTACCCGTGGCTGGAGACGCATCGCATTCTCGCTACTCGGCACAAGAGCAAGCATGTTGTAGTGGAAGTTAGTCTGCAGCGCGGTGAGCTTGTAGAGCTGGTTCAGCACCTTCTTGGGGTAGGCATCCTTTTTGAGGTCGATGACGACACGTACATTGCCCCGAGCCGATTCATCACGCAGGTCGCTGATGGAAGTGAGCTTCTTCTCGTGGACGAGATCGGCAATCTTCTCAATCAGCGTTGCTTTATTCACACCATAAGGCATTTCTGTGATGACAATGCGGTAGCGCCCGCGCTTCTTCGTCTCTTCGATGGCTGCTACGGCGCGCATCGTCACGCTGCCGCGGCCAGTGGCGTAGGCTTGACGCATTGGTGTGCCACCATAGACCACCGCACCGGTCGGAAAGTCCGGCCCCTTAATGTGCTGCATGAGGTCATCCAGCGTGGCATCAGGGTTGTTGATGAGCTCGACTGTTGCATCAACCACCTCACCAAGATTGTGGGTCGGGATGTTCGTTGCCATACCAACGGCAATACCAACCTGGCCGTTAAGTAGTAGATTAGGCAGCTTGGCCGGCAAGACAGTAGGCTCTTGGCGAGTAGCATCATAGGTGTCGCGGAATGGGACGGTTTCTTTATCGATATCTGCCAGGAGCGCCTCCGACACACGCGTCATCTTAGCCTCGGTGTAGCGCATTGCGGCGGGCGGGTCGCCGTCCATCGAGCCAAAGTTCCCCTGCCCCTGTACTAGTGGGTAGCGCTCAACCCAGTCTTGAGCCATACGCACCATGGCATCGTAGATCGAGCTATCGCCGTGTGGGTGGTATTTACCCATCACCTCACCAACGATCTGAGCACTCTTGATCGTCTTGGATGTCGGACCGATGCCCATTTTGTCCATCACATAGACGATGCGACGATGGACAGGTTTCATGCCATCACGTACATCAGGCAGCGCACGGTCAACAATGACCGACATCGAGTAGCGCAGGAAGTTATCCTCCATCACGTCCTCGACGGTGCGTACCTCCACACTGCGCGAGTGGCTCTGGTCGGGCACGGTAGCTGGGGTGTTTGGTTGGTTATCTTCTGGCTGCATTGTATGTTCCTCGTTCATAGATTAGATATCAAGCTCCTCTAGGCTGACCTTTGCAGCGTTGGCCTGGATGAAGTTCTTGCGCACGCTTACTTCGTTGCCCATTAGCTTAGTAAAGATCGCGTCGGCACGCTCGGCATCCTCCAGCTGGACTTGCACGAGCACGCGGTGCTCGGGATTCATCGTCGTCTCCCATAGCTGATCGGCATCCATCTCACCCAGACCCTTGTAACGCTGCAGGGCGGACTCGCTCAGGCCAGCTTGTTTGATGCGGGGCTCGCTTGGGTCTATCTCTACCCCACGAGCCTTGCGCGCTGCAATCTGCTCGTCGTAGTAGGCCTCGAGCGCTTCTTCGTTGTAGATATATTCTTGCTTGTTGCCCGAGAGACGGAGCTTAAATAGAGGTGGCTTGGCCAAATAAATATGTCCTGCTTCCACAACCGGCTGCATATAGCGGAAGAAGAAGGTCATGAGCAGTGTGGCAATGTGGCTGCCGTCGACATCGGCATCGGTCATGATAATGATGCGATTGTAGCGCAGCCCCTTGATGTCGAAGGTGTCGCCAATCCCCACACCCATGCCCTTGATGAGGCTGAGGATCTCACGGTTGGCGTACATTTTGTCGAGGCGGGCACGCTCGGTGTTGAGCACCTTACCGCGCAGTGGTAGGATGGCTTGGGTGCGGCTGTCGCGCCCCGTCTTGGCCGAACCACCAGCCGAGTCACCCTCCACGATGTAGAGCTCACACTCTTCGGGGTTTTTGCTGGAGCAGTCGGCCAGCTTGCCTGGCAGGCTGGCGCCATCAAGCGCCCCTTTGCGGATCACGGTATCACGCGCCGCTCGGGCAGCCTTGCGAGCTCGGGCAGCCAGTGTTGCTTTGCCGACGATCTTCTTGGCCACC
Source organism: uncultured Candidatus Saccharibacteria bacterium (assembly GCA_938036625.1). Lineage (GTDB taxonomy): Bacteria > Patescibacteriota > Saccharimonadia > Saccharimonadales > Saccharimonadaceae > Saccharimonas. The sequence continues at coordinate 27,694 of CALHQH010000030.1, read as the reverse complement.
GCTGGGTTTTCTTCCAGATAGTACGAGAAATACTCGCTCATCACTTGGTCGACATAACGCCGCACCTCGGGGTTACCAAGCTTATTCTTGGTTTGGCCCTCAAACTGCGGGTCGGGCAGCTTAACGAGGATAACGGCAGTAAGCCCCTCGCGGATGTCATCGCCCGAGAGGTTATCATCCTTCTCCTTGAGGAGGCCATTCTTGCGCGCGTAGTCATTGATGACGCGGGTCATTGCTGCACGAAAGCCCACCAGGTGTGTCCCACCATCAGGGGTGAGCACGTTGTTGGCGAAGGGCCGCACTGTCTCAGCATAGGTATCGTTGTATTGCACTGCCACCTCGATCATCGAGTCCTCGACCTGCTTCTCCACATAAAAGACATCGTCGCTCAGCACATCCTTACCAACGTTAAGGTTCTTGACATAACTACGAATCCCTCCCTCGAAATAAAAGGCCTGGCGCTGCGTGGTGCGCTCATCATACACAGTGGTGTAGACGCCTTTCGTGAGGTAAGCTTGGTGGCGAAGGTAGTGCACCACCCACTTGTAGTCGAAGTCGACTGTCTCTTTAAAGATGGTTGGGTCGGGATAGAAGATAATCGTTGTACCATCGGGCCGATCGGTTTTGCCCTTATTCTTGAGCGGTACAGTGGTGTGGCCACGCTCAAATTCAATCCGATAGAGGCGTCCTTTGCGCACCACCTCTGCCACGAGACGGCTGGACAGCGCATTCACTACGCTCGAGCCCACACCGTGCAAACCAGACGACACCTTGTAGCCACCGCCACCAAACTTACCACCAGCATGCAGCACCGTCAGTACTGTCTCGAGCGTACTCAGGCCAGTCTTGGGGTGCTTGTCTACCGGGATACCGCGCCCGTTGTCCGTCACCATCAGGCCACCATCGGCCAAGATACGCACATCGACGCGCGAGGCATAGCCGGCAATCGCTTCATCGATGGAGTTATCAGCAATCTCCTTAATCAAGTGGTGCACACCATCGTAGCCCGTGCTACCGATATACATCCCCGGGCGCTTACGGACTGGCTCGAGACCCTCGAGCACCTGAATTTGCGAACCGTCATACGATCCATTATCTACTTGTTTGTTCATTCATTTCCCTCACTATTAGGTCATTCGGGTTACATTACACGCACCTTATTGTATCATAATCACCGAGGCAGCGAAAATAACAGGGGTGGAGAGAGTGATTTAAATCACTAGAACTCACCTTCTTTGTATCAGCTCCACCCCCATCACTTCATCCGATGGAGCGTGAGATAAAGCAGAAGCCCTAAGATTCAGACTACTCATACTTACTTGTCGCAACAAGGATGAAGCCAGCGACAGCCATCACTGGTGATGTGACAAACCACGCGATGCCACCATATATCACGATCGACGCCACCATCCCCATCGCCAGTAGCGTTGGTTCATTGAGAAGAGTTTTCAAAACATGCCAATGTGCACTAAGAAAGTCAGCCACACCAAAAAGCATCGACACAAGCATACCATACAGCGCCATCATCGGTACAGCTGCTGCAAGCATCAGCCAGAGGCCAGTCTTGCGCTTCATCATTTGATTGAGCGTCGTATCATCTACATCGCTACGTTTTGCTGGTATCGCTGGCTGCATACCCAGCAATACATACCAGAGGTAGAGCGAACCAACGAAGCTCGGTATGTTGCTCATGAGAACTGTTGTATTATTAACTACTAATCCTACAGGTGTGTGCAGTACACCACCACTGAGCCAACCCACAATAAACAGCGCCCCATTCACTAGCAACAAGCCAAGTGCTCCAATCCTCTGCCAGTATCGATCGGTGCGGTGCGACTGCCGCAGTGTGATGACGCTCTGCGCTAGTATACTCGCACTCCAAGCGGCGAGGAGCCAGCCAAGCACCTGCTCCACCCCTGTCAGGCTCGCTAGCACCCCGCCCTGCAGACATACGATGGCCGCACTGGCAATCATCCCCACTCCACCAGCAATCACACAGGCCTCGAGCCAAGCCCGACGCGGCGGCGCAGACACATCAGATGTGTCTGTGTGGCTATGCTGTTTTGCGGTAGTTGTAGCGATGGATTGCTCTGGCATGGGATGGTTCTCCTCTGTTAGACGGTGGTTTTAGTGCTTGGTTATTCGCGCTGGCTGTTTGCCACAAGCACCATACCAATGATGAGCATGACGATACATGGCACAATCAAGATCATGCCAGCAATCATAAAGAGAAGGTGAATCATGCCCAAAAACGATAGTATTGACGTAAAGATCGTAGTACCTCGGCTTGTGCTACTCATCAGCATCAACGTCCCTGAAAACTGCGCAAGAGCCGGAAGCACAAATGCCGTCACAATCAGCCAGAGACCGATACGTCGACGCCGCATCAAACGAGCATATGTTGTAGCGGGCACATCAGGTGCAGTGCGCGGCGCGATTGTCCGCTTCGTACAGAGTAATAAGTACCAGAGATAGATGGAGCCAAACACAGCAATGACGGTACTTACCTGCATGACTGTACTGTTTATCCATATAACCGCCTTTTGCCCGGGGCTCACAAAGAACAAATTGTATAGCCATTCGCTTATGATGAGTGCGGCTGGGTTACCCGCCACTAGGAGCAAGGCAAGGAAGCGCTGTATATAATGATCTGTCCGGTGGAGCTGCATCAGCGTGCTGATCCCCTGCACCACCAAGCTCACGCTCCACATGAGGATGAGCCAACCAGATACCCGCTCTGGTGGTGTGCGGTTCACCTGCCCCACCATCAGTGCACCATAGAAGCTCACCAGCGCAGCATACATCAGCATTCCTGCTGCTCCCGCTGCAATAAACGCTTCGAGCACCGGTCGGCGGCGGGCTGTTGCGTACGTAACAGAGGTGGATGATGGGGATTGTCCGTTTGTTTGGCTGGGTGATGTATTATCTACGACAGCTTGTGATGAGCTGCTTGGTTGTGTGCTAGGTGATGGAACAGAGGTCGTATCTACCTTTGTTGTTTTCTTCGCAACGGTTCGTGACTGTTGTGATTTTTGCTTGGTGCGCTGTGTGGCACGCCTCTTTGGAGATGATGTCGCTTGTGTCTCTGGCGCGGTGGGCGCTGCTGGGGTTGATTTTTTTCGTGGCATAGAACCGTCCTCCTCTGCCTAGTATACGCGCCTCATCACCGTTTTGCCACATAAAAACATGCAATTGCCTCAAAAGCAAAAACCAGTGCCAGCTCGTACCAGCCACCACGCCCCACCGAGCGCGCCCCAATCAGTAGCACTGGTGCCAGCGCCAGCACCGAGCCAAAATAATAACAGCGCCGAAAGCTCAGCGTCACCGCTCGCCGCTGCGCCTCGGGCAGCCAACGCCGCAGCGCCGCTGCAATACCCGCCAGCAGGTACGTTAGCAACCCCAGCATTACCACATAGCACAGCACAAAGACCAGCACGATCCCCAGGGGGTGAATCGTCGCTGGCGTGGTGGTCTGCAGCACAATAGCCAGCAGCACCGCTGCAGCCGCGCTTATACTGGCAAGCAGGATTCTTCGAGACATATATCTATCACTATACCAAGCAATCCGCCTGGTGAGAAGCCCGAGCAGCCGCACAAAGCAACGCGCTTGCAGCGTCCTCTATAGATATATAATTAGGACGCCCGGCAGCCGCTACGGGCCGAGGTGCTCCACAGTGTGGAGCATGAGTGGTGCGCCTCTGGCATGCGCCATATAGAACGAGGCCACCACGCGTCGACGCCAACGATGACAAAAGTACTTCTATTGGGGGGGTACTATTAGTATTGGCGGAGCGCAGGCAGTGCCAAAGCTCAGCGCTGTGCTGCGCTCTGCCGCTGCCTGGTGTACGCCAATGGCGACGCTATGTTGGGTTATGTAGGGTAAGCTTTTCCGTTTTTTCTTGGGTATTTGTGTTTGTCAAAGCTTACTTCTAAGTTAGCACAAGCACTATGGTAAGTCAATGTGTTTTGCGGCTGAACTACAAAACCCCAGCAGGGCTTACGCGCTATGGTTATTGTATGCAGCACACTTGGTTATGGCGATCCTCGGCTTTAGTGCTCGACGATAGGCATTGAGCACCTATCGCTGATGACGGTTCAATCAACCCACAGGTCGTTTGCGGTTGCCATACATCGCACCAACGCAAAGCACAAGCGACATCACTATCATGCGAACTATCGCAAAACATTGCTTCGCTACGCCCTTTCTCCCCCACACGAACATTGGCGGCTTGCCCATCTCTCGCACCTCTGTACTTTCGAGAGTTGTGCACAGGCGTTTTTGTTGTATATATTGCAATAATTTTTTGTTCGTTTTTGGCTCTGTACTATATGTGACCCCTGTTATTCTCCATTGCTCGTGTTGTATTTATAACACAGATTTTGGGCGATGTGTGGTCGGTCTGCGTATATGTTCGATGTGGTATTTTTTACGCAAAAATATTGCCAAAAATCGTTGACACAAGCGGTTTTCTCCCATATCATAAGGGTAGCTTCTGAATAAAAAAATTATGCAGAGGCCAAAAATAAACAAACATACGAAAACTCCACATCCAAAAACAACCACTACTCGCAGGTGGTTGTTTTTTTGGTGAGAGAGCTTGGCTAGCGCGCGGCCCTTGGCGATACTTCGCAGCAGTGTTTGTGGTTTGTACGATTTATATACTCACCCGCAACACAACACCGTGAGATTCCAGCTGGTCGATTCTCACTGCCACTCATCTAGCAGTGGTGGCAGCGAACTGTCATTTTGCGGCTTACTGTAGAGCGTTACAAGGCACGGCCCAATTTGGCTGATCTCACCATCACGCACATGTGCACCATGTATCATAGCGAACCGTGCTACTGGGTGCTGCTCAGCCCAAGCCGCACTAGCGTCACCGCCTTGTGAGTCCCGTGGAATATACGCCTCATCGTCATACGGCGCGACGTCTGAGCGCCACTCAACAACGCTTAGATTTCCTTTGGGTGCTTCATCAGACTCATATAACCCTACACTCTCAAATCCGTTCGCCTTCAGTACACGATCAGACTCTTGAGCGAGAAGGGCTATTTTATTCTCAACCTCGTGACCAGTTTCATGCCCAAGCGCTACTCGTGCAAGCCTTTTTATGCGCTCTTTACTACGCTTCCATAATTCCTTAACGTTTGATGGATGTTCCTTGTGTGTCATAATACATACTATAATGCAACACACCTGTCATAGTGTCAATAAAAAATCGCCCACGCTTGGTGAGCAATCATCTTCTATGTGGTGGAGCTGCCGGGTACTGCCCCCGGGTCCGCTTGGTGCCCTCGTATTCGTCTACGAACATAGGTTTGTTTGCGTGTTTGACAACGCGAGGCCGATCAGAAACAAACCAAAAATACAGCCTATCGTTGCGCGGTATATGTCCTCTCCTCGTGCCGCTGCCACCAGGAGAGCAAGCAACATAGCTATGACACTACGAGATGCCCTGTTGCCATGCACCTCATAGCGATCGCCAGACTAAGCGGCGAGTGCAAACGCGGTCTTGGAAGATGCGAAGATCTCCTCAACACTGCGGAATGCTGCTGCAACTTTACTTTTTGCAGTTATATCTATGCGTGTCGTGCATATCCGATTCGCAGAATACAATGACAAAGTCCAAACGTCGAACGCTATATCAGCCCCACGTCTGCACATATTATAGCACGGTTTTGCTCATGTATAATCCCTCGTAGTTTGGATGTCACAACTATGGGCAACTTGAGGTTGGCTTTCTTGGAGAGGTTTAAGCCCCAGATCATCTCACAGCGCCAAAGTGCCCTCATCTCCATCGCAGCGCTCTTTTTCTCATCTCTGTATACAAAATCGTATTCTCACAGATTTGTAAGCTCATACAAACTCATACCAAAACAATTTGCACAGACCCCACCAATATGCTTAACTATAAACAGCATGAACAAAGTCGCAAAAATCAGGTCGGTTGCGCCCGTAGGGTTCGCTGGCCATATGATTGATGTCGAGAGCGACATGACCAAGGGCTTGCCCGCCCTGCAGATCGTTGGCCTGGGCAACAAAGCGATCGATGAAGCGCGCGAACGAGTACGCAGCGCCATCACCAACTCCCTGCTGGAATATCCAGCCCAGCGCATCACCATCAACCTCGCGCCGGCCGAGCTACCCAAGGATGGCACACACTACGACCTGCCGATTGCCCTCGCCCTCCTGACGAGCAGCGGCCAGCTCCGGCCCGAGCAAGTGGCTGGCGCAGTCTTTGCTGGTGAGCTGGCGCTTGATGGCACACTCCGCCCGATCAAAGGTGCCATTACCATTGCCGAAGCAGCTCGTGATAATAATTACAACACCGTCTATTTGCCCACAGAGAATCTCGCCCAAGCTTCCCTCGTATCAGGGGTGACGCTCTATGGTGTACCAGATCTTACAACACTCTTTCTCCATCTCAAGGGCGAAAAACTGCTACCAATCTACCAGCCACCACTCACTGATGATAAACCAACAACAGCCGCGCCATCGCCCCTGCTTGATGATATCTACGGCCAGGCCCAAGCCAAGCGCGCCCTCACCATCGCCGCAGCGGGCCACCACAACATCCTCTTCACTGGGCCACCCGGCACCGGCAAGTCGATGCTTGCCAAGACGCTGCCCAGCCTCTTGCCGCCCCTGACTCCAGATGAGCAACTGGCCGTAACGAAGCTACACAGCCTGGCTGGTCTCTCGCTCGACCAGAGTGTCCAAGCCCGACCATTTCGGGCGCCGCACCACACGGCAAGCCGCGCATCGCTGATTGGCGGTGGGTCGGTGCCGCAGCCTGGTGAGGTGAGCTTGGCCCACCTGGGCGTGCTCTTCCTTGATGAGCTGCCCGAATATCCGCGCACGACGCTTGAGGTGTTGCGCCAGCCACTCGAGGACACGACAGTGACGGTCACCCGAGCACGAGGGCGTGCCACCTACCCGGCCGATTTTATGCTGGTGGCCACCATGAACCCCTGCCCCTGTGGCTATTATGGCGACCCAACGCACGCCTGCACCTGCAGCAGCACACAGATCATCGCCTACCAGAAGCGCCTGTCGGGGCCACTGATGGATCGGATTGATATGATCATCCCCGTCAATCGCATCCCCACCGAGCAACTGCTCTCACACCGCACCACCACCGATCACGAGCAGCGCCATGCGATAGCCACCATCTCTACCGCCATTCGCGCCCAAGCCGCCCGCTACGGTGGCAGCGCCATGCGCAATAGCCGCCTCAGTTCGGCTCAGGTACGGCGCTCTATTCCGCTCTCGCCAGAGGTCAAGCAGTTTCTCGATGCCGCCAGCACCAAGCTTGGCCTCAGCCCACGCGGCTATTTCAAGGTCATCAAGGTAGCCCAGACCATCGCCGATCTTGATGAAGCGCCGCACATCACCATTGCTCACATCTCCGAGGCGTTGCAATATCGACAACCAGCGCCCATCAAAGCGTTGTAAAAATATCGTCGTATATTTTACATCGCACTCTACCTCTGTAATTTGCCATATATCAATGAAATCTTGTAACTACGTGCGATTTATAACATTTGACAGAATCCTCATCAACCCGCCATACTAGAGCCATGCAAGCAAACTACTCCAACCAACCCCTCCACTACCCTACTCCAGGCCAATCAGCGATCTTCCTCGCTGGCCCCACACCACGCTTCGATGAAGCGTCGCAGCAGCTCATCTCCGCATCATGGCGACCCGAGGCGGTGCGAATATTTGCAGCGCTAGGCTATGACGGGATCGTCTATGCACCAGAGAATCACGATGCCTCGCCTCAGCGCGAGCTCGACCTCCTCAAGCAAGCACGCTGGGAGTGGGAAGCGCTCGACACAGCAACGGTGGTACTCTTCTGGGTACCACGCGTAATCGACCGATCGCTACCTACATTGGGTATGCCCGCCTTTACCACCAATGTAGAATTTGGCCTTCATATCGGCAAGAACCCTACCAAGGTCGTCTACGGTCATCCAGAGGGCGCGCCCAAGACGCGCTACCTCGACGCACTCTACACCGAGCACACTGGGCGGCAGCCAGGCACAACACTCGAAGAGACAATCACGCAGGCAATTGCCTGTGCTCGGGCGCTGCAAGCGCAGGACAATTAGCCGCCCGTCTGCATCTCGCCCTACCGGTTTCTCGCATTTTCTTTGGTGGGGTTGGTAGGGTGTGAGGCTCGTTATTTATAGACGCGCAGAAGAGAAAAACGCTGTAAACCAAGGGGTTTTCATTCTCATAACCCTATCTGTAGCGTCTCTCACCGAGCAATCGCCGCAAAAAATCACCAAGCCACGGCATATTTTATTTGCCTTTTGCGGCGACATCTGGTAAACTTTTGGGGAGTCAATTCGTTTTAAGCTCAAGCAAAGGAGAGCACAATCAAATCAACCACCCGCATCAACGAAGCCATCCGCGCACGCGAGCTGCGCGTCATTGGCGAAAGCGGCGAACAACTTGGCATCATGAGCCGGCAGGCAGCCCTGGATAAGGCGCGGCAAGCTGGCGTAGACTTGGTGGAGTTTTCGCCCAATGCTAACCCACCCGTTGTGAAGATCATCGATTGGGGCAAATACCAGTACCAAAAGATGAAGGAGCAGCAGCGCAACCGGCGAAGCAACAAAGCCAATGAGCTCAAGCAGATGCGTTTTGGTCTAAAGATTGGTGCTAATGATCTGGAGATCAAGCTGCGCAAGATTCGCAAGTTCTTGGCTGAGGGGCACAAGGTCAAGGTTTTGATCTTCTTCCGCGGCCGCGAGATGGCGCATCGTGAGCTTGGCTATAATTTAATTAGCCAGGTTGTCTCCGCCCTTGAGGACGAAGCGATTGTCGAGCAAAAACCACTGATGGCTGGGCGCAACCTCAGCATCGTAATAAGGAGTAAGTAATGCCAAAACTCAAGACCCACAAGGGCACTGCTAAGCGCATTAAGCTAACCAGTACCGGCAAACTGACCCGTCGGCGTGCCTTCGGGAACCACATGCTCTCCAAGAAGAGCAAATCGCGCAAGCGCAATATCAATACCCCTGCTACCATCACCGGTGGTATGGCCAAAAATGCTAAACGAGCCTTAGGAGTCTAACATATGCGCGTCAAACGAGGAACAACCGCCCACGCTCGCCATGCCAAGATGCTGCGAGCTGCCAAAGGAATGCAACACAATCGCACCCGGAGCTTCCGCCTTGCCAAGCAAGGGGTAATCCGGGCTCTGCAATACGCCTACCGCGACCGCCGCAACCGCAAGCGCGACCTGCGCCAGTTGTGGATCACCCGCATCAACGCTGCCGCCCGGCAAAATGGCACCACCTATGGCCGCCTGATTGCCGACATCAAGGCTGCTGGTGTGGCGCTCGACCGCAAGGTTCTCGCCGAGCTAGCCGTCAACGAGCCACAGGCTTTTGCAGCTGTCGTGAAGCAGGTCACTCGCAAGTAGTGTAGCAATTTATACGACGTTGTGAAGAATACACATCTCCGTAACAGAGGTGTGTATTTCTGCTTGCCCAGTCGCCGGCTTCCAGATATGTTCTTATTCGGCAAGGAGGCCGTAGAAAATCAAAGCTCCAAAGTTGGAGCTAACACATCATACCATAAAGCAGCCTATCGATAAGCCGGGTTCTGTCGTGGATGATCATCTATCTAGTTTGCAAATTGCTCTGCAAATCGAGCGGTTAGCGATAGCCACAAGCGGATCACTCATCCGTGGCTATCTCCTTGCAGCCGACAGGGTTTACCTCCGCGGCATGTCACCATGCAGCGCTGTGAGCTCTTACCTCACTCCTTTCACCCTTACCCCGCTACTCGAGCGCTACTGCGCGCAAGCATTGGTGTTGCGGAGCGGTATCGTTTCTGTGGCACTTTCCCTAGGGTTGCCCCCGGTCGCCGTTAGCGACTGTCGTATCCTGTGCTGCCCGGACTTTCCTCTTGCTAGGTCGCAAGCGATCATCTAATAGACTGCCTCTTTATTATAGCATAAGGGATTTATGATACGTGGGTGTCAAAACCTTCATCTTCAGTGCAGAGCCCTCTCCATCACTTCATCTAATGGAGTGTGCTAATCGGTTGTAATAACCGATTAGCAGCCCTGGCGTCAAGAGGTCGATACCTGGGAGGTATCGACCCTTATAGCGTTCTATCGGAGGGAGTGATAAAGAGGAACTGTGTGATACTCTTGACCTTCAGCTATCAAAAAATCCCAGACTCACCCCGGGCGCTTGATATTCCCCTGCATGATGCAAGGTGGGTTTCCTCATCCATACCCACGGGTACGGTGAATATTGGAATCCCTATCATATGATGTTAGGAAAATCATACACGCCCGATATTTGTCTGGGACACTCTTAGTATACCACAGAATGGTAGGCGGCGTCACGTTTGCAGTATCAAGAGCGGCACGCTTCCCTGCTTCGCATCATACAAAGCCGACATTCGCTAACTATAATCTCTGGTATTAGAGCGATAGAGACATCAAAACAAATGACAGATGTTCTATCTCATCTACTGAACTATGAGTGCAGATAAGCTATTGCCACTCAGCTCTCATCAAGCTCGCTTATTTCCGAGCCCCACGCAACCCCCCTTTTTTAAAGCAAATCCTAACCAAGCGACACGCCAAACACCAGCGAGAAAAGCTGCAAAATGCCCCTGATAGCTGCCATCATCACATTGCCAATGGCCGAGCTACCGACCAATACCAGCACAAAGACCAGCATCACGCCGTACTGCTCCACCACCTCCATGCCGCGGCGCACAAACTCTGGTGCCAAAGCATACAGCACACGCGAACCATCGAGCGGCGGAATCGGCAGCATATTAAAGACGAAGAATCCAAGATTCACACTCACCGCCGTGGCAAGCAGCGGCTGCACCGCTGGCCCAGCGACCGTCGCATATAGGCCAAAGCAGATGAAGGCAATGACGAAGTTCGTCAGTGGCCCAGCCAGCCCCACCAGCGCTGCGCCCCATTCATCGCCCCGCACTCGCTCGGGGTTGTATGGCACTGGCTTGGCCCCACCAAACACTGGTAGGCCCAGCAATGCCAAGCTCAGCGGCAAAAGGATGGTCAAGAATGGATCGATATGATGCACTGGGTTGAGCGTCAAACGCCCCTGCTCCTTGGCCGTATCATCACCCAGCCAGTACGCCACAAAGCCATGCATCGCCTCGTGCAGCGTCATTGAGATAAGAATAACAACAAGGACGATAATGAGGTGAGCGATATCAATATGCATTTCTTTATTGTACCACATTGCCTACCCACCTTGACATTGCCTCCGTGGCAGCGTATACTAATACAGATTGTAATAATATAAGTTATAAGTGGAATAAGAATATGGCAGCACGATGTGAACTGACTGGCAAGGGTAAGCAATTCGGCAACAATGTGAGCTTCTCGTTGCGACGCACCAAGCGAGTCTTCAAACCAAACCTTCAGAAAAAGACCTTCGTTGTAGATGGGCAAAAGGTCACCATGGTTCTCTCGACCAAGGCGATTCGCACCCTCAAGAAAAAAGGCCTGCTCACCAGCGCCAAGACAAAGGCCAAAGCTGCGGCGTAGTCGCCCCGAGCAAACGACACCTGTAGATATCCCCTGCATAAGGGGATATTTTGGTAATCACTTCGCTTTATCTAGCTCGGCAATCGTCGCGAGCACACCAGCGAACTGCCGGGCAAACTCTGGCCGCAGCACCAACACGCGCTGGGTGCCAACCGCTTCGCTCGTGACAATGCCTGCTTCGCGCAGGACTTTGCAGTGGTGCGAGACAGTCGAGAGTGAGAGATTATGATCGATCTGGCTGCAGCCCAGCCGCCCCTCCGCAGCCAAGCGACGGACAATCCGCAGCCGCAGCGGATCGGACAGAGCGGCAAAGATATGCTCTGGTGCGAGTGTGTCAGTTGGGGTGTTTTGTTGGGATGTCATTTCCTTTGTATTGTCTCATACCTGCTGGTCATTGCCAAGGCAAGCACTACCACACCGGCCGCTACCAGTGGGATTACCTGAGCTGGCTGGCTACTAATAATCGCACTGCCTAGCATACCACCAAAGCCTTGACCAATGTAAATACTGGATGAATTGAGTGAAAGATTCAGCTGAGCCCGCTCTGGGGCAAGCGCAATGATGCGATATTGCTGAGCAATCGTGGCAATCCAAGCACTAGCCGTCCATAATAATACACTGCCACCAACGAGACCAAGCGCACCTGGCATCCCAGCCGCCACACCGAGCAAAGCAAGCGCCAACGCAAAGGCAAGCATTGCCCAGCGGGCCAGCCAAATGTGGGCAAAACGATCGGTCAGCCAGCCGCCTAGCACACCACCCAGGAGTGAGCCCACACCAAAGATGAGCAAAATCCAGCTAAAGTATTCGTGCAGACCCGCCTGCTGCACCACCGCACTCAGATACGAAATCACGCTGGTGCCAGCGACAAATATCACTACTGTTATCAATAACGTCAGTGCAACCTGACGATTAGCCAGGCCCGCCACCAATGCCCGAACGGTTGGCACCTGCTGCGCTGGCTGCGCCTCACGTGCCCGAATGCCCAGCACAATGCCACACAACACCAGTACTGCAGCCACCGCCATTGCCCAAAACAGCGCGTGGTAGCCATAGCGCTCCCCCATAACCGAGCCCAGCGGCACAGCGAGCACCGTTGCCATCGTCATGCCTGTTGTAACGACGGAGATTGCCTTGCCACGATGCTTGACTGGGGCAAGGCTAGTTGCCAAAGCCATTGCCGTTGGCATCATCATAGCTGAGCCCAAGGCTGCCATCACTCGAGCTGCCATCATCCACACAAATGACGACGCAAGCGCTGCCACTCCATTACCAATTGCAAATATCGTCAGTGCTAGCACCAAGGTCGACCGCCGATTGCGCTGTCCCATCAGCATGCCACACAGTGGTGCCGCCAGTGCATACACCCACGCAAACACCGTCACCAAGAGGCCAGTCTGCCCCAGCGACACTCCCAGCTGCTGTGCCACCTGTGGCAATACCGCTGCCAGCATGAAGCCATCCGCTCCAATGACAAAGGCTCCCAGCGCTAGCACCGCAATCTTACCCCACGGCGTGGTTGATTGTTGTTCCATAAAACCGTTCCTTTCTTCGATATAAATCGAAATAATAGTAATATTTCGAAGTGTATCGAATTTAGTGTGTTGTGTCAAATCGACCACATTATGACAATGATTTCACTATGAATCTCACAATCCTCATCACTGTCTCGCACTCATTTCTTGAGAAAACTATAGGGACTGATCTTGCCCATCAACCAACCAACACTCGTGCTGGCTACAGCTACTATTCATAGTCCACCAGAGAAAGCAGCGAGGAAAAAATGAAGTAAAGATGTATTATAAAAAACCAGCCTCTCTATGAGGCTGGTTGCGCTTGGTGTATATGAATCCTAGCTTCGAGCTAACTCAAACACCGTCAGCACTTCGGGCAGGTTACTCGCTGTTTTGATTTTGAGTTTGGGTTTTTGCTCGACTGGTGCACCGAGCTCCTTCTCAAAGACCTCCACCGTGTCTTGCGGTACTTCGTAATGCAGCGCGCTATCGGCATAATGAACGGGCACCACCACTCGTGGCTCGATCTTGCGAATAATAGCGGCGGCACTTGTCGCATCCAGCGTGTAGCCATAGCCACCCACTGGAATAATGACAATGTCGATCACCCCCAGCGCCTCGAGCTGAGCGTCAGTCAGCTCTGGCGCGATATTACCAATCACCGCAATGCGAATATCACCACACTCAATACGATACACTGTCGAGAGTTGCTCGCTCTCTGGCGTGTCGATGTGGCGCGTGGCTGCAATGCCGCGAATGGTGTAGTCACCCACTTCATACTCGCCAGGCTGGTCGATGATAAGGCGCGCCTCGGGACTATTGATCACAAAGCGCTCTTCGGTCGCAAGCTCTACTGCGTCCTTCGTCTTAGCGTCCTTCAGGCCTAGCAGCGATAGCTTGGGGTCAACTGCGAGCGTGGTTTTCTTCGTCGCGATGATGACGGTGTTGCCGCCTTTGTATTCGATATCAAGCATGATTCTCTCCTTCGTCTTCTTTTAATATATTATCAACGTCTACCAATACGGTATGCTTGTTGGTCAGAATGGTGGTAATAAAGCGGTCGCGCACGCTCAGCCGATAATAGAACTCGTCGTAGCTCAGGATGCTATACGTCAGCTCACGCCCCTCTTGCCGCTCGATAACCGCCACCACGCTGCGCACCTTAGCAGCCGAGAGGTTACCCACCAGCAGCAGGTCGATCGTACTAGCCGAGCCCTTCACCAACGCCCCCGCCGCAATCGCCACACGCAGGCGCGGCAGCTGCATAATCGCATCTTGCCAAGCCGGCCGGTAGCCCGACTTGTTCTTGGCTGGAGCGATTTTTTGATCAGCAAAGATGACGCGCAGCGGCGGATAATATTCGTACTGTTGGTTTACTTCGTAGTACAATTTGTTATCCACACTGTCGCTCGTAATGATCCCCACTTCCAGCATATTGAGCAGCTCACGGCGCACCGAATTAATCTGCTCATTAATCAGCCGCGTAATCTCGCGCACATAAAATGCCTTTCCTGGATTGTTCAAGAAAAGGTGGAGCAACTTCACACGAGTTTTTGATCCAAACAGTGCATCTATCATTACGGTCACCAACTAGATTTATGGTATCACATCTGGTGCGCTTGCGCGAGCACCCGATCAAGGTAGGCCTCAGCATCCTCTAGGTCACACCATACAATATCGGGGTTACGTCGCAGCCAGGTCATCTGCCGCTTGGCCAGGTGCCAATCTGCTGTACAAAATGCCGCTTTGGCTTGCTCAAGCGTATACTCGCCCTGTTGTAATTTATGTATAATTGGGTAGATATTTCCTGTCATTGCCTCACTTTCCCACCCATAGTGGGCTGCTAATCCCGTTGCCTCTTGCACAACACCATGGGCAAAAAGCTGCTCAGTTCGCACAGCAATGCGCCTGCGCAGCACATCACGCGGCGATGCAATACCTACAACATAGGTATTTTTATCAACATGCGCTGACCTCTGTAACTGTTGTCTTTCTCGCACTATTGTATTAATGACATGCCTTTTGTTGTATTTATTATTGGGTAATTCTATGTTGTGTACTCGACAATGTTCGTGCAAAGTTTCTATAGAATAGCCCTGTAACTGCTGCATAAGCTTTTTGTTCACCGCCGGAAATTGAAATTTATACAACACCGCATCGACATATAGGCCCGTCCCACCAACAAGAAATGGGATGCGCCCACGCTGGCGAATAGCCGCAATCTGCTGATTGGCATAGCGCTGAAAATCCACGACCGTGTAGCGCTGGCCCGGCTCTACTAAGTCCAGCCCCCAGTGTGGCACGAGGGCTTGCTCATCCGGCGATGGCTTGGCAGTGCCAATATCCATACCCTTGTAGATGGTGCGCGAATCGGCGCAAATAATCTCACCACCGTACTGCCTCGCAAGGCGAATCGCCAGGCTGGTCTTACCACTGGCGGTTGGCCCAACGATGGAAATGAGTGGCAGAGTGGCAGGCGCGAGAGGCGGTGTGTTATTTTTTGTGAGCATGCGAGCTACCTTTCAGATTATTATGCGGCGTGGCATGTGGCCGCCAGCGACGCTGTGCAAAATCGACCACGCGGTACGAATCATCGCACTGGATGCCATCATGCTCGAGCAATTGCCGCTGCACTGCCTGCCCGCCCGGAAAGCCAACCGCGAGGCCTCCCTTGCAATTCACAAGTCTATGCCACGGCAACTCCTCCGGCCCACCGTGGGCAATCTCCCCCACCCGCCGCGCGGCGTATGGGTGGCCAGCAAAAGCCGCCAAGTCGCCATAGGTCGTCACTGTATCATCCGGCAGCTGTGCCATCAGCTCGTAGACGGCATCACGCAGACTCATCGCAGGCAAGTCGCTCAATTGCCACCTCCACGTCGTACCAATTTGTGCAGCGCACCACCCCAGCTGGCAGCGTTGCGGCTTGGTTCCAGGCATAATCGCCAAAGAGCAGCGCGTTGCGGCCATGCGCTGCTACCGCTTGGCAGTGCTTGAGCTGGTCGTCTATCAGCACATCGGCGTTGATCTGCGTCATCAACTCTGCCTTCGTGGCACGGTGCGAATCATTAGTTAACTCATCCCAAATACCCGAGAAATAAACTGCCGTGCTCGCAAAGATACCTGGAAAATGCTCGTCGATCCAAGCTATTGTATCACCCTTTACTTGTAGGCAGCGTGACGTTGCAATCATCAGATGATGGTGTTGTGCCAAATGCTCCAGCACCTCCAGCGCTCCACCAATGTGCCCATAGCCCGCGCTTAGGCTCGTGCTTACAATCTCGGCAGTGCGACGCTCCACCTCGGCATTATCCACCTGCCACATTTTAGCCCAATGCTCATCATAATCATCGACCGTCAGGTTCGTCCCCCAGCGCTGGTTGCTAAAGGCAACGATGCCAGCGGCATTCTCCGCCAGCACGTCGTCGATATCCACAGCAATGCGCAGGCGGCGCATTAGCTCAGCCCCTCTAGGTACGCTGCTAGCTCATCCAGCGGCACCGTCGTCTCGCCCTGCTGGGTGCGCACACTTACCTGGCGGTTGGCTTTGTCGCGTGGGCCAACGATAATCTGCACCGGAATTTTTACAACAGTAGCCTCGCGGATCTTTTTGCCAAGCGATTCATTGCGCATATCTGTTGTATATCTTACCTCGTTGTATTTTATAGGACGCATCAGTACCACTGTTTTGAGCACCGATGTGATTTCATCAACATAGTCTTCTACGGTGTTGTTAATTGTGAGAATACGAACTTGCTCAGGCGCAATCCAGAAGGGGAACCACCCCGCGGTGTGCTCAATAAAGACGCTCAGGAAGCGCTCGATCGAGCCCAGCAACGCGCTGTGAATCATCACGGGCCGAGCCATCTCACCCGCTTCATCGGTATATTCGAGGCCAAAGCGCTCAGGCTGGACGAAGTCGAGCTGCACCGTCGCTACCTGGTGCTCGCGGCCAATCGCATCCGTCGCCATGAAGTCGATCTTCGGCCCATAAAAGGCCGCCTCGCCCTCCTGCTCGAAGTAATCCAGTTGCTTGGCCATCACAGCCGCCTTGAGCTGAGCCTGGGCCGATTGCCACAATTCTGGTGCCCCAAGGTAGCCCTCTCCCTCATCGCGGTAGCTCAGGCGGACACGCAGCTTCATCCCAACAATGTGGTACAACTCCTCGGCACAAGCCAGCAAATTGCTCATCTCCTGCTCGATCTGATCTGGCCGGCAAAACACATGGCTATCATCCTGCGTCAGCGAGCGCACCCGGCTCAAGCCGCCCAGCTCGCCAGTTTTTTCGTCGCGGTAGTCGGTCGTTGTCTCGAGGTAGCGCACCGGCATATCGCGGTAGCTACGTGGCTGACTAGCAAAAATCTGTGTGTGATGCGGGCAGTTCATTGGCTTGAGAGCCATCTTGTCGCTCGTCTCTTGGCTCGTCACAAGGAAGAGTTCATCGCCAAACTTCGCCCAGTGCCCGCTCGTCTCATACAGATCTTTCTTGGTAATGTGCGGCGTCCAGACTTTGGCAAAGCCGTATTTCTCGCGCAGCTGGTTGGAGAGCTGGGCTGCTTTATCGCGCAAGATCGTGCCGCGCGGTGTAAAGAGTGGCAAGCCCACCCCCACCAGTGGCGACATTGTGTAGAGGTCAAGCTCTTTGCCAAGCTTGCGGTGGTCGCGCTTTTTGGCTTCTTCGCGCATCTGTAGGTAGCTATCAAGCTCCGCTTGCGTTGCAAAGGCCACACCATAGAGCCGCTGCATCTGCGGCCGGGTCTCATCGCCTCGCCAGTACGCACCAGCCACACGCAGCAACTTGAAAGCCCCCACCTTGCCTGTGCTCTCCACGTGCCCACCACGGCACAGATCGGTGTAATCGCCCTGAGAGTAGAGCGACACCGTCTCTACCTTGCTCTCGCCCTCTGCGGCGCTGCCAAGGGCCTCTCCGGCCAATTCTTTGGCAATGGTCGTCCCCGAACGCTTCAGGTCATTGAGCAACTCAACTTTATATGGTTGATCTGTCTCCTTCGCCCAAGCAATCGCCTCATCTACTGGCACATCGCGGTGTGTAAAGGGCAAATCGCGAGCAATAATGTGCCGCATCTCCTTCTCGATTGTGCCAAAATCTGCCTCAGATATCGTCACATCACCAAGGTCAATATCATAATAAAACCCCTGCTCGATGGCTGGCCCCACGCCAAACTTCGCCTGTGGCCACAAATGCTGGACGGCTTGCGCCATGATGTGCGCCAAGCTGTGGCGCATTGCTTGCTGTTCGTTATTCATTGCTTTGTTTGCTCATCAACTCCTCCGCCACACACTGGCAGCCAGAAGCCGATTCGCTCCTCCTTGGATATAAATTATGTTGATAAAAATAAAAAACATGCGTCCTGGCACGGATATACTCCATCCGACCAATCTCGCATGTCTCGGGCCGCTTGCACGCAAACGGCGGTTCCACCGGACTTCTTGGCGCTTACCGCCAAGCACTCATGACGCAACGTTCTCGCACATCACGACAGCCCACGAAGCTCGGGAGGCTGGTGAGGCCCCGTCAGCACTTACCATCTATTGTATAACGAGAGTGGGGGTGGGTGCAAATAGTGTCAGCCTCAACCTCTCCCAACTACATCGCCCTCACGGCAGACCCATCGCGCAAGAAAATATCTGGAGGCCAGTGGCTGTGGGGGCGGATAAGCTCTGTGATTCATCTGGCCGGAACATTTTCGGTGTGATGGGTTTGTTGTGAGGGCGAAGATGATAAGTTTGCACGTTCAGGTATGTGTCCCATGTACCCTTGCCCTCCCCCGCATCTTCTGCTACAATACACGTGTCGGGCGATTAGCTCATTTGGCTAGAGCGCTTCATTGACGTTGAAGAGGTGAGAGGTTCGAATCCTCTATTGCCCACCATTTCGGTCTATTTGCCGATATACCTATTATCGGTCTGTAGGGTGTATCGACACAAAAGCACTTACTACTACAGTAAGTGCTTTTTGTTATGGCAAAGCCTCACCAATATTACTTCGCTACCAGCTCACACCACAAACTTGCAAAACGCAAGCCTTGATGCTACGCTAAAGGCATGACACGAACAGCTCACAAACGCTCAGCCTGCCCCATTAGCTACAGTCTCGACCTTTTTGGCGACAAATGGACACTCCTTATCATGCGTGACGTGCTGCTCTTTGGGCGCTGCTACTTCCGCGAGTTTGCACGCGACGAGCGCATTGCGAGCAATATTTTGGCCGATCGCTTGGCGCGGTTAGAATCGGCTGGCTTGCTTGATAAGCAACGCGATCCACTCCAAGGCAATCAATACATTTATAGCCCAACGGACAGCAGCTGGCAGCTCTTGCCGCTACTCGTCGAACTGCTCTTTTGGGGCGCTTGCGCCGACCCACACGCTGCCGTGAGCGACGACTATCGTGCCACCATCGCCCACGAAAAAGATTTGCTCAAACAAGAAATCATGCTTGCCGCAAAAACTGGCACCTTTGTTGACTACTACCACAACACCATGGGTATACAGAGGTAGAACGTCTTACAAAAATTGATATATGACAGAAATACATAGCACATTTTGGTTGCAAATTGCAAGTGATCTACCCCGCTCGATGCAGCTACTTCTCCTCTCAGCTCTACCTATCTCATTCCCGCAGGTTCACATTTTCTGAACTATAACAAAAAATATTCACGCAATAGCGCTCTCTCGTAGCCACCTATCATTCGCACATAAGTGCCTTGATGCCGTCGCGATCGACCATGACTGCAGTCCCACAGCCCATCGTGTCACTTGTATATTACAAGCGAAATGACGAGCCGTGTTACAACCTATTTGCGAGTTCATTATGAACAGAATATGAAGAGATTCACACACTGCGCCACACTCACCCAGACCGCCTACCCGCCCAAGAAATCATTCACACCATCATCAAATTCACGCATCAACTATGCAATATAAAGCATATGCTTATCAATATTACACACTATCTGTACACTCCTCTCCATTATCTCTACGAATGAAGCAGCAAAAACCAGCGCCAACAAATGAAAATTTGGTGTATATATTCACATCACTCATACATCCTGTCGCTAAGCTATCACAAGTTCACCCACTCCAGACTATCGTATCCTAAGCAGTATAAAGAAACCTGGCATGCCACCACTTCTTTGAGCACCCCACCCTCCTCACAGCACCACCTAGCAGGCATAGCTGTGGTTTCTTGCCTATTATTCATCCACACTACTTCATTAGTTATCCACATTACCTATGGTCATTTTGCTGCGCATCATATGCGTTTGGTGATATAATGCACACATAATTCTCATTTGTATTTTGGTATTTTTGTAGTATAACAGTTATTTTGATAAACTGACCTCTGTACAATCTGCCAGAACGCCCTACTCACATTGCCACTATAAACCCTACGAGCCGCTCATTCTTGGCACTATAACCCCAAGACGACCCTGCTCTGAGTTGGCGAATCAATAACTCAGCGGCATCAATAACACACATGCCAGTTCCCTTCTCGCAAGGTTAATGAAGCGATGCTACGCTTTATTGAACCCCCGCAGACAAAGCAGAGACATAAGAGGTCCGTACACACAAGAGATGTGAACGAAATACCACTGATGAACGACCTTCTAGCGCCAGAATCTTACCTACTCCTCAGTACCACCCCTCCTCTCTCAGTCTTCAGCGGGGCATAAATCTGCCGCAAAGTCCTGCCAGACCACCCGTCAACATGAGAAATTCTACTCTAAGCACCGCAACTCTTATAGCCCCCAGCCAAGGACGGCAGAGAATATAAGATAGCTAGTACTCTACACTCCAATCCTCGCCAATACAAAAACCAGCCATTCTCTGGCCGGTTATATATATGCCGCTACAAAAGCGCGAATTCTATTCCTTTTTGCGCTGCTTTTTGGCGGTTTTTTGGGCTTGTTTGGCGGCTTTGGCGCGGTCGCGTGAATCAGTAGTGGCCTTGACGGTTACGTCAAATTTGTCGAGGTAGCGGCCAAACGCCAGGTGTGTCTGCGCATTAAAGGCACCAATCGCACTAAAGCAAATGGATGTGACAGGCATAAGAATCCACTGCGCCACCATAGCAAAGCTGCGCCGACGCTTGTAGCGCTCGGGGCGGGGTGGCAGCATCTTGAGCATCAAGAAGACGGTGATGAATATACCGATCATCGCAAAGCGCTGCAAATTGCTAATTACCTCGGGCAGCATGTGCACCGCATAGCTGCGTGATGATTCTTGGTTGATCAACAGTGGCACCCACCCACCAAAGGTGACCAAAAAGGACATCACTGCCAATGTGACATGCCCATCGAGCAAGCGTATGAAGCGGGCAAACACTTCAGCAAATGGCACATTGCGCCGCCGCGTAAAGGTGCGCATTGCCACATATGGGATATCCGACGCGCCGTAGCTCCAGCGTCGGAGCTGCTTAAACTGCGCTACCACTGTCCCCCAGAAGGTGTTGTCCATCACGGCATCTTGGTAGATAGGCACATGGATGGGCAAAACACTGTAGTCTCCCGCAAAGTAGAAGTAGCTGCGCCAGTATTGATGGCCATCTTCCACAATGCTGCGTGTGCTCCAGAAGTTCATCTCCACCAGCGCGTCCATTGGCTGTGAGTGCGAGGCAAAGTTGCGCAGTGTGTGGGGGCGCATACTGCTGATGATCGTCCAGAAGGAGTTACCCGTCGCAATCACCCGCATCGGCGCTGGGGCATCCCAGATGTTACCGAAGTATAGTGCAATCGGCTGGTACGACAAACGCTTGCGCTCGGGGTGAACGATATACTCATACGCCACATAGTCGAAGTATGATGGATATGGGCGGTTGTCGCTGTCGAGCGTAGTGATCATCACATCACTGTAGGCAATTCCCTGCTCGTCGCAATAGCGCTGGAGCTGCTTACCAGCATAGGTGATGTTACCGCCCTTACCAATCACCTCATCAGGCATGTCCTTAGGGTGCATGATAGTCTGGAAGGTGAAGAATACATCGCCATACTCCTGCTGGAGGCGAGCGGCTGTGCGGGCAATATCCACCCCACCACGCTCCTCGTAGGCAAGGACGAGGATGATCTGTTTGTTGTTGTATGTCGTATTCTTGACCGACTCGATGGTAGGTTGCAAGACGTCATACGACTCGTTGTACGCCGCTACAATCACCGCCTGGTAGAGCTGCGATGGCCGCGGAAAGCTCGCTGGGTCGGCCGCCATAAGGCGGAGATTCTCGCGGTGCTCTTGGGCATGAAACTCACGCTGATGCCGCCTAGGCAATGGCTGCTGCTGAATGGCAGCATAGCTTGCTACTGGGTCTTCGAGCTGCTCCAGACGCTGCCGCCAGTTGACTATCTGCGCCTTCTCCAGCTGGTGGTGGCCCGTTAGGGTACGGTAGGCAATACCAACCGAGCGGACAATCACACTCATCACCAAGACGAGAAGGTAGATAGACGCCCACAGTGGATTGACCAAAGACAAAATGATAAACAAAATCAGCATCCCATAACTCAAGAATGCTGGGAGAATTTCAAATAATCGGTAGAGGAGAGTGCGCTTGCCCATGGGCAGCTCGAGATCGTTGTGGTTCATTTATCGATATGCCAGGTGCATTACTGCTAATCCATACGAGGCAGCAACCAGCAGCACCAATACTGCTGCCGCCCCCACAAAAAGCGCTGTCTGGCGGCGCTGCAGGCTATACAGCTTAACCATCAGGCCAATGTGCACCACCATTACCAGCGCACCAAACAACACGAAACTGAGTAAATAATACCAATAGCTCTTATAAAAATGCGCCTCGCCAAAGGCGGTGTAGCGCACATAAACCTGCACATCGCGCACCTGCAGCGTGAAGCCCATCACCAGCATATAGATGATACCCGCGACAAATACACCAATCAGCGCCGCAAAAAATGGCCGATCGGCTGCGATCGTGCGGAGAGGGGTACGCAGAAAATCCTTCTTCTCTTTGGTCATAAACAAATGGAGCCGCTGACCGGACTCGAACCGGTGACCTACGCTTTACGAAAGCGCCGCTCTACCAACTGAGCTACAGCGGCATGTCTCCCCAAGAATTATAGCAGATGAGTGAGGCTTTCGCAAAGATGATGACGAGCAGGCCGGAGGCTATTTCTGCTCACCAGACTTTTGTTCGGCTGGCTGATCAAGATGAACGTAATAGGTAACTTTCTTGTCATTGATCAACTTATCAAAATTAGCTTTAAATGTCGTCAATGGAATCTTGAGGTATGAGTAGGTGATTGAACCGTTATCCCGTGAGCGTGGCTGGACAAAGTAATAACCATCGCCACCGAGCGGTTTAATGACCCCAGAAATCGTACCATCTGCAGTTTTAATCGCCGCCTCGGTCAAGCCACCGTCTTTGTTGGTCTTCGGAACAACAGTCTCTGGCATTACTTGTACTCGTTCGCCTAACGCCGCCGCGACATCGGTCAACGATTTACCGGCCTTGAGCTGTGCTTCAACTTCCTTAACAAGGTTGGCCGCCGCTTCATCAACGGCAAACGATACTTCCCAGCGCAGCAGCGATGCCCTAATGCCATCACGCGCCTCATCAAGCGACCAGCCAATCATATCTTTTACCGCCGAACGGTAGGCTTCTTTTGACAGGCCGGCATCCTTTTGCTGGCGGTCCATCTCTTCATCAACTTTTCGATCATCAACTGATATACCCCTTTCTCTCGCTAGCTTACGCACATATGCATCCTGCACCGCTTGGTTCATGGCCCGCTGCCGCTGAAAAGCGACTTTATCACCAGCCTGATCTTGACCCTGAGTCTTAAGCACCGCCATATTACCGCGGTTATATAGTAAATAATCACTATAGCGCACAAATTCCCCTTCAGCTGAACCGGCCGGTAGCGGCAAAATTTTGGTAATACGATATGCTAAATCGCTTGTGTCCTTCCAGACATAGAGTTGCAGATACAATAGGACAATCACCGTCACGAGTCCAGCAATACTAATAAATACCGTGTTCCAGACTAGTTTATGTTTGGAGTATTGTATCGGGTATTTGTGTTTGCGCCCACCAGCCAGCACCTTTTCGCGATGCTCCGCGACCGTGTCATTGGTAATCCGCGACGGCAGTGAGCGTTTGTCCTTTTTCTTACCCTTCGTTGTCTTCTTTAGCATGATCACTCCTTTCAGCAGCGAGGTCCACCGCATCTTGCAGCTTATTATAAATCTTATCTGGGTGCTCGACATTTTTAATGATAAGGTCCCCGACAAACGTCTGAATAACTATTGTACCAAATTTGAACATTTCGCCCGTAAAACCAGGCACGACATAACTGATATTCTGGACTTTCGCTAGTTTAAGTTCAATTACATCCTTACCAAAAAAACCATGCTGCGTTATCTGGCGAAGTCGCTGATTTGTCACAATGTAATATGTATAAAACCACATTAAAAAATGATAACCAAACAGAACGAGTCCAAAGATGAAGCTGCCGAGAAATACCCATAAAAGATTGAGATTATCCTGCCAAATAAGATACGGCAGCGCGCCAATCGTCATCGGGATGAGTAATAGATAAAAACCCTTACGCATAGCAATAATATGCCGGCGAAACACAAACAGCAACTCCTCGCCATCGCGCTGGCCATCAAATGATTTATCTAATTTGGCTTTCTTCGTCATAATTCTTTGGTACCCCGGGCAGGAGTCGAACCTACAACCTTATCCTTAGGACGGATCTGCTCTATCCAGTTGAGCTACCGAGGCATACACAAAAGCCACCCATGTCAATTATAGCACGGGTGGTTTTGGGTGACGAGAATGCTATCGAGTAAACTTTTCGTTTAATGTAACATACTCCATCAATTCTTCGGGCTTAAACCAATGAGCAACTTCTTGCTCTGCCTCGTCAGGATCACCCGATGCGTGAATCAAATTCGGCACACCCTTCTGGCACTCGTTGGCGTAGCCAAAGCTAACATGCGAATAGTCACCACGAATCGTACCCATATCGGCAGACTTTGGCTCGGTTGGGCCAACAATTTTACGCACCACGGCAACCGCTTCAACTCCTTCAAGAACCATAGCGATAACCGGCCCGTCCATCATCATATCAAGCGTCATGTCAAAAATTTCTTCACCACGACGGGTCACCATCTTGCCAATCGTTTCGTAGTGCGCAAAGTAATGCTCACGACCCGGAGCTACCATCTTGACACCGATAATCTTGAGACCAACACGCTCAAACCGCTGCAAGATTTCGCCGACGATCCCCCGCTGTACTGCATCAGGCTTGAACACAATCAGTGTTCGTTCAATGCCACACATGTTCTTCTCTTTTGATTCGGTCATACGCCTCCTTCGTGTATTATTTTCTTCATCATAACAAAAACTAGCCATTTGATAAACGGTATAGATGTTGTTAAAATTAAATCATGTATCTTTCTGAAGCATTAGCAGATTTCCTGGAGCACCTAGAAGTTGAGGGCGGACGCAGCCCTCGCACCATTGAGAACTACAAATTATACCTTGAACGCTTCATTGATTTTGCTGGTGATATTGATGTTGCAAAAATAACATCAGAGACAATTCGTAAATATCGCCTCTGGTTAAACCGTTATAAAAATAGCAACACCGGTGAAGAATTGTTGTTAATCACACAAAACTATCACTTGATCGCCCTGCGTGGATTATTGACGTATTTATCACAACGAGACATCTCATCACTGGCAGCCGACAAGATTACCCTACCAAAAACCGTTCGCAAACAAGTCACATTTCTTCACTACGACGAGGTGGTACGACTAATCGAGCAGATCCCTCTGGACAATGAACCGGGCCTTCGCGACCGAGCAATCATTGAGCTTTTGTTTTCGAGCGGACTGCGCGTGTCGGAGCTTGTTAACTTGAACCGTGACCACATAAATCTCGCTCGACGCGAGTTTATGGTGCGCGGCAAGGGCCAGAAAGACCGGCCGGTATTCGTTTCAATGTCCGCTGCCGAGCACGTCAAAAACTACCTTGATGCGCGAAGTGACAGCTTGCCGGCTCTATTCATCAGCTATAGCAGGCGCCTAGCAAAGCCTTCAGTTTCTGGCGATTATCGTCGGCTGAGTGCTCGCTCGATCCAGCGGATGGTATCACACTATGCCCGACTTGCTGGCATCACCAAGCACGTTAGCCCGCACACTATGCGTCATAGCTTTGCCACCGACCTTCTGATGAATGGAGCAGACCTACGGGCGGTACAATCGATGCTCGGTCATAGCAATATCGCCACAACCCAGATTTACACACACGTCACCGACCAGCACCTCAAAGACGTCCACGAGCGCTTTCACAGCGATACGAGATAGACCCCTAAGACACTATGGTCGACAGCTACCCGGCGTTACGCTGCCTTCGGTCACTGAAAAGTCTTTGCAGAGGCTGTTCTCAAGATCAATAGCATTTTCAGGATACGGGAAATCGTCACCTATCTGGAGACGCGCCTCAACCCGTCGAAACACATTACTGGCACGACCAGTCGCATCGACCGCCGGCTGAACGCCATCAAACTTGACCGGTTCTGCACCATTATATAGGGCAATTTGCACGTGTGACATGCGATATAGCGGCGTCAGACGCAAGAAGGAATTAACGCTGGCGGCGGCCGTAACAGGTGATATATCAATTGTGGCTCGGCACGAATAGCCACTATTCGCAAAATCCGGAGAACAGCTCACCGGTGTCGGAGCATTGTTAAATTGCCCACCACCGCCCGCTCGCGGTAGATTAATTGCCGATACACCTCCGTTCGTCGGCCCGGGGACACTCAGCGTCCGTGGATAGAGGAACATCGTCGCAACGCGAGAGCTATCAAGACTAGTAAGGTCGAATGTATCACCTGGAAAAATCATCTGAGTGCGTAGTAGCGCGGGTGCGGGACGAGACGGCGACTCATCCCAGTCACTGTACGCTGGCAGCGAGGTTGACGCCGAGGCAGCATTTTTTACTCGCCCAGCGGCCACATTACCGTTCGCATCCTCTTTAGTGAACCACTCGAGGACAATTTTATTAAATTCAGCTTTGGCTTTCAGTGGTACGAGACGAGATGATCCTTCGGGTATGCTTACCAGGAAATCTTCCGTATCCATCGTGATGTTGACGCAGGTATAGGCTTGGTTGAACTCTTTACCATCCCCTGAGCGACGCGACTGAATCAGCGTCTCGTTAGCGGCCACATTGCCAGCGACACCTGCGCGTGCGACTACTTTGCAATCATTAGGCAATCGTAACTGCTCACAGGCCTTGCCACCGTTATCTCCTTTTTGACAGGCGCGCACGACTCGCTTGGCGTCTTCAACACCAGACAAGGCCGCATCGTACGCACTTTGTGACAGTTCGTTGTTCAGAGCCTGTCGCTGATCAACCATTATGAGCCGCATGAAGCCGAGCATCAAAACCGTTAGTAACAGTGTCGCAAAAATCACTGCAAATAACGACACCGCACCTGATTGATTATTTCTCGCTATTATTTTATCCATTTGTCCTCACAATCATCTCAAAGCTATTTATTGCGCAAAAGTCGAGATTCTCGCTGTTGTCTGCTGGTGGCTTACAGGTGCCATTAGCTGTATTGACCGCCTCAAGCTGGCTGGTTC
>CALHQH010000029.1 GCA_938036625.1 uncultured Candidatus Saccharibacteria bacterium | reverse complement strand
AGCCCAAGTGCGCCAACGATAATCAATACACTCATAGTTATCTCTACCTGCTTGTAATGTCGCACATGAAAGCGAGGAATAGTGGCAAGCACTGCAATAAGGAAGCCCAATGCTATGGCTGCTGAGGCAGGAATGAATTTGTGCCCAATTTGGAAGGCACATGCGCCCATCAAGAATGCTGCTGAGCCATAGATCACGCACGAAATAGGCCTACTACCACGGCCAAGCCATAGCACACCAGCTGCAAAGCAGGCTGCATCCATACCGAAGATTATGGTCGCTGCCCAAACTGGATCTATTCGTGTGTAGTGAGCTGTAGGGTAATTGATTATATATGATATTGCCTCTGATATCAGCGCAACAATGACAAAGATTAGCCATAGCCGTACCATCTGCTTAGTGCGGCGCACTGGCATATTTTGTGGTTGCTGGACGCGGGTGGATGATGTGCTCATGATTTTTCCTCTTGTGCTATAATAATCTTCTTAATCCGAAGGTGACTATATTCTCGGGTGTCGTATTACTGTCCTCTTTCTTCGTCACTGGTATTAGTGCACCACTCTTTACATTCCACTCATTTCAGCAAACTCATAGACAAACGCCCCGCTGCTTGGTGAAAAGCAAAATACATCGTTGGTGCGATGGCTCGACGAATAGCGTGCCACGCAGCGGTTGTCACTGCTGATGGCTGCTCGAGCTTGATCACGAAACTTCTTTGGTGGAATAGTATGGTTGCCAAGGATAGCGGTGTCTCGAAATATCGACTCAGGGTGAGGGAGATTGTCTCCGTAATGATACCACCCCGAACACCCATGCGGACAATTCGTAAATGGCTGCATGCTCAGCAAGCGATCGCGCGTTGCTTTGTCTGTGATAGTGCCAATAATAAGGCCGTCCTTTCCATCCCAGGCCTTCGTGGCATACCCCGACTGATAGCTCACATCCATATGGCGAATTGCATCGTGATCAAAGCGATTATAGAAGATCGTCGTTGTGAAGCTACCAATCGTCCCCTCATACAGCCACCAGCCAATCGCAGCAACGACGAACACGCCAAGAATAAGGATTGGTATAGAGATTTTGTCGAGAAGGAGTTTACGCATACTGTTATTGTAAACTACTATTGCAAAATATGTCAATTTATACCAAAAATACCTCTGCGTGCAGAGGTATTTTTGATGTGTGCCGAGCGGATTAGTCAGTAACTTCCACGCCCATGCTGCGAGCAGTACCCGCCACTGTCTTGATAGCTCCTTCGAGACTGATGGCGTTGAGTTGCTCCATTTTTGCTTGAGCGATCTCCTCAAGCTGCGCTCGGGTGATCGTCCCAACCTTGTCGCTGTGTGGCTTGCTACTACCCTTCTTGATGCCGATCGCGGCCCGGATCATATCATCTACGGGCTGGCCGAGGCTGCGCCATGCAAAGGTGCGGTCCTCAAACACTTGGATATGGACGATGACGTCCTTGCCCATGTCTGCCTTGGTGGCGTCGTTGAATGGGTTGATGAAGTCCATCATATTCAAACCCCACTGACCAAGTGTGCTACCAACGGGAGGCCCAGCGGTGGCACGGCCAGCCGGAATACGAAGCTTCAGGTTGCCGATAACTTTTTTTGCCATTATATTTCCTTTTACTCAATTACTACTGGTATTGAGTGCGTAACGTTGCTATTATAGTGGATCGCCTATGCAAATGCAAACCGCGTGCGAGGCTTACACCTTCTTGACCTGCAGCGCATCAAGTTCAACTGGCGTGTCGCGGCCAAACATACTCACCATCACTTTGAGCTTGCCCTTGGTGGTGTCGATCTCACTCACGGTGCCATCAAAGTCTTTGAATGGCCCATCAATGATACTGACCACTTCCCCTTCGCTAAAGTCAATCTGATGCTTGGGGTCTTCCACGCCCATGCGCTTCTTGATTTTCTTGATCTCAGCCTCGCTTACAGGGGTTGGCTCGGTGCCGCTCCCCACAAAGCCTGTGACGCCAGGTGTATTGCGTACAATGTACCATGTCTCGTCGGTGAGCTTCATCTCGACCAAGACATAACCCTGGAAAATCTTGACCTCAACGACTTTGCGCTTGCCATTTTTGATCTGGATCTGCTTTTCCTTAGGGACGATTGCATCGAAGATTTTGTCAGCCATATCAACGGCCTGAATGCGCTGGCGGATGCTATCGGCTACCTTCTCTTCGTAGCCACTGTAGGTGTGGATAGCATACCATTGCCGTGTGCTGTCATAGCGTTTTTTTGTCATTGTCTACCTCCCCAGGATAATTTGAAATAGATATTTAAATGCAGCGTCGAGCAGCAAAAGCGTTGCGCTAAACACTGCAATAAAGCCGAGCAGCGCGCCAGACATCTTCCATGTCGTAGCGCGATCGGGCCAACGCACCATGCGTAGCTCATACCAAGCTCCAGCAAAGTAATTGCGAATCGCCGAGAATGGGCCACGGTGCTGACGCTTTGGCTTGGTTGCCTTTTGTTTTTTGGCCTCAGTTTTGGCTGGTGCCACAGAGGTTGTCTTTTCTTTTGACGTTTTGGTTTTGGTGGGCGTGGTGTCTTGCGCTGTGATGCGCGTCACGCGGTTGGTTGATGATTTTTTGCTTGGTTTCGCCACAGCATACTCCCCAAATTTAATAGCCTGTCTTTGCAGGCTGTCAAGCTCTAGTGTAGCGCGCTGCAGTGAGGGTTGTCAAGAGATGAAAGCCTCGAAACTATATTTTCTGCATTAATATCCATATTACTACCACCGTTATATGGCTCAGCAGGAGATAAATGATACTAAGACAATATCCACCAAGCCAAAATTCTCTAGGGAGTGCCGCTAAGATTCCTCATGTTTATGTTTGTCGTCCGTTGCTGCGTGTCGTGCTGCTGGCAGTGCGAAGAAGAAGGTCGAGCCGTGATTAAGCTGGCTGGTAAACTCAATGCGTGTGCCGAGCTTGCGTGCGAGTTTGGCTGCAATGTAGAGACCAAGGCCAGTGCCGCCAGTTTCGCGAGTGCGGTAGTCTTCGCTGCGCCAGAAGCGTTCGAGGATGTGTGCTTGGTCGCTCTTGCTAATGCCAATACCAGTGTCGCGCACAGCGATGATAATGCGATTACCCTTCTTGCGCGCACTGAGGTGGATCTCTCCTTCTTTGGTATATTTAAGGGCGTTGGAGAGGAAATTTTGGATGAGTTCACGCACATATAGTGAGCTCGCCACGACGTAGCCCAGCCGCGGCGATGTCTCGAGCGTGAGGGTGAGCTGCCTGTTGGTAGCCTGAGGGCGATATTGATGGTAGAGATCGTCCATAAGTGTACGGACATTAAGTAGCTCTGGCATGTCGGCAGCGCCACGCTCGGCTTGTGCAAGAGTACTGAGGTCATTGACCATCTTGGCTAAGAAAACGACTTGCTCGTGGGCTGCATCAAGGTGGTCTTTGAGTGTGTGCTGCGGCATATCGCGCCGGTGGAGCATAAGCTGAATATTGCTCAGTGCCCCCTCGGCCGCCGTCAAGGGAGTGCGAAGCTCATGGCTCACCACACTGATGAACTCATCGCGCTCTTCTTCAAGCGACTTTTCTTTCGTGATGTCGCGTAAGATGAGGACGTAGCCATCGCTTGAACCACTCATTGTATTGAGCGCACGTATTGGAGAAAATATGATGCTCAGGCGGAGCATCTCACCCGATACTTCCATCCACACATCATCGCGCGTTTGTGTAACAGTTGCAGCGTGGAGCAGCTGGGTGAGATAGACTGGCTGCTTGGCGCTATTGCGCAGTGGAAGGATGGTATCGATTGGCTTGCTATGCGGGCTTGTGTTGGTATCAAGCAAATCGAGCGTTGCAGCGTTGTAGAGTTGGATAGTGCCTTGCTGGTCGGTTGCGATAATAGCGGTCGCGAGATTGTTGATAATCGTCAGAAGCCGATCGTGCTGCAAGGTCATTGCCTCGCGACTGGTGTGCAGTGCCGAGCGGTAGAGATTGTGGCGATATGCAAGAGCAACAATGACCACACCAAGCATAAAGGCCACCAATGTTGTTGTGGTAATATCAACGATACTCTGTGGGGTGAGCCAAAACGCATCAAGTGCTGCTGTAATAAAAAGCACGAGTGCACTGAGCAGCCACCCAGAAAAGCCAGCATAAGCAAAAGCTGCCAGCATAAACAACGACCACGCACAGGTGAACGGCACTGCTACGCCAGAGATACTGAGCAGATAGCTCGAAGCCAGCCCATGATACAAGACCAGCTGCCATGCTCGCTGCTTATTCGTCTGCGATGAGCGGAAACAGGTGTAGAGACCAAGAGCAAGCCAAGCGCTGGCCGCCGCATAGAAAGACCATTCACCTGCCCCGGGAATGCGCTGCATTGCATCAAGACCGAGGAGTTTGCTATACGCGAAAAGTAGGAGCGGAAAGACAACGCTGCTGACTCGCACGACAGTACTGGTTTGGCTATTGGTAGCGTATGGCGACACGCTTCTAGTATACCTGGAGTATGACGGTAGGCACAAGCGTTTTGTGTGACATTTGCTTATGCTATATCATTGGTGTTTCGCGCTTGAGCTGCTGCCGATGCAGCCGGAAGTGCGGGTCATACTGTTCCACTAGCCCCCAAAAGGCTGACGAGTGATTCATGTGATGAGTGTGGCAGAGCTCGTGGATCAAGACATAATCAATCAGCTCATCGGGGAGCTTCATGAGTGCGATATTAAGGCTAATTGTGCCGGTACTGCTGCAGCTCCCCCATCGAGTGCTCGCATGGCTAAAGCGAATACGCTGGTAGGTTGAGTTGGTGCACGCAGCAAGCTCGTGGAGCCGCTGTGGCAAGTAGGCTTTGGCTTCGCGGCGCAAGATGGTTGCAACTTCTCGTCGGATAGCGCACTGAACGGCTGGCTCGTCTATGGTGTGTTCTGGTGGGAGAGAGACGAGCAGCTTTTGCCTTGCGGTGCGCACAGTGGGACGATTGACCATCTGTGTGGGGATGACAGCGATCGAGTGGTGCTTACCTATTGTCTCTCCGTCTTGATAACCATGCACCGCGTGCTGGTGCAGGAGCTGGCGGAGTGCTTGACGATGGGTTGCAATGCTATGGCGGATGAGAAAGAGTGGTGCGTGCCGCGGGGCATTGGCATAGAGCTGGCCATTTGGTGAGAGACGTATTGTGATGGAACGCACCTTGGCGCTGCGCTTGATGGTGATATCACCAAATTCATCGTCGTGGAGCGTAGAAGACATAGATAAAAGCCTTCCTCCTTTTAACCAAGATGTTATTTTATTGTACATATGTAGCGTGTCGAGCGAATTTGTCCTCGCCGTGGGGCGCTCGACATAGCACGCACTGGGTGGCTGGCTGGTGTTGGTGGTGGCACTTGAGTGCGCTGCTTTGCTACTGGTGGAGTTGTGGCTGGTGCTTTGCTCAGCAGAGCTTCGTCTTCAGTCTGTTGACCGATTTGCTTCAAGAAGGTAAGGGCGGCACGAGATTGTGATGAATACGGGTGCTTGCCGCTGATGACAAAATAGAGTTCGCCCGCGTTTGGCTCGCTAAAGCGCCGCACATAGTAATCAAACGCCTCGCGTGAGAGTCGCTGATTCTTGACGCTTCGGCTGCGGGCTGTGGCGACATCCGTTTGGACCCAAATGATTACTGGCCGATAGCCTTCACTGCGCGCCCAGCGGACGAACTCACTTCGGCGAGCCCGGGTGTTGCTATCGCCCTCGTATAGAAAAGGTTGCTTAGTCTTAGCAATCTCTTGCAAAAATGTCTTCCCTACCACTGCTGCGGCTGCATCGTCTTGGCAGTAGCCTGAGAGCTCGTTAATATCAATAAAGGGTGAGCCAAAGGCCTTGGCAAACTGAGCGGCGAAAAACGTCTTGCCGCTACCGGGCAAGCCAACCATGAGTATTGCAAAGGGCCGAACTGGAGGCGTTGGTTGCATGTATTTTATTATAGCAGACTCCGCGTGGTGCGAGAGATTTTTAGCATAAACGAATCAATAGTTATTTTGCAATAGAAAATTCTTCCGGTTTGGCTATAGATTTGATATACTGTAGATAGTAACAGAGGGGCATAGTACAACGGCTAGTATAACGGTCTCCAAAACCGTAGATTGAGGTTCGATTCCTCATGCCCCTGCCACAATAGTATCCAACCTCCCCGACGGAGGTATTTTTTGCCTAAAGGAGTGATTACTGGAGTTATGTCAGCCCATGATGCCATTACCCACCGCGTTAAGCGTGCTGTGCGGCAGGTTTCGCCAGCGGCTTTTGCGGAGCGTTCGGCTGCGCGTAAGATAGTGCAGCAGTTTGCCGAGCAAGCTGGCTTGATTTATTTCGGGACAATCAACCCGCGAGACGATGATTACCACCCAATCCGCGGCTACACTATGTCGACGACTCATCGCGACCGGCACTATAGCGTGGGTAATATTCGCGGCTATAATGTCACACTCGTGTCGCGGCGAGATATGGTGCGCATTGCTAATAGCCCCAAGCCTTCACCTCAACAGTGGCTGATAGCTGCGGTAGATATGTACACACGTCGTGATGTGCCATATATGTTTATTGGCTGGCAGGGCAAGATTGCTAGCTACCCCAGCTACAAGTTGCAACCACTCCGACTGGGGATGTTTGGGCCGCAACCAGAAGAATTTATGCAGAAATATACGGTGTATGGTGAGCTTGGGCGAGCAGTCGAGATAGAACGCTACCTCACACCTGATGTAGCATCGGTGATAGTGTCGCATTTTGATGATTTCAGTATCGAGATCTCGAGCGGTGTCCTCTATATCTATGCCGCTATGGCAACGCCGACGATGGAGCTGCTTGACCGGATGGTGTCTGATGGTCTCTGGCTAGCAGCGACATTTGACGTGTTTGCCGAGCAGCTTGCCGCTGCGCAAGCTGAGCGCCATGCCACCATCCACCAGGGTTATCGCCATAGATAGTGTATCTTTGTGATGCCTGCATTCTTTCTATTCTCTTCTCTTTGGAGAGCCTGCATGGCTTATACTTCCCAAATTTAGCTGTTACCATTCAATGGTTGAGCATGCGTCAGGTCTGGCAATAGGCTCTTTCCTCTACGTTTGACCAGAATAAAGTAATAGAGCGAAAGCGCTGACGTAGAAGCCGCAGAATTTGAGGTAGCCAAGATAGTTGAGCTAATTATAGAGCCGTACAGCGATCGTACGTGACTCATACAATTAATTCCTGAGACAAAAAACAGCACCCATTGGCGGATGCTGCTGTGCGCTATCGCTACGGTAATTATTAGCCTTTGCGCGGTTTAACCTCGTTACGGCCGAGCGATTTCTTCGTTTCTGTGTAAGTAGCGTGCCGGCGAGCAATTGGGTCATACTTACGCAGAACAAGCTTATCTGGAGTGTTCATTGTGTTCTTGCGCGTTACGTAGGTGCGGTGTTTGGTGAGGTTGCTCACAAGAGCAATAATCTTTCGCTTGGTATTGTTCTTCTTTGCCATTTCTTTACTCGTTAGATTTTATAAAATATCTTGGTTGATTATAGCATAGCTCATGGTGTAATGCTAGTGGCGATGGTGATTTGCTATTCAGTAGCAGCGTAGGCGGCCCAGTTCGCTTGCTCATCAGCGCTCAGTGCTCGGGCCTCAGTGATAACAGCAGCAAGTTGTGCGCTGCTTACCGTGAAGGTTTCGCCACTGTCGATTTCGTCACGCTGCCCCATCAAGGCTACCAAGCGATTCTCGGCATACGCCGCCTGCGCGGGGTTAAGCTGCTGAGCTTGGTGGTGGCTCTTGATGAAGCGCCGCGCTAGGAGCGACTGTGAGTCGCCATCTTGGGCAGTCAGCATAATTGGCTTTTGCTCTGGTGTGGTAGCTTGCTCTTTCTTCTCAGAACGAGCTGGAGTGTGCTGCGCTTGCGATTGACTAGAGGTAGTTGCTGAGCGATTAGCCTGCTTCTTGTCTGTCTTGCCGCGATTATCACGTTGCTGCTGCGGCTGTGGAGTAGTTTGCGCAGGGCGGTGCGGAGCTTCTTGTGGTTGCTGAGCTGGGATCATTGCCACGACATAGGCGAGTGGCACTGTAATGAGCAGCAGGATAATTGCCGCAAGACCAGCTGCATATTGACGAAGTGCGCTCGATGGAGCAGGTGCGTGATGGCGAGTAAGTGTAACGAGCGCCCATAGTTTGCTCGTGAGCGCGAGGCTACCAGCGATCGGAAGATAGAGTGGCAGGAGCCATAGGTCGCGTGGGTGATGCTTTAGGTGTGGAATATTGCGCACAGCCTGCCATATAAGCCAACCAAGCACCAGCCCAAGGATCGTTACACTACTCCAGAGCATTGCGGTAGTCGCTGTTCCAGTCAGAGTGCTGTATAGGTTGTTGACAAGCGTGCTGCAGAGTACGATCAGCGCCCCAAGATAAAGCAAACTCGCAAAGCAAAAGCCAATGTGCGTGAGCCAGACAAGTGGCCCCGCCTGCCGGATACGTGCGTGCTGATGCCAGAGTTGCCAATAGGCAGCGCGACTCAGCTGGGTATAGCTGCTTGCAATCCGGTAGAGTTCTGCTGGGTGGTTAATCTGCGTGAGAGCACTGTGCTGGTAGGCTGCGTGGTATTGTGCAGACAGAGACAGGGCAATGCTTGATGGATGATGCGCGGCACATGGCTGCGCTGTTGCATCGCTCTGAGTAAATTGCTTGAGTAGCTCAAGCCGGATAGCAAAGGTGTCACTCGTTATGGCATAGGCTTGGCCGTGGCGGCTCTGCATGGGCAAAATAACACGCTGCTGCATATCGAGCAGCCAACTGCCGATTCGCTGAGAGAGCGTCGCTCCACCAGTGTATTGTTGGCGGCCACTAACGAGCCCAATAGTTGGCTCGGCAAAGGGCAAGAGAAGGTTGATGGTCGATGGTGTCCAGTGCGCACGCGGAGTTGTGACAACCACAAGACTTACACGCCGCACCTTTTCGATCAGTGAGGCAAGCTGCGCATCATAGCTCATCATCTCAGGCTGCTCGACCACCGTTGTTGCATATTCTTTGGCGATCGCTCGGAGAGATTGGTGGGCGTGCGAAGCGTCGTTAATCGAGACGAGTAGCTGAGTTGGTTTGCTATGCTCTTTGATGCTCGCGAGGCAGCTCTCGAATACCTCAGGGTCTTCATCCTCAGCAACAACTAAGACTGCATATTTTTTGCGAAGAGTTGCAGTGTAGGTTTTGTTCTTGCGAGCACTCGCCACGCGGAACCACCAACTCAGGACGATCATGAGGAATATCACCCCTCCGACCCACCACCGATACCTGTCGATTACTTCCATACACTGTATAAAACCAGCCATTGCCATAGACTCCTCTTTATTTAATGGTTACTCTTATTCTAACACGAAACTTTATCGTACAAATACTCTATCGACAAGAGATCGCTCGAGCGATAGACAATATGTATTGTAGCCACGAATACCCCCATTTGTCAATGGATTTCTAGGAGAATTATGTATAGACGTATCATAACCTCCCCAATTGCGGCATTGAGTATGGCGCAAAAAGCTAAGTTATAGATGCTATATGAGATAGGCTGACCACTGGTAGAACTTCGCACGCTCTATAGACGAAGCAGCGAAGAGTAAGGGTGAGTGTGCTGGCAAAACGAGCGCATTAAGAACCAAGGCAGTAAGGCTTGCTGGTATGTACCTCGTATGGTAGAATACCAAGTAATGCCGCGATAGCTCAGTTGGTAGAGCGCATCCATGGTAAGGATGAGGTCTCGGG
>CALHQH010000028.1 GCA_938036625.1 uncultured Candidatus Saccharibacteria bacterium | reverse complement strand
TGCTGGTTATCATTTGTGCTGGCCTTGGCTCGTATGTGGCAGGCTTTCTTGTATCCTTTGCTGTGCATGGTGTGGAGGCGCAGGCCAATGATGTGGCCCGCCTGGCCTGGCCGGCTCAGCCTATTATGGCGTTTGCCGAGCTGCCAGCTGTGAGCAGCCTCTTACCGTATATGCCAATTGTGGTGTTGCTATTTTACTGTGGTATTGCAGCCCGTGATGCTATGCGGTATATACAGAAGCATCACATCAAGACGCCAGATAGCCATAATAATCTGCAAGCAAAGAAAGTATAATGAAATGATCGAGAGGAGAAATGAATGAGTAAAAACCAAGGAAAAATCATCCAGATCATGGGTGTGGTGGTGGATGTTGAGTTCGACCGCGAGGTGGAGCTGCCAGCTATCTACGACGCCCTGCATGTCGAGCGTGATGGCCAGACGCTGACGCTTGAGGTAGCACAGCACCTTGATGAGCAAACGGTGCGAACCATCAGCCTGCAATCGACCGACGGCCTGAAGCGTGGCCAGTCAGTAATTGCAACTGGTGCGCCGATCCGCGTGCCTGTGGGCGAAGCAACGCAAGGGCGGATGTTTAATGTGGTGGGCGAACCGATCGATGGCGAGCCAGTAGCCGATGATGCGCAGCGTGCGCCCATCCATGCTGAGCCCCCTGCCCTCACCGAGCAGTCCAACAAGACCGAGATCCTTGAGACTGGTATCAAGGTGATCGACCTCATTGCGCCACTCACCAAGGGTGGTAAGGCTGGGCTCTTTGCTGGTGCTGGTGTGGGTAAGACCGTGCTCATCCAGGAGCTAATCAACAACATCGCCAAGTTCCACAGTGGTAACTCTGTCTTTGCTGGTGTGGGTGAGCGCACCCGTGAGGGCAACGACCTCTACCACGAGATGAAGGATGCTGGCGTGCTAGACAAGACCTCGCTTGTCTTTGGCCAGATGAACGAACCACCGGGGGCACGTTTGCGGGTGGCACTCGCTGGCCTAGCAATGGCTGAGGCCTTCCGCGACGAAGGCAAGGATGTGCTGCTCTTCGTCGACAATATCTTCCGCTTTACGCAGGCTGGTGCTGAGGTGTCTGCCCTGCTCGGCCGTTTGCCAAGTGCGGTGGGTTACCAGCCAAACCTGCAGCAGGAGATGGGTGCCCTGCAAGAGCGTATTACCAGTACCAAGAAGGGCTCGATTACCTCGGTGCAGGCCGTCTACGTGCCAGCCGACGACCTAACCGACCCAGCGCCTGCTACAACCTTTGCTCACCTTGATGCTACCATCGTGATGAACCGCGCCCTGACAGAGATTGGTATTTATCCAGCAGTGGACGTGCTCGACTCGAGCTCGAACTCGCTCGACCCGGAGGTGGTTGGCGAGGAGCACTACCAGGTAGCCCGCGAAGTGCAGCGCGTCTTGCAGCAATATAAGGAGCTGCAGGATATCATTGCCATCCTGGGTATGGAAGAGCTCAGCGACGACCAGAAGCAGATCGTTGCCCGGGCACGCCGCCTGCAGCGCTTCTTAGCTCAGCCATTCCACGTTGCCGAGCAATTTACTGGCAACCCCGGCAGCTACTTCAAGCTTGCTGACACCATCCGCGATGCCAAGGACATCCTGAGTGGCAAGTATGACGACAAGCCAGAGAACTGGTTCTACATGTCGCCAGTGCCACTGAGCGAGAAGCAAGACTAGCACTCCTTGCACATTCTTATACGGCAGCAGCCAACCGAGATATTCTCTCCGTGTTGGCTGCTGTTTTCTTTGCTTATCCTCCTCGCTATTTCTCTCATTTTCTTCCTTCAAACCAGGCGAATTTCGAAATTCGCCTTTTTTACCCTGTTTTTCCCTGTTAGCGTCGATTCTTTCTCTCTTCTCTTTATATATTTATATATAATAGGAGAGAAATCGATATAGATGGATATGGAGATATAAGTATGGATATAGAGATATAGCGATAAGCATAGATATAGATAGAAATATAGATAAGGATATAGATAGAGAAATAGTAGAGAAAGAAAGTTATAGAAAGAGAGATGAGTTATAAAGATATACATAGAGAATAGATATAGTATCGAGATATATTGGTATGTATAGAAATATGCTTGTTGCAGCGTATATACTGAGTGCAGTATGAGAAAGGAGTAAAGCGCTCAGCTTCAAATAGGCACACTTTGACTTACCCGATCAAATATGGCACACTTGAGGGTGGTGGGGCGACCAGCGCTCCCAGACTGCATGGAAAGGAGATGACCATGCAAAGAAGGAAAAGCGCATGGGACGGCCGTTCCATGCGTCATGAAGCCAGAAAGGCGCGCAACATTGCGCCATTCTGGGTGATTGGAATGGCTTCCTGGGCGGGTGTACCGCTTGGCAGTTACCTCATGCTGTTTCACTTCGGTGGGACGGCATTTGGCGTTCACGAGCTGCCCTGGCTCGTGATGTATGCTATGTGGCTTCTCTTCGGAGGGGCCATCCTGGCAGGCCAACGCCTGCCAAAGGCCTCAGGGCTGCTGCTCATTGCCGTAGCCGCTGTTGGAGGGATTTTTATCTCTCTCCTCGCCTGGGGACTCTCTGTTTAGTACCTCGGGTCGTCTCCCACCACCAAAGGGCGGGTTGAGCAGCGCCATGTGGCTTGCTGCTCCCCGCCCTTTTCTCTTGCTCGGGGCAAAATCACCCCATCTTCTACCTCGCTTTTTCTCTGCTACTCTGCTATAGTAGGGCTATGGATTTAGAACTTGTGACACTGACTGGTAGCAAGCTGCACGAGACTGTGTATGAGGTGATGCTACCAACGCCGGATGGGCAGATTGCGGTCTTCCCGGGGCACGAACCACTGGTAACCCTGGCAGTGCCAGGCGTTGTGGCGGTGCGTCGCGCTAAGGACGACAGCGACGACCAGCTGGAATACTTTGCTATCTCTGGTGGGGTGGTCGAGATTAGCCAGACAAAGGTGCGGATCTTGGTGGACGAAGCCGAGCATGGCGATGATATCATTGAGGCTGAGAGTAAAGCCGCTCTTGAGCGCGCTCTCAAGCAGCGCGATAATGCTAGTACTCAGGTGGAGCTCGAAAAAGCGCACCAGCTGGTCGACCGCCATGCCGTGCGCCTGAAGGTGGCTGGCCTGCGCCGACGCCACAACAAGCACCGCGTATAATATTAGGGTAACAGAGATAACCGCAGAGAGACAGCAGTATAATGACGGAATTTTATCCTCCCCATCCATCATTACCAGAGGGGACATATGATTATCAGCGTGATGGCGAAGCTACGGGTGATTGCTATGAACGGCCTGTTGTATCCTACGAGCTCGGTGATGAGTATGGTCTTGGTGATCTTACCACACCAGAGTGGCCCCGCAGAGCAGAGTTTATTCATGAGCTCGGTGAACACTATGTGCCAGCAGTACAGAACATCATTGGCGCGTGCATGGATGGCCGACCCGGCAGCACAGCGGAAGCAGTGCCAAATGGTGCAGGCGGTGGCTTGCTCTACCTAGTGACGGATCGACTGGTGCGTGGTAATAGTGATGCTATTAATGAAGCGAATGCGCGCGTCCTGGGGCGGATTGGCCAGATACCGGCGACGGTGCACGTCCATCGGGATGACCATGCTCATGGCGAAGACGCTGGCTGTGCGGCAGCCGACAAAGTGGGTGCGATCTTTACTATCATTGCTCAGTATGGTGAGCAATTGCGCAGCCTAGCCACCGAGCTTGGCCTTGGTAGCGATAGTAGCGACGAAGCCCACCAGCAGATTATTCACCATGCAGCAGATGAGTCGAAGCTTGTTATGGCTAGTGGCAACAAGCTCGTGACAATGGTCGACGCGCAGCTAGCAAAGAGTGCTGAGCCCACTGGTGCTCACACCGATATGTTGCACGGTAGCCACCATGAGGCAGCGGTGGTGATGAATCAGCGCGCTGGGACGACGCTCAACCGCCAGGCCTTGGCGCAGGAATTCGACCGCGCACCAGACGAGCATCGCCAGGCCTTCAATATCGACACGTGGGCCTTTGCACCCTCAGCCGAGGCG
The DNA here is from genome assembly GCA_938036625.1 of uncultured Candidatus Saccharibacteria bacterium. Lineage (GTDB taxonomy): Bacteria > Patescibacteriota > Saccharimonadia > Saccharimonadales > Saccharimonadaceae > Saccharimonas. Next base: position 1,825 of record CALHQH010000028.1, on the reverse strand, counting down.
CTCTACCCGGGCGATCCAACCGCCCAGCAGTATGCTACCACTGCCATGCTCTACTATAACCTCGCTGCTATCATGGCACTGTGTGGCCCACGCATGACGGTGACCGTGCTTACATAATTCTTACTTCGCAGAACAGAATAAGGATACCTCACGCATCACTACCCTGCCCATACCGATGGAGAACTATCGCTCTCGTTCGTCCTCATGACGATATAATTTGAGGATGTCACCCTCCTTTACCATAGCACAAACACCATCTACTCAGATGTGCGCATAGTCTCATGCCACTGGTGGATGACGCGCCGCGCTTCATCTGTGCCGGTGGTGTGCATCAGCTGGTCGCGCAGCTCCTTCGCACCGTCGAAGTCGCGAATGTAGATCTTGTAGAAGCGTTTGAGCGTCTCGTATGGCCGGCCGAGCTGTGGCTGCCAGTGGTCGAAGAGATCGAGGTGGTAGCGAAGGAGGGCGAAGTTGCGCTGCACCAGAGAGCCAGCACTCTGCACTGCATCGTCGGCGTGCGGCGCAAAGCAAAATGGATCGGCAAACACCCCGCGGCCAATCATCACCCCATTGACGCCCGGGTGGGTTGCCACCAGTGCCATGCCATGCGCCCGATCGCGAATATCACCATTGATAGTGAGCAGCGTCTGCGGCGCAATCGCATCGCGCAGCGCCACGATATCATCGATTAGCTCATAGTGCGCCGCCACCTTGCTCATCTCCTTCTTGGTGCGCAAGTGGATAGTCAGATTGACGATATCTTGCTGGAGTAGCGTCGTGAGCCACGCCCGCCACTCGTCGATAGTGCTGTAGCCAAGGCGGGTTTTAACGCTGACTGGCAGACCAGCCGTCTTGGCCGCGGCAATAGCGGCTATTGCAACGTCTGGATTGTGAATCAGCGCCGCTCCCCCACTCTTGATAGCACTCTTGGCGGGGCAGCCCATATTAATATCGATCCCTGCAAAGTCCAGGCGCGCGCAGTGCTGAGCAAACTGCTCCATATCGCCTGGCTCGCCGCCCCAGATCTGCGCCACCAAGGGATGCTCATCATCTGTCTTGACGAGCCGGCCAGCAATTGCCCTGTCACCAGCGTGTACCCAGCCCGTCGCATTAGCAAACTCTGTAAAAAACACATCGGGCGCACCAGCCCGCTCCACCACGTGGCGAAATACCACATCCGTCACCGCCTCCATCGGTGCCAAAACAAAAAATGGCTGCGGCAAATCATTCCAAAACGACGTCATATCAAGCTATTATAACACAATTGATCAGGGGAGAGGCCCCGCACCCACGCTTTATGCGTAGATGGGTACCACGGTGGGTGCGGGGCGATGTGAGCAAAATACGGCCTTATAGACCACCCCCTTTCTGGGGTCGACTCCTCCAAGGCATTTCCTTGGAGGGTATACTTACTCACAGCTGGGATGGCAGGAGTCGAACCTGCGACGAGAGCCCTCACATGCCTGTCGCCATTGACAAGCAAACCTCTCGTACCCCTATACCAAACGGGGCATCCCAGGTTGGTCACCATTGACCAACCATTCCTTACAAAAACTCAAGCCGGAGCAGATCCGGCGAGTTCCTTGTAAGGATAGAGATAATTGTAATCTACTTGGGCGAGGCTGTCAAGTGGTAGCTCACTAAAGCTGGCTGGCGTATCGCAGTCTTGCGTTGGTGTGCTCCATTCCCCTTGTGATGGTATACTCAATCAGCTTTGCACACGTGCAAGTATATATTCTCAAGAAAAGGAAGAAGCTCCTACCTCAACGCATGATGCGGATGCAGGAGCTCGGGAGAGACTACAAGCGGTTCTGCTCGTCCTGGC
>CALHQH010000027.1 GCA_938036625.1 uncultured Candidatus Saccharibacteria bacterium | reverse complement strand
ATGATGCGGATGCAGGAGCTCGGGAGAGACTACAAGCGGTTCTGCTCGTCCTGGCCGGTAGCCAGGACGCGAGTGAATCTCGCGAGTCTCACGTGTTTTAAAGAAGCCTCTGCACGGTGCGCGGCAGTGAGACGCACAGCATGAGACTTCTCGATCGTTGCCTCCAAGTGGCAACGATACCGCCTACCCCCCTTGATGTCCGATAAAGGGTAACCTGCGGCGGTTGCTATGGCAATGCTCTACGCGAAAAACGGAGCATTCGCCAGTAGCGGAGATAGCAGGAATCGAACCTGCACCTCTATGTGAGCTAACACATAAAGGCAAAAGGGGGACCACCCCATCTCCAGTGACGGATAGGTGCACGACCTTATTCTGTCGTGGCTTTTTACCTACTCTCTCAGCCTCGCACGTGAGGCTGACCGTCAGGCTAGCCTGAGACTATCGACGAGCTCTATAGCTCGTCCCACAAGCGGCATTCTCTGCCGCCTGTTTAGCCTCGTACTCAGCAAAAAGCTGGTCTTGGGTGCGCTTATCCGCACCCGATTTTTTGGCGTTTTGATACGCCTGCTCCGCGCGTCTCCGCGCGTCGCTCTGGTTCCCAGCCATGAGGTATTCACCTCCTCTCTGCCGAAGTCTCGGCAGGATTGTCGGTGAACCCTTTTTCAAGTGCGCTCTCGTGCTGAGCGTCTCGAGATAGCCACATCGGGTAGCTACCAGGGTTCACTCAGTTTCGAGCTGTTACTATATATACCAATATACAGCGATCCTGTCAATCAATATACGCATATCTTGCAGAGATTCTCGTTTTGTTCTTATGTTCCGCTTGCATACTACTTGCAGCAGAGAATAAACGACGCGGACTTATTGCACTCAGATAGTCGTACGCTCCCGCTGCAGGAATCAGATAAAAATAAGCAGAGATAATTGCCTCTAGAAAACCCACCCGCCAGCGCGAAAGCTAAGGATGTTTCGTATACTGCACTGAATATTGTGTCGCAAGTGCTCGTGCGAGCGGCTATTCTCGCTCTTCTATACGCCGCAGCAGATCTTCCTCAAAGGCGAGAATGCCTTTGTAGGTGGCTGGGTAGTGGCTGGTGTCGGGTAGCTGGAGCTGGGTAATGCAGCGCCATACGGCGGCAATAAGCTGGGCAAACTCATTCAGCTCGGCCTGAGAAAAGCTGGTACTAAGCTGGTGGATATCGCCCGTGTCCTTGTCTGGCTCGACGAACTGCAGCGTGGCCCCGGCAAAGTCGTAGCGCGCATAGTCGCGCGAGTGGCGCACGAGGAGCTCGTAGAACATCAGCTGCTGGCGGTATTTGTGCAGCTTAATCTTCTCGGCATCGGTGCGGCCCTGCCAGCTGCGAGCAGGCTTGCCTGTTTTGTAATCTGTAACGGCGATGGTATTGGCAGTGTGGTCGATATCGACAAGATCGAGCGTGCCAGTAAGGCGAGCATCACCGAGCACAACTCCTTGGCCGGCAAAGCTCAGCTCAGTCTTTTGCTCGGGGCGGAAGGTATGCGCCTCGGCCTGCAAGAAGGCGCTTAGTGAATCCAGCCCCTTGCGGCTAAAGTATGCGAAGTCCTCTGGCCTCAGCGGCTGGCGATTCAGCTCTTGCTCGAAGTCGCCGAGGATGTCTTCGGCCGGCCGCACCTTGCCTGTAGCGGTGAGGTGGGTGTGGGCACGCTGCAACACGTGGTGGATGGCATTGCCGTAGATTGCATGCGGGCTGGGTGCCTGCGGAAAGCGCAGCAGGTAGTTGGTCAAGAAGGCCGCGGGCCCACCGCGTGACACGTCTAAGAAGGCGGTGAGGTGGGTACTAGAGAGCTTGTACTGCTCCAGCATGGGCTGGAGGAGTTGCTGCAGATCGGGCTCGGGCGTGCCAACTGGCGCAAGACGGTGCTGCCAATCAGCGGTGAGCTGCGCGGTGAGGCTTGGCACGTCGTTGGGTATATCAACAGTGGTTGCAGTGAGGTCGATGCCGTCGAGGAAGCTCGCCGGCAGCGTTGCTTTGCCAGCATCATCTTGGGTGCTGTAGCTGATAGTTAGGTGGTTGCGTGCCCGCGTCATAGCAACGAAAAAGAGGCGGAGGCGCTCGTCATACGTATTGCCGGCGGGGGCAATGGCGAGGTTATCTGGATACGTGATAAGTGATGCTGGTGAGCGCACGCGCCGCCCCCAAGTGCTATCGACAGCGCCTATGATGTAGACATGGCCAAACTCTAGTCCCTTGGCCTTGTGCGCTGTCATGAGGTTGATGCGGCCGGTATGCGCCTCGGTACGCTGGCGAATGGTGGTGATGGGCGTCTTGAACTGCCGGTGCAGGCTGAGGAGGTCGAGCATATCGGCAAGCCGGAGCGTCTCGTCATCACCACGATGCTCCTGCGTGCGGCTGCGCAGCGTGCGCAAGGCCTCGAGGCAGGCAAGGTATGCATCGGGCTGCTTGGCAAGCCTCTCGCGCGAGAAATAATAATCGTACAGTGGTGAGCGGTAGCTTATGGTGGGCATTGCAGGAGTTGCTTCGGCGGAGAGGCTAATCGGTTGGTCGAATTGGGCCATTTGCTGCGTCATGTACTCGGTAATCGCACTGGCTATGGCGGCCTGAGCCTTTTGGCTATCGGCTGGCTGCGGGACACCAAGCAAATCATCAAGCACCATCTCAAGCGGTTGATACTGCGCCTGCCACGCCATATGGATCAGCCACATCGTCAAGGGTTGGAAGGTGGGGCTCGCCATCATCGCCTCGCCCCACGTTTGGCGGTTGCGCCACGCTCGGAGGCTGAGCTGCCAAATATCCTGGCTGGCAAAACCAAAGGCCGGGTGCGCTATCAGCTCTGGCAGCAGGCTATCGGCGGTGGGGAACTCCCCTGCTGCTATGGCCTCGATTGCCCGCGCGAGCAGTTCGAGCACCTGGATGACAGGATTATCAAGAACATTGTCGCGCCGCTCGTAATTGATGGCAATACCTGCCGCCTGAAGGTGTGGCACCAGCGCCACCAGCTCGCGGTGACGCCGAGCCAGGACGGCAATTTCCTCGGACGGCGTGCCACTGTCGATCTGCTGGCGAATCTGCTGTGCCAGCCATTGACGCTCGGCTAGGCTAGTGGGTAGCTCGGCCAGACTGACGGCAGTCTGGGTTGGCTGGTGGTGAGCGGTGAGCGTCTTATCGAGCTCGGGAAGCACCGCCTCTAACCGGTCGCTCCCCTGAGTGATAACAGCCCGGGCTGGTGTGAGGATGGCGCGACTCGAGCGGTAATTATCCGTCAAGGCGATCAGCTGCACATCACGGTAATGGCTCCGGAAGCGGTGGATGTTACTGACATCTGCTCCCTGGAAGCTGTAGATTGCTTGGTCATCATCACCGACTGCCATAATGTTAGGGCGACCCTCGTGGACCGGACTACTCGTTAGTGAAAAGAGGATGCGTAGCTGCGCGAGGTTGGTATCTTGGAATTCATCTACCATGATGTATTGGTACTGCTCCTCAAGATTAGCGCGCAGCTCGGGCTGGATATCGAGCGCCTGAGCGAGCTGGAGAATCATATCATCGTAGTCATACAGACCGGCCGCGTTCAACTCAGTAAGATATGCATCATAGACCTCAGCAAGGGCGCGCAGCTTACCGAGGCGCTTGCGATCTCTCAGGACATAATTCCCAGTAGCGTCCTTCTCGCACCAGTGGTTGCGCCAGGCAGTGAGCGGTGTGGTCTTACCGCTATCAAGCGTCTCATCGATCGCTCGAGCCAGGCTGAGCGAGAAGCTATCGGCTAGTGGTGGAATGGTGGGTGGCAACGGCGGCAGTGGCAGCTGAGCTGCTTCGCCTGCCAGCGGAGCGAGCTTGCCGGCCATTGGTTTGCTTATCCGCCCAGCCGCAAAGACCTCGCTGAGGCGTGGCTCAACAGCCGCTAGAAGTGCCTCGTCCGCATCGATAACCTGCCGAAGCTCTGCGCTGCTGAGACCAGCCTGCTTGAGCTGGCTAATACTGCGGCTAATGTCCTGCAGATAGGTAAACTCACCATTTTGCTTACTACTCAAGGGGTTATGATGATCGAGCTGGCTCAGGATACCACGCAAAATCTCGTAGCTGCCAAGCTCATCGGTAGGCCTCAGCGATGCACCATGGTAGAAATACTCCCGGTGGTGATTAATCACCTCACTGCCAAAGCTATGGAAGGTATGGATAGCGACGCGGTAAGCATCTGCCTCAATGATACTGCGCAGACGCTGCCGCATCGCGGCTGCCCCACTGTCGGTAAAGGTAAGGCAGAGAATATTCTCAGGTAGTACATCTGTTTGGCGCAGGATATTGGCGGCGCGCATGCTGAGTAGCTCTGTCTTGCCAGTACCGGGCCCAGCCACAACGAGTAGTGGCCCATCGATCATATCGACAGCAGCGCGCTGCTGGTTATTGAGGTGCGTGTATCGAGTCGAAAATTCGTGTTCAGACATGTCTCCATTATCGCACACTCACCGCCTCGACTCTAGCGGCCAGGCCAAGATTCCGGTATAATATCCATCATGGACTTTGGTAACCACATGGATGTCGCATATGTGCAAAAGGCTCTCGCCGCACGCTTTGGCGTGCAGCTAGTGATCGATCGCGTGGTGGCGCGCAATATTGCCGCGGGGCTTGCCGCCAAGGCATCAGTGTTTTTTGCGACAGACGGCCAACTCTATTGCTTGGTCTATGGACCATCGCGCCTTCTGCTTGGCGATATCAAGAAGATCGCGGTGCGGATCGGCCTGCGCGCTGAGACATTCTTCCCGCCACGGGGTCAGCCAGAGTATTTTGACGAATTTGGTCGGCAGAAGTTTCGCGAGATCTTCCCCGGATTTGGGCGCATCACCGATCGCGACATTATGTACTATCGCACGCTTGCGCCATACAACCCAGCCCTCATTCTCGTTGATGAGGTGAAGGACGGCCACATCTACCAAGCAGACAGCGACGCGCGCAGTGGCTGGCGGGTTGCCGCGAAGTGTCAGTATCATCGAGGAGGAATGAACTAACCTATGAAGGACTATCTGGTCATCATCCGGCGCAACTTTGCCTCGCCCATCGTGCTGGCGATTTTGCTTCTTGCAATAGCGCTAGTCTATGTGCGGGAGTATCGCGATGCCTGGTTTATATCATTCGTCATTATGGTCAATTCGCTGATTGGTGCCGTGCAGGAGGTTCGGGCTAAGCGCGCTCTGCGCAAGCTCGAGCTCATGAGCGCCCCACGCGCCCGCGTTGTCCAGGCCGATGGTACCGTAATCGAGGTGCTTTACGATGCACTGCAGGTTGGCGATACTCTCGCACTACACACTGGCGATGAGCTACCCGCCGACGGTGTCGTGCTTGACGCAAAAGGCCTCGAAGTGAACGAGAGCATGCTCACGGGTGAATCTGCCGCGGTTGACAAAGCACCCGGTGATACCATCTATGCAGCCACAACAGTAGTAGCGGGTACAGCCCACGCTCGCGTCACGGCAGTTGGTAGCGCCACCAAGGCTGGTGCAATCAGTACCGTACTTAAGCAGTATGCACCGCAGCCCACGCCGCTCCAGCGGGCTATCCAGCGGGCTATTACCGTCTTAACCTATGGCGCAGTCGTGCTAGCGCTGCTTATCTTCGCGCGCTACCATATTGCGGGGCTGCAGGCGGTCAGTATCCTCAAGACGATTATTACCGCAGCGATCACAGTTGTGCCAGAAGGGCTGCTCCTGGCGAGCTCGCTCCTGCTTGCCTTTGGCTCGCTGCGCCTGGCTCAGGCTAAGGTCTTACCTCAGAAGCTCTCGGCGATTGAAGCAATGGCACTGCTTGGCGTGCTCTGCGTGGATAAGACGGGCACCTTGACAAGTGATGATGTTATCTTCGAGCACGCTGCGTCGTTTGACGCATCGACTAGTGATGAACTTGTCGCCCACTACGCTGCCCTGGTTGCACACGAAACTAGTGGTGGCAACGCGACTGGCCAGGCAATTCTTGCCGCGCATCAGGCTCCCACCGCCCACATCCAGGAGGTGATGGCGTTCTCATCGAGCCGGAAAATGGCGGGGGTGCGGGCCGAGATTGCTGGCTCAATGCAGACGCTGATGCTGGGCGCACCAGAATTTGTGGCGCGGCTTGCCCCGCTCTCACCAGCCCAGCAAGCGCAAATCGACACCTGGGCAAATGACGGCCTGCGTGTCCTCCTGCTTGCCCGCTTTGCCGACAGCAGCGTGCCACTCAAGCAGCTCGCCGCTGGCTCGGGTCAGCCGCTGGGGGCAATTGTCCTGCGCAACAGCCTGCGCCATGGCGTGGTCGATACCGTGCGGTTTTTGCAAGGCCAAGGAGTAACGATTCGCGTTATTAGTGGAGATAACCCACGGACGGTCAGCTATATCGCGAAGGCAGCGGGGATCGATCAGCCCGAGGCAGCTATCACCGGGGCAGAGCTTGCCCAGCTCGATGATGCAGCCTTTGCCCAGGCAGCCGACACCCACACAATCTTTGCCCGCGTCTTGCCTGAGCAAAAGGAGCGGCTCATTGCTCACTTCTCAGAGCAAGGGCGGTTCACTGGCATGGTGGGCGATGGCGTTAATGATGCCTTGGCGCTCAAGCGAGCCGACCTTGGCGTTGCGATGTATGCGGGTGCACCAGCTAGTCGGCGCGTTGCCGATATCATCTTGCTCAACAATTCCTTCACGTCATTACCCCTTGGAATGGAGCTAGGTAATCGCATCATGCAGGCCATTGAGCTCATTGGCGTGCTCTTCTTCCATAAGATCATCTATGGTGTGGTGCTGCTAGTCATTACCCTTACCCTCGGCATTATGTACCCATATGCGCCGCGCCATCTTACCTTTATGAATATCTTCCTCGTGACAATGCCGACCATTATGTGGACGCTCTTCCCGCCCTCACCGCGGCATCGGATTGACCCCCGGCGCTTCTGGCACGACACCCTGCTGGCGGTGGCACCAATTGCAGCGCTCACGGGAGTAACGGTCGCTAGTGTGTATTGGCTTGGCCGCACACTCTACCCAGATCGCCTTGGCGAAGTGGCAACGATGACAGTGCTGGTAGCAACCTTCTACGGCGTGTATCTGGTATTTTTGGCTGGCCGCATGCTTGGCATCCAGCTCGATAAGCGGGCCCACCTTGCCCGCACGCTCTACATGCTCGCAGTATTGCTCGTGACAGTAGTGAGCTTTGGCATCATCCCACTTCGCCAATTCTTCGACTTCACCCCACCAAACCTACTCCTCCTCTGGCCCAGCATTGCCATTATTATTCCAGTAACCATATTGCAATGGTGGTGGGCGTGGCGTGTGAGCCGGCGCTTTGCGGTGGCGTCCCGTGTTGAGTAGCGCAAAATACAAAGCAGCAAATTATACTTACTTTATAGACAAAATGGGCACAACACGGGTAGTCTCTTGTGACTCGCTGTACCGTCTACTGTCCAACAACGAACTCCTGGCGGCATTTGCCAACGCAGGCTTCACTCCACCAGGCACACCAGAGGCCAAGAAAGAGCCCCTCTTGGTGCTCATTGATGCCATGCAGCGTCTCAATATCTTGTCAATTCACTTGCCTACACCGACGATACCTGATTAAAAACGCAACTCGAGATATGTTTAGTGTAACACTAATACCACAAAGGAGTTTATATGTCATCCACTGACCCAACATCGAGTTCAGGTAAAAAATACGACTACGACAAGCCCGTCACCATCACCTTTACCGCGAAAGAATGGTTTAATCTTACACGGGCAATTGACGAGCTTACGATGGGCGATTATGCACCCGACATAAAAGGTTGGGAATGGCTGCAAGAGGTAACGGGTGTTGCCGATCGGCAGACAATCAACAACTTGAGCGATAGGATCACTTACGCATGCCACAAAGAGCTCAATAGCTGATTAGGACACGTTATCGTAGTCCCCCCAATATAGAGAGTGAGGCGGGAGTTGATAGAAATCAGGGTGTCACACCCCTACGATGCACCATCATACCCGTACGCAAACGCCCCTGTCGAAGGCGACAAGCAGAATATATCACCGTGCGACTCTGGATGGTAGCGAGCAACACACTGACCTCCCTCTCCTGTTGCCGTGCGAAGAATGTTGCGCGAGTCGGGTGATGAATTTTGCTCGATACTAAGCAGTGGCGATATCTTACCATACTCACTATACGGCTGCCACGACGAGCAGCCACCAGAGCAATCAATAAAAGGCTGAGCCTGGAGCAGCTTCTGGCGTGTCTTCGTGTCTGTGACGTAGCCAAGCACTGTGCCACTTGGGCTTTCGCGGCTGAGCTGAGGCGACCCTTTGCTATATTTGACATCAAGCGATTGCGTATATTCGCGAGAAAAGCGCTGCTTAAGCGTCTCAGTTGCATTAACCCGTGCGAACGGTGCATCCAAAAGCAGATAGGGAAGACCGTACGTAATAGCACTGTAGGTGATAAGGAGAACTCCAACGATAATAATCTTTCTTCGGGTAGAGCGTCGCATAAAACTTATTATAGCCTATTAGCATGCAGGCGTCTAATCCAACACTGTCATTCCTATTCTTGGCCCGCGATGTGAGGTGATAATTGCGTAATAAGATAATTCAAAGGTGTGCTCACTATCGACAGAAAAACACCAAATGCTCCTCACAGGGCGAACATGACAAGCAGCAAGGCGAGTCAGAGGTTCGCCGCGAGGCTTCGTTAGCCTGCAGACTCCTCCTCTCCTGATCCGAAGGCAACAAAAACGTTGCATGTCCGAAAGTCTGCGTCATAGGATGTCCCGTATGCTCGGTTGGAGCCAATATAGACATCGGTGACACGTGAGTCGACTTGCTGTAGCGCGTGGCGTAAAGCCTGTGTGCAACTGTCACTATCCTTGATGATACTTAAATCTTCAAGAATGTAGAGACATAGCACACAATCTCGCACATCGCGATCTCCTACTTCGCTGGTAAATCGCTCGACGATATGCGGGATGTCCCGCTCTTTGAAGCTTGCGATTCGCCTAGCTCGGTAGGCCATCTGGCTCCTCAGATAGTTCTCCTCATCCATCTGGTATTCACGGAGGACTGCTACAGGGATCAGCTGAGCCATTTTGCTCACAACCTCTCTGCTTGTCATGGAAGCTTCTGAGCAGGATAACTCAAAAGCTAATATATATATCAATATATGGTGATTGTGTCAATAAGTATGCACAATTTTATCTACGTAAGCCGGTCAAGCACTACCAAATGCTCACTATGCGGCGTGCGGGGGAAGAAATTGTAGCCCCGGTGGTAGGCAATGCCGTAGTGCGTGGCAAGAAGCGCCACGTCGCGCGCTTGAGTGACGGGGTTGCAACTGAGGTAGAGGATGCGCTGCGGCTGGGTGGCGAGGAGTTTGGTAATGACATCGGTGTGGAGGCCAGCACGTGGCGGGTCGAGGATAATAAGCGCATCGCCAGTAATATATTCCAGTGCTTGCTCGCTGGGTGCGAGAATGGCCTTGGCTTGGCTCGTGCGGCCTAGCTGGCGGATGTTGCGCTGCATTTCGCGCACTGCATCGGCGTTGATCTCCACTAGCGTGACGTTATCACTGCCGATTGTTAGGCCAATCGTCCCCACCCCAGCATAGAGGTCGAGCGTGGGCTGTGACGTGCCATCCTCCACCTGGACGAACCGCTGCATATCGCGCAGGGCTTGCTCGTAGACAGGCAGATTAACCTGGAAGAATCCCTCGGTGGCATAGCGAAACGGCACGCCAAGAATGGTATCCTGCAAGACAGGATCACCAAAGCATGCCAAGCGCTCGGTGATGCGACTGGCTGGCGAACGGGGGTTGGAGTAGATAATCTCGCCGCCCTGGGCTGGTAAAGTGGTAGCTTCGTCAGGGCTCATAACATCCCCTAGGCGGTCTTTGGTATAGAGCTGCCACACGCAGTGGCCGGCTTGGTCGCAGCGGATGAGCAGTGTCTTGAGTTGGCGCGCCGTCACCTGCTTGGTGCGCAGCAGGTCGCGCACCTGCCGGGCGAGCTGGTTGATCTCTGGCCGAGCTAAGCTCGTCCCGTCAACGACAATTTTACCCTTGCTCCCCCGCCGAAAGAACGCGAGGTCGAGCGTCTCGGTGCCATCCTCTGCCCTGTCGCTATACCAACTCAGCTCAACTTTATTACGGTAGCCATAGGGTATATCATCGCAAAAAACGTCGATCGGCTCTGGCAGGACAATATCGTGCAGCTCAAAGGCCTCCTCGATCAGCGCTGCCTTGTAATGTTGCTCGCTTGCCAGCGGCATAATTTGCCATGGGCTGGTGCTGAGGTAGCTCTCGGGGTCGCGCGGGGTAATGCGCTCGAGCGAAGCAGCGAGCACCTCAGTCACCACTCCTTCGACGAAGTGCGACTTCTTCTTGGTGATGCGGATAGTAACAGTCTCGCCCGGTAGCCCACCCCAGACGAAGGCTTTGCGGCCATCATCAAGTGTGCCGAGAGCTTGCCCACCACCGACGATCTTTTCAAGCTGGATTGTTGCAAATGTTGGTTTTCTCATTATAGTCTAGTATACCATGTGTCGCGAGGTGATGGCGGTATCGATGAGTGGTGCACGGGCCTTCTCTACTGCCCTTGCTGCCACTGCCAGGTGGTGACCATCGGGTGGTCGGTGTGGTGCTCGCGTGCGTGGGCGAGGCACTGCTCAATCGCTGCGTGGCAGTGCCCCGTGAGGTGCTGGGCATCGTCTGGGGAGATAATGCCTGTTGCACTAAGGCACGTTGCAGCGGCAACAGCAAGATCATAGCGGCTAGCCTGCTGGTGGATGAGGTTCATCATGAGCGTGTCGCCGTGAGGCGTTAGACCGAAGCTGTGAATGTCGAACTGCCGGCCATCGACTCCATAGGCAAAGAGCGTCGCAGCGAGGGAGCGCTCCTCGCCCGGATAGGCGATAATCACCGGCTTGGTTGTCGTCAAGGTGCGCGCGAGCGTTCGCTGCGAGACAGGTTGGGCCAGCGTGCCAAAGCCACGTGGTGTGAGGCTCGAGATATTGACGCAGCGCACCCGGGCAGCCGGGCAAGACTGATTGATAAGCTCAATGGCGGCCAGTACCTCTGTAGTAGCAACATCACCGCACGCGGCAAGTACAATGTCTGGATTGGTCTGGCTCGCGAAGTTCCACGTAGCAAGGCCTGCCTGCATCTGAGCGCGTGCCGCCTTGGTGGTGAGCCAGGTAGGCTGCGTGGTATCGCTCGCATGCAACACATTGATCACCTGCGTGCTCGACAGCATCATATCAAGTGCTACCACTGCGCAGTTGCTATCGGCTGGGAAGTAGACCGTTGTGGGGGCATCTCGCTGATCAAGCGCATTGGTTATCTGCTCAGCGCTCTGATGCGAGAGAATAGTGTTGAGGCTAGGTAGTGGCGCATCGCTTGGCTGACTCGCCAGAGCTACAGTATAAGAGCGACTTGCCGCGCTCATGTCTTCATGCGGGGACGCTCCAACGAAGACGCTTTGCCTCCCCTGCTCCAGATAGCCAAGTTGCATACCGCGTAGCGCACCTGCTGCTGGGTAGCTCATTGTGTAGCCATCTGGTGCGTGTGGCGCTGTGCTGGGCTGACTGCCCCACTGCCAGGCTCGCGGGTTTGATGCAAAACGCTGAGCAAGCGTACCGCTCTGCAGCGACGGACTTATAAACAGCCGGAAGTTATCTGGCGCTGCATCTTTGGCAAGATCGGCCAGGTACGAACCAACACTAGAGAGCGTGTTGCTGCGCTGCGTGCCAGGTGGCGTCGCAACGACCGCATAGGGCTCAATAGCCGGCCGGCGTAGTCGCGTGGCCGACAGGGCGGGCTGCGTAGCGGTGAGCTGAGCTGTACCTAAGGAGGAGTCATTATCGGCATGAGCTGCAGCCGTGTGCGGCAGAGCTTTTGCCTTGGTAAGGATTAGATTACCTGCTGTATCGAAGAGATTCTCTGGCTCACACCACGCAAGCACCTGAGCAAGCCATACCTGCATGCCTACCTGGCTCGAGTCAGCGCCACCTGCTTTGCGGTGAGCAAGCGCTGCCTGTGCCCGGGCGATGCTTGATGGCTGAACATCGCCACTATCATTCTTGGCCGGAGCGAGCGAGTCCTCTTGTGCTTCGTCATCGTCTAGTAGCGTCTCAAACTGTTCTGGAGTGCGCACAAGCAACAGTGGTCGGCGAGCTTTGTGTGGGCGCGGTTGGGCTGGCTGGCGCAAAGCAGCAGTGCGCTCAGTTGCCCACGCGAGCGCAGCAGTGTAGTCTGCATCTGGCTGGCACGGGTCAGCTGTGGTGCAGTCAATGATTCGTGGCTCATACCCATAGCCAATAAAAAGTGCAAGCAGCTCGTAGGTGGAAAGCGTGGCGAGCAGCGTCTTGGGTCGTAGCTGAATGATCGGGATAATCGTGCCGTCAGCTGCTGGGCTCAACAGTTTGGCAACGTGCCACGGGGTATCGTCTTGGGCCACCGCGCTATCGATCAAGCAGTAGACCGTTTGCTCCGGCTGGCTAAGCACCATGCCGCTTGCCTGGGCCAGCACGCCACCAAGGTTGGTATCACAGAGGTGTATTGTGCTAGATAGTGAGGTTTGCGGAGGGTGTGCCAGTGCGCAGAGCGCATCAATCCCCGCTTGCGAGCGCGCAATATCGCAGCCAGGTTGCAATGCATCATAGACGAGCGCATGAGCGCACGCTGCCGCCCATCGCTCACGATCGGTAATAATCAGCGGTGCTGTGCCATCTGATTGATCATACTCCGCAATCTGAGCCAAGCTAAAACTCAGCGCAAAGTCCGCCGCAAGCGCTACCCGGAGCTCATCCGAGTAAAGCTGCTTTATATCGCTTGTTTGCAATGGCTGTCCAGCTGGCGGGGTGCGCCAGAGTACACGCTGTGCTAGCACAGTATAATAGGCCGCTTGCCGGTAGCGCATCATCCCACCATTCGTATCCATTGCTTCTAGTATACACGCTTGTGCTTGCTGACGGAATAGGCCGAGACGAGATTATGCGCGTTTACGACCCATAGGTTTGTCTGCTACACTACCAGTATGAAACGACGCGTTGCCAGCCACGGCCAACATTTTTTGCGCAGCCCCCGCGTGGCGGCTATCTTACTGGGTCATAGTACTATCCGCCGGCGCGATACGGTTTATGACCTCGGGGCAGGTAGCGGCGTCATTACGAGTGCCTTGGCGCGGCGCTGCCAGCAGGTGGTGGCGGTCGAGAATGAGCCACGGGCGCTCGATGCTCTGCGCAGGCACACTGCCTCCGTGCCACATGTCCGGATCATCGCGGCCGATATCCGCCAGCTTACCCTTCCTGCTGAACCGTATAAAGTATTTGCCAATATCCCATTTGCGCTCAGTGCCGATATCGTGCGGATGCTCACCACTGCTTCCACTCCACCACAGGCGATCTATCTCATCGTTCAGCGCCAGTTTGCGTTGAAGCTTGTGCCGAGCGACCGTCACTTTACGGCGGCACTGGGTGCTCAGCTGGCACCGTGGTGGCAGGCGCGGATCCGCTACCGCTTGCGCCGGACAGATTTCACACCGCCACCCGCCGTCGATACAGTATTGCTTGAGCTCTTGCCGCGCACCGAGCCCTGGCTGCCCCGCAATCAGCAGACAGCGTACAGCCAGTTTGTGGCGCAGCACTACGCCGAGCCACGACGCTTCGCTGCCCTGCCGCGAGCTCAGCTTGGCATCGATCCTGAGCGCAAGCCGTCAGAGCTCCGGCCCAAGCAATGGGTGCAGCTGTATCAAGCAATGCAGATGAAATAATAATAAACCTTCTGAACTAAGGACAAGCGGCCTATTGACAAATGCATTCTACAATGCCTACAGTGGCTCGTACTGATAAAACCGGTTGCCGTCGTGTGCACGCGCATTGGTGATAATATGTGCCGGGCGCGTGAGGTCGCGATGCTGTTGGCGGTAGGCGCGCGTTGCGGTAAAGACGGTTTGCTGCTCGGGTACAGTGGTAACAACGCGCAGTCGGTCGTTATAGCGGGCGATCATTTCATACATTGGTCGCTCCGTCTCAGTCACGGCAAGCGTCATAGGGCGGTCAACCCGCACATTGTCGCCTTGGAGTTGGGCATTAAGAAGCTTGACATCGCTCGAGTAGTGAGCAAGAACATCTGGATTATAGCGATAGGTCTCGGCATAGCGCCCCACCCCAGTGAGAGTGAGCCCGCCAATCAAGAGTGTTATTGGCAACAGCCCAGCCACCCGAGCGTAGGGGTTGCGTGGAAACATCTTATACCAGTGGTTAATCAGCCACGCCACGCCAAATGCGATAATGATCGCCACCACCGGAAAGAGTGAGGTCACCAGCTGTGGATTACTAATCACCACGCCCAGTAACGGCAAGCCCACCAGGAGCGCTGCATAGCTGCGTGCTGTATAGTAGTGGCTCAGGAGCGAGGCAAGACCAATCAGCATAATCAAGATCATACCGACCGAGTACAATGGCTGCACGAGGTATGATTTGTTTGACGCAAAGAGCCCAAAGAGTGTGACGCCAAGATGGCGAAGGTTTGCCCCCACGTTGATCGATTCGAGCGGCAAGCCAAAGAGCTGCTTTAATACATCATGGTTGGTGATGCTTGCGTAGATAAGTGGCAGCATCGCCACGAGGCCAATGACGGCTGCCAGAGCAAGGCGGCTGCGCTGCACGCGCAGAATTGTATAACGAGCGTGCGGGTGAGATACCCCCAGAATCCCAAGGGCAACGACGACATAGACACCAAGCGGCGCATACAGTAGGAGTGCCGCCAGCACACAGGCTGTCACCTTCCAGAGGGTGGAGAGAAACTTCTTCGTCCGAATGGCGCGCGTCGCAGCATAGAGCAGCCACACAGTGAGGCAGCTAAAGAGAATAGCTGGTGTGCCATCTTGCGCCAAGAAAAGGAACTGCGCCGTCATCGTCACGAGTATTGTTGTAATAAGCGCAATGTTTCGCGAAAACCACGAGCGAAACAAGAGGAGCAGCCCAAGCGCTGTCATCAAAGCAATCACCATAGACGGCAACTTAATCGACAGTGGTGTCACACCCAGCACTGCAAAGCTTAATTTTTGCAGACCATGGTATGGTGCATTGATAACCATAGCAGGAGTAAGATTCTGGAAGGATAATTGGCTGCTTTGCAGCGCGCTATCGAGCTCGCCCTGCCGCAACTCACCAGGGATAAACAGCCCAGCCAGCACAACTGCCGCAATAATTGCTACCACCACAAAGCCATAGCCGAGGCCATACCGCCAGCGGTACAAATGATAGTCGACAACTTGCTTTGCCATATTGCCCTATTATACCCGAGTTTGCGGGGGTGCTCAAGAGCGAACCGCCTGCCCTTTGCGCGTTCGCAGCAACACATACCACAGATAGAGTGAGCCAAGACCAGAGATGGCGAGGCCAAGAGCAGTACCAGCCGTCGTCTGGAGAAAGGTATGTGGGCCGAATCCATCCTGAACAGCATAGTGATGGTAGAGATACACAGTGGCCAGGGCAACAAAATAACCAAGGATAGCTACAAATGCTGCTGCTTGCTGACGGTACGGCGCAATCGCTGAACGCAACGTGCGAATAATGACATAGACAGCTTGCACGACAAGGTTGATTGCATAAACAAGCATAATGAACATGGTGATATACTCATGTGGCTCTGTTCTCTCAAAACCAGTTGACGTGATGTAAATACCCATCGATTCAACAAAAGTGAGAAAGACGCCGATAAGGGTAATACCACAGCAGACAAGAATGATAGAAAGCCGCTCGATGATTCTGCGCTGCTGTTTGGTTTGGATTGTCTGAGTTGTAACGGTTGTTGTGTGGGATGTGGCCATAGATGTCTCCTTCATTGCGCTAGGCTGCTTGTGATTGTATTATAGCAAGGTTACACAAAGGATATACTTTCTCTACCTCTCGAGGACTACACGTAATGTAGATAGTAGTATCATGGCGAGACCACAAACAGAGGCGTTATGTGAGCGATATAGGCTTGTTATTATTCGCTTGTCTCATTGATGCCGACCGCCCCAACTGATACCACAGGTATATTGCGCCGAGCGTGATCATGATAATACCCATCAGTACCGCGAGAGGATTGGCAAATGCCATGATATCCTGCTGTGATTGACTCTGTATGAGCGCTTTGTATCCCATCTCGACACCTGCGAGCAGTGGATAGAGCAGTGTAACACCGAGCCCAAACCCTTCTTCGTGGTAGCGCTGCCCCGAGTGACGGATGTAAGTATTGATCAGTGCGACCGCCTCAATAATAAGGACAATCCCGAGTATCCAGAATAAGCCTACTACGACATACTGTATCCAAATCAGGAATGTAAACAACCCAATAGCAGAGACTGCTACTACCCAGCCAAGATAGATCAGCCATCCGGCAGTACCAAGGAGACCAAGTGCTCCGCAAATCATCGCACAGCGAACCAGTGGTGGACAAGACGATGAGGCGGCAGATGACTCTTTGGTGGTTTGTGTGCGTGATGATGTGGTGTGAGCTGCCATTGCAACGGTCCTCCTATGTGTCATAACTATAGCATAGCATTAATCATGCTGCTTGTCGAGGCTCATGAAGCGCAGCCGCTCGGGGTGGAAGTAGAGTTGGATTTTGCCTACTGGGCCATTACGGTGCTTGGCGATGATGAGATCGGTGATATTTTGGAACTCAGGATTATCTGGCTCGTAGTAGCCTGGCCGGTAGATGAAGGAGACGATATCGGCGTCTTGCTCAATCGAGCCCGACTCACGCAGATCGGCCAATTGTGGCACTGGCGGCGTGCGTGATTCCACCGAGCGGCTCAGCTGGCTTAGGGCAATGACCGGTACATTGAGCTCGCGGGCAATCAGCTTGAGCCCGCGCGATATCTCGCTCACCTCTTGAACACGGTTGCCATTGTGGTTGCCATTGGCCTGCATCAGCTGCAAGTAGTCAACGATCACTAGCCCAAGCTGCTGGTCGTGCATGGCGCGCCGTGCCTTGGTACGCATTTCGAGGACGCTCAGGCCTGGCGTATCATCGATGAAGATTGGCGCTTCAGCCATCTCACCCATTGCCTCGGAGAGCTTAGCCCAATCATCATCACTGAGGTTACCAGTGCGGATATTCCAGCTATCCACACCACTGGCATCAGCCAGCATGCGGTCGGTCAGCTGCTCTTTGCTCATCTCGAGTGAGAAGAAGAGGACGGGTTTTTTCTCGATTGTCGCGACATTGTAGGCGAGGTTTGTCACTAGTGTCGTCTTACCCATGGCGGGGCGAGCCGCAATGATAATAAGGTCGGAGCGCTGCAGACCAGCTGTCATAGTATCAAGATCGCGGTAGCCCGTGCGAATGCCACGCAGTTGACCTTTGTTACGGTGGAGCTCCTCAATGCGGTCGAAGCTATCGGTGAGAATACTCTCTAGGCTCACAAGGTCTTGTTTGAGTGACTGGTCAGACACACTAAAGAGCTCTGCCTCGGCCTTTTCGAGCAGCTCTTGGGTGGTGGTATTTTCGTCGAAGCCAAGCTGGCTGATGTCGGCACTGGCTTTGATGAGCCGCCGCCGCACCGCCTTTTGGGCGACGATCTCAGCATAGCTGCTGGCGTGTGCTGCGGTTGGGACGTAGTTGGTTAGTTCGGTTAGGTAGGCCGAGCCACCCACCTCAGTAAGCTGGTCTTTTTTTTGCAATTCATCAGTCAGGGTGAGGAGGTCAACTGGCTTATGCCGCTCGTAAAGACGCATCATTGCTCCAAAGATCATCGCGTGACGCTTATCATAAAAGTCTTCTGCACCAACGTGCTCGCTGACGTCAGCCAAGACTTCTTCGTCGATGAGTACCGCACCAAGCAAACTCATCTCAGCATCGAGACTTTGCGGTGGTACTTTGCCTTTTGGTTGAGGTGATTGGTCAGCCATTGATAGTAATTTCTTCTCCTCCCCCCATCATAGCAAGAATGGCGGCTTTTTGGCGATCTTTGGGCGGTTTACTGCTCGCGAGTACGGTGATCTCTGCAGTAATGCCAAGGCGATTTAGTGCTGCGCTGAGTGTGGGAAGGGCGCGATCGATCTGCATTTTGGCGAATTTTTTGCCAGCATAGATCGTGAGTGTCTGGCCGTCATATACATGCCCTGCCTTAGCGAGGTACGTGCGCGCGCCGACTGCTCCGACCGCATCGAGAAACTGCTCCCATGGGAAGTCGACTGGTGTGGAACTTGCTACGGACGTTTCGTCGTTCGCTGGAGAAGCTGATTGCTCGGCTGGTGTGTGATCAGTAACGGAAGCACTTGGAGCACCAGACTGACCAGCCGATGATGCCGCTGCACCATCTGTCTCCTGACGGGAAGGGTCTGGAGAAGGAACTATAGGAGGTGTTTGCGATGAGGGTGCAGCTGGTGAGCGTGTATATGACGCAACTGGCTCACTGACGGTAGCGGGTGATGGCTGATGATGGCGCGCTGCAACTGGTAGTGTGGCTCGGCTTGCCAGAGCGGTGAGCAGTGCAATGCGCGGCCAACCGGCTCGCGGTACGGCCAGTAGTTTATCGAGTAATGGCAACAGTGCTGCGTCCTCTACAACGCGCTGGCGAGTGATGCCAAGCAACTGCTCGGCAAGAAGTTCAGCCGGTGTGCCAGCTGCCTCAGCCTCATCGATCAGCTGGGCAGCGCGGCCAATATCTGCCGTAGCATAAGCAGCCAGCAGTTCCTCTACTACTTCATCTTGCGCAAGGCTCAGCACTTCTGCGACCATCGCGCGGTCGATTGTCTCATCACTCAGTGAGCGCAGTTGGTCGAGCAAGCTAATGCTGTCGCGGAAGCTTCCCTTCCCCTGCTCCGCAATCAGCTCGAGCGCATCGGGTGTAATGGCAATATTCTCTTGCTCAGCGATAAACGCCAAATGCTTGGCTGCATCACGCGGGCTAATTGCTCGGAAATTGAAGCGTTGCACTCGGCTGAGAATCGTCGCGGGGAGCTTGTCGGCATCGGTAGTCGCAAGAATGAAAACGACGTGCTCGGGTGGCTCTTCTAACGTCTTGAGTAAGGCGTTAAAGGCCGACTTGCTGAGCATATGAACTTCATCAATGATGTAGATCTTTTTTGGGCTACTGGTTGGTGCAATTTGCACCTTGTCGCGCAAATCACGAATATCCTCCACAGAGTTATTGCTCGCTGCGTCGATCTCGATAATGTCGAGGTGGGTCGACTCATCGGTATACGGCAAGCCGTTAATCTCATGCGCCAAGATACGCGCGATCGATGTCTTACCTACCCCACGTGGCCCCGTCAGGAGATAGGCATGAGCAATGCGCCCACGAGCAATTGCCCGCTGCAAAATCCGCGTGATATGCGACTGCCCCACAATCTCATCCAGCGACCGACTCCGATACGTCCGATATAGTGCTCTGCTCATTTGCTATATTATACCGCAGAATGGGTGGAGATGCGATCGAAATACCGGAGGAGCAATCGCGGCGCACACAAAATAAGCGGTTGAGAAATATCTACTGAGGAAATCAACCCCCCTAAACACGAGCAAGAGAGCTCATTATCATATAAGCTATCAATAGTGATAACTTTATAACGGTGCTTCCACCGCTGCCCACGTTGCGTCTGGCTTGTCCTCGGGGATGATGACGGTGACTTGATGGCCAATTTCAATCCGGAAGAATGTCACACTTGCTAGCAAGATCCGGTATTCTCTGCCCTGTGCTTCTACATAGTATGCACCATCATGTTGGGTGAGCGTCCCGATAATCTGCTTGCGCTCCACCCGCTTGATTTGCTTGTAGATAAAGCCACCATCGTCGGCAATTGTCAGCTTGAGCTTGTCACCCTCAACCAGCTTAGACTTGCTGGCATAATTGGCTGGCACAGGATAATTCTTGCCATCGGCATCGACCATCACTTGCCCGTCAAAGATTCCTTCGACTATCTTGCCCGACACCTCATCGCGGCTATTGCTTGGCACGACAACTTCGCCATCGTCACCAATAATACTCATCAATAATTCCTTTGCAGCGGCCAGGTTCGTCTCTGCCTCTTGAATCAGCGATCGCAATCGCTTTACCTGTTTCTCTGGTAGTTCAGACATATTTTCTCGCAATTCCTTGTCTGTTTTCTTAGTTATCAACCCATTATATAGCGATGGGGTGGGGCCTTGTCAAGGCACTTGGTGGTTATCCACAGCGATAACAGGGGTAGCCAGTAGTTCGTTGTAAAAATGGTACGATGCTTAGAACGCCACCAATCCTGGAGTGACGCACAGCAATATGGAGTAGTCAGTTTGACGGATAACCAAAAACACACCCAAGCGGGTGTGCTGATGGTAGCAATGCGGTCGGTGGGGTGGTTACGCCAGTTCGACGGTGGCGCCAGCCTCTTCCAAGGTCTTCTTGGCAGCTTCGGCGTCGTCTTTGCTGACCTTTTCTTTGATTGGGCTTGGTGCGTTGTCGACCAAAGCCTTTGCCTCACCCAGGCCAAGGCCAGTGAGTTCCTTAACAGCCTTGATGACAGCAACCTTTTGGCCGCCAACTTCCTTAAGAGTGACGGTGAATTCGGTTTGCTCGTCCTCTGCAGCACCAGCGTCGGCAGCTGGGCCAGCGACAGCGACTGCAGCAGCGGCTGGCTCAATGCCGTATTCGTCCTTAAGGACATTTTTGAGTTCGTTGACTTCCAGAACGGTCAAAGCAACCAGTTCTTCGGCCAGTTTTTTCACATCTGCCATGATGGATTCCTTTCGATGATGTGCGATAGAATTACCACACGAGTTATTGTCTGCATTGTGCAAACGTTAGTACAATGCTGCGCTTGGTTACGCAGCTGCTTTGGCGTCTTCGATGCCATCGAGCAACGCATGAAGGTTGCCCGAAAGTGCGTTGGTAGTGTCGTGTACTGGCGAGAGCAGCTGTGCCACCACTTCGGCCACCAGCTGGTTCTTGCTTGGCAAGCCAGCCAGTGCAGTAACGTCGGCTGTGTTGAGAGCTTCACCTTCGCCACTAAAGCCAGCAACCAACTGAACTGTTGGATGCGTCTTGGCAAACTCGTGCAACACCTTCGCTGCCATCACTTCGTCGTCTGGCGAAATTGCATACAGCAATTGCCCAGTCAGGGCCGAAGTGTCGGTGTCTTTGTAGGTGTCATGCTGCGCAAAGGCAACACGCACGAGACGGTTCTTCACCACCTTAATGACAACACCAGCTTCGCGAGCTTCGCGGCGCAACGCCTGCAGGTCTGCCACGCTTGTCCCTTGGTAGGACGCAACGGCAGTGCCCTTTGCTTGTGCGAGAAGTTCGCTCATTTCAGCCACCAAAGCTTGTTTTTTATCTTTGGAAATTGCCATAAGATAAAATCCTTTCTTTGGAGTTGTAATACGTGCATGCGCCCAGAGGGAGTGCAGTATTACTGGTTTGTTGTTGTATCCGACCGCATTGTTAATGTCCGACATATGCCGCAAAAAATCGCCTCTGCACGATTGCAAAGACGAGTCTCGAGTTTCGTACTAAAACGCTGGGCATATAGGCCACGGCGTATCCGAAATTCCCTCGGTAGCATACTTATCGGCTGCTTTATCGTGTATAACAGCCCGCTACGGTCTTTGGCAATGTCTGGGAGAGATTATAGCAGATGGTGGTGGGTGGATGCAAGGCGTGGAAAAATATTTGTGTCGGCGCGTAAACAGAGCGAGGAAGTAACTTAGCTGTGCAGTTGTGCTTGGGCAAGCATTGCATCGATTTTGCGATTGGTATTGTTAATGCGGCTTCGGCTTGGTTGGTGCAGGCTTGTTTTGCCAAAATCTTGCTTACGCCTGTTGAGATTGCTCATGCGCGTGAGCTGCTCTTCTGTCGGCTGGAGCTGATAGCCAAGCTGCTTACCAAGCTTGTATAAGATATGTGCTGCTATGCCATGGCGTGTTGCCTTGCGATCCTCCTTGGTGAGGACCTGGACTTCAAAGGGCAAAATACCCGAGGCCTGATCCTCATACAGGCCTGTCATCTTAGCAACGCGAAAACCCTTCTTGTTGTCTTCCTTGAAGTCAATGTACTGCTCGGCGCGAGTGCCTTGGTAACGAGCCTCAAATGCAGCCTTAATATCCTCGATGAATTGAGTGTCTCCCTCTACCTTGAGTATCTTGTCTCGGCCTGGCGCAGCGTATGGGGTAATAGTATAGTCAGCATCCTCCTCACCGGTTGAAGTCTTGTTATTTTGCGCAGTTTTATTTTGGGGTGGCGTAACAATATTGTTATTGTCGATCATATCCAAGAACACATCAAGCAGTTCATCGCGATCCTCTGTAATGAATGTAATGCCATCGATATCAAACGGCACCTCAAGCGAGCTGTCTTTTTCTGGTGGAGATAGTGAGTGTAGTGTTTGTGGTGTAATATCGTCAAATTGCTCACAGAGCTCGTCAATACATTGATTTTTCAGATCGTCCAAAACTTTTATTGTATTCTCGTCATACGCCTGCAGAGCTTCGTATGAGACGAATTCTCGCCCATTCTGGCGCTCTTTCTCTTTAGCTTTTACACTATTCATCTTGTCATCATACGCTTGCAGTATGTCTGGTGAGATAGAGGCGCGGATTTTTTGATACTCTTCTCTCTTTTGTTTCTCTGCTTTTTTTGCTGCTTCTGCGAGCTTACGCGCGAGAGAGCCAACAGACTTGAGCCGCCATACCGCTCGGAGCTCAGTATGCCACTCATAGCTACAGTTGCCGTTCCCCACCACAATATTGTGGTTCGACTCCTGGCCAAGGACAAGCTTGCTGTCGCCTCCGCTTTTGTCTGTTTTGCCAATCATGTGCGCCAGAATTTTTTCTGTAATGTTGCAATAGTTTTGGTTGCGCTCTTCGGCAGTGATGATGTGATCTGGGTTGTCAGTATCGGTGGTGCCCAATACACCAAATTCTGACAGTATACGCTCAGCGAGATCCACAAAATGCCCTTGGCCAGTATTACGCAGCTGCAGGCATATTACTTTGCTTCGCAATGCCATTGCGAGCCCATCAAACCCAATAATCTCACACAGTGGTGCAAGCAATGCCTCACTCTTGTAGGCTAGCTCGTACGCCTCGGACGTATCATAGCGAGTGTTATTAAGTTTGTTGAGTGTATTGACAGCCTCCATAAAAATTGTCGAAAGCCCAACGCTCTCTCCTGCATCCAAAAGGTCATCAAGATCGAGCATATTCATTGGCTGCTGCCAGAGTTCTTTCATGAGGTTCCCTGCTTGCATGCGGTCGTGTGTTGCAGTCTCAAGAAGTTGACTTTGTTTCTGTTCATCTGTAAGATACTGACTCTCCGCAAAGGAAGGCTTTATCCTTCCTTTTGATTTTTCTAGCTTACGAGCTTTCGTAATGGCCGTGTATAGAGATTCTTTGTTCTCGGTATCTGGGTTAGAGGGCATCTTTTGCGTGTTAAGAAATTTACTCCAGGCGCTTGATAGCTGGCTGGTATCCTGCAGCATTGAAACAATTTGGTTGAACTTTTTATATGCATCTACTTCCCACTGTTTTTTATGATCTTCGAGCATCTTATGGCGGAGACTGGCAAGGTTCTCTGTTTTGAGCAGTTCATCGCGGTTGCCTGCTGTATACAATAAGTACGCAGTATAGGCGCTGTGATTGCTGTACTTTGCAAATAGCTCCCCAGCAAAATCTCGCATGAGGCTCAAGCCCGATACGATTCGCTTTGTTTTAGACTCTGGTGTGTTAGTGAGATTGAGCGCTTTTTCGTATAAATCGTATCGATCCTTATCAAAGCCCACGTTTGTCTCGTGCGCTAAGGTGTTATTTACTGGGTTAGCTGTACGCTCTTTTGTTAGATTTAACACAGTGCATACAACTGTAGCAAAGTTATCAAAAAATCACAAGTGTTGACCCCTGAAGGGTGTGTGTCCGTTTGTTATGAAAAAGTAAGTAACAAGATGATTTTAGAGGTGTTTTGTACTATATAAGTATAAAATTACAATGCTATATAGCAGCTATATGCTGATATTTCCGTACTAAATAGCCCCATAGAGTATTTTTCATTTTCATTTTGCGTTAATGATCGAAAGAATCTCGCGCTGTATCTCGTGTGGAGACTTACGTTCGCCATTATCGCTCATACACTGAATTATAGGTACCTGGTAATCTTTGGCAAGCATACGATAGCCCGTGTGAACGCGCTGCTGGAAGCCTTTCCCTTGTGTTTCGAAAGTGTCGGGAGCTGTGGTAGGCGTACCTCTCTGCTGGATGTGATGCAGACGCTCCTTCTCATCGTTGAGCGTGAGGATGATGAGGTAGTCTGGCGTGAGATAGCGTTGGCCGGTAAATAAGGCAGTAACATGCTGGATATGTTCCTGACTCAGACCTTCACCATACCCCTGATAGGCGAGTGTCGAGAAATAATTGCGGGACGCGAGGACAGTTTCGCCTCGCTCCAGCGCTGGTTGAATAATCTGCTGCCATAGCTCGCGCCGTGCAGTACTAAGTAGTGCGAGATTAATCTCTGGGTCGCGCCGGAGATTGCCATTCTTGATGACAGTGCGGAGATAGTGAGCAATTGGCGTAGTCTGGGCCGGGTCATCACTGCTTGGTTCTTCAACGATTGTCACTGTATAGCCTTGGGCTTGATAGTGCTTGGCGAGGAGCTCCACTTGAGTCGACTTACCTGTGCCATCAATCCCCTCAATGACGATATAGTTACCTTGATATCGAGCTTTCTCACCACGTTCTATATTCATTGCAAAATACCCCTCACCCTATATATCAATCTGTCGTAAAAGAGTTTTTGGTGGAATAAAGCCCTTTGTAATATAATCTGCAAATATCTGTCTCGCCTGCTCTCCGGTAAATAACTCTTCTGGATGAATCTGTATTGTAAATAGCTTGCCATCGCGCTGCCAAGTGAGTGGAACGAATCGCTCTTTATCAGCCACTGGCTCTCGGGCAATCACATAGTGGATATATGGATACTGGGCTGTGTGATTGTCTGGATCCGGCACCCGCACCTCTATAGTCATGCCAGTATGTGACCCAGCACATTGCATATAGTAGCCATCAGCCAAGCTATCCTTTGGCACATTCTTTGGATGGTCAATACCATCTGGCAGGGCCCACACGCAGATACTAAAGCAACGGTTGCCATCAAGAACAGTTGGGTCGGCAATAGCCTCACTCACCTTTTGTGCAACCCGCTCTGGTGTTTGTGGCTGCAAAAATCGCTCAAAATAACCAACATTCCCAACCAGTGAGTAAACATATTTTTTCATAAATTACCTCTGTTGTTGTGGTAGTTTAACGAGTATTTTGAGAGACCACCACTTACTCCATCATACCATGTGTAGGCATATAAATAATACTACCAGCGCTGTGACTGGCAGTATTATAGCAAGAGTTAGCTCTTTACTAATCGAGCTTGTGCTCAACCTTGATGCCGGGCCCCATCGTCGTTGCAGCTGCGATGGATTTGACATATACACCCTTGAGCGAGCTTGGCTTTT
Organism: uncultured Candidatus Saccharibacteria bacterium; assembly: GCA_938036625.1. Taxonomy (GTDB): domain Bacteria; phylum Patescibacteriota; class Saccharimonadia; order Saccharimonadales; family Saccharimonadaceae; genus Saccharimonas. The sequence goes on along the minus strand of CALHQH010000027.1, from coordinate 3,764 downwards.
GAGCTTGCAGGCTAGTGAAGAAGGCATCGGCGTTGGCGCGGAGCTTCTCTGTGCCAAAGCTCACCTTGCCGATGCTGAGGTGAATCGCTGCTTGCTTGTCTACGCGGTACTCTACCTTACCAGCTTTTGCTTCGGTGACGGCAGTTGCAATATCGGTCGTTACGGTGCCGCTCTTTGGGTTGGGCATCAGACCTTTTGGCCCAAGCAGACGGGCGTATTTACCAAGCTTTGGCATGTACTGCGGAGTAGCGATCAAGACGTCGAAGTCTGGCGTGCCTTTATCAAGCAGCTTGATAATCGCTTCTTCGCCAGCAATGTCTGCCCCAGCTTTGGTAGCAGTTGCAATCTCAGCTTCTGGTGCAAAGACAGCAACGCGAACAGTCTTACCTGTGCCGTGCGGCAGGACGACTGTCGAGCGGATGTTTTGATCGGCCTGGCGTGGATCAACACCAAGGCGAACGTGCAGCTCAACACTCGCATCAAATTTAGCGGGGTTGGTCTCGGTCGCTAGCTTCAGTGCTTCGTCTAGCGAGTACACCTTGTCTTTTTCAACCTTCTCAGCCAGTTTGCGATAGGCCTTGCCGCGGCGCTCAATCAGTGGGCGAACCTTTGGTGCAGGGCCTTTTTTGATCGCTGCATCGACATCACCCTGAGGGGTTGTGTCGCCAGCTTCTTTGCGGGCTTCTTTCTCGGCCTTCGCTTCAGCCTCGTCGAGGGCCTTTTGGCTACGCTTACCAGCCTTTGCCACGGTGGCTTCGCGCTGGGCAATGACATCCTTATCGTTTGCGGCAGCGATGGCTGCCTCAATCTCTGCAATAGTGTTTTTTTCTGAAACATCGAGTTTCAGCTCTGCTGCTTTTTCAAGCAGATCGGCTTTTTTTGCCATAGTATCCTTTCTGTGGTGCAAGCGGCTTGGGTGCCTCCCACGTTTACTGATTAACCTTTCTAGTATAGCACATATGGCCCCGCAGCATGAGATAATACACTTGTGTAATATGAGATAACGGAGCAGTTATTTTGAGCACGCACTGCCAGTTGTGCTATAATGAGAGACGTTGTCGGGGTGTGGCGCAGCTGGCAGCGCGTACGGCTGGGGGCCGTGAGGTCGCAAGTTCAAGTCTTGTCACCCCGACCATTGAGTCAACACTCAAACCCACGTCATGGAAGCCCCATGACGTGGGTTTTTGCTTGTTTTTGCTGGGTTTTGGGGCAGGAAGGCCATCATCTGGCAGACCGTGCAAGCCTGGCTCTTCTGGTGCCGAGACGACGATGTCACTTGGCTGGCTCGATGTGACTTCGTCGTCTCGAGAGGCTTCCAGGCCGCTATCAGCTGTTGCACTATTTACCATTGCGAGACATAAAGTTTTTGCTGATCAGTGTCGAGTGGCTGGTAGTTGCTGCCTCAGTCGGAGATACCATCGAATAGTTTATGGTGTAATTGGTAGAGCAAAGTAGCACCTCAGCGAGCCAACTACCCTATCGCGAATACGACGCCACCCACTTTCATTTATGTTAAGCTTCGCTACAAGATTATCGGTCAAAACCACTTCCCACGCAAAGATGTTTAACTGCTACTTGTCAGCTTTCGCAGCCGTCGCATCTTGAGGCTCATGCTGTCAATAATTGCTCGAGATTGCTGCCGACGTTGTGTTCGTTCTGCTGTTGCTATGTCTATTGGTTAGTATAGAAATATATGATATGTAGGAGTGATTGCATCAATACCCCCCAATCTCGCAGCCTTTACATGGTATATCTTCTATGGTTATATAGAAATATGGCCGAGAAACGACCTTCATATATATAATAACAGGAATTACTAACGACCGACTTCAACGCTGTCGAGGAGTGGATTAACAGCTCGTGGTACTGGATGAGAAGATTATTCAGGTAGGCTTGTAGGGCCTAATCAGTTGACAGTCGGCTAGATGTGGAGGAGAACAACGAGTGAATCGACAGAATATGGGTACTGTAATCGAGTCGAGTAGTCGCAAAGTAGCAGGGCTAATAAATAGCCGCGTTCTGGCGCTTGTGCTCGTCTGCACGGTGAGTTTCATGAACGTCCTGGATATCACGGTGGTGTCGGTGGCACTGGGTGATATCGGGAAGAGTCTTGGCGCGTCGCAGAGTGAGCTGCAATGGGTGGTTAACGCCTACACACTACCGTTGGGAGCGTTGCTGATGTCTGCAGCGACTCTGAGTAGAAATCTGGGGCGGCTGCGATTGTTCCGATGGGGGCTGGTCCTGTTCACGGTGGGGTCAGCCGTGTGCGCATTAGCCCCTTCGATGGCTGTACTCAACGCTTTCCGGGCTATTCAGGCGGTCGGTGGGGCGATCTTCTTGGGCGTCGGCGTGCCAATGATTTCTGATCGCTACCCCGCTGGACGCGAGCGGGCACGAGCTACTGGGATTTACGGGCTCATCTCAGGGTTGGCCATCGCAGTGGGGCCACTGGCAGGCGGTGGTTTGGTCTTAGTCGCTGGGTGGCGCTCTATCTTTTGGATCAACGTTCCTGTGGGGGTAGTATCTTGGCTGGCGTCGTGGTACGTGAAGGACCGAAGTACAGACCGTAATAACTCAGGAGTAGATTGGCTTGGGACATTGCTGGCAATTCTTGCTGTTGGAGCAGTGACGGTCGTCCTGCTGGAGGGATCGGCCTGGGGGTGGACTAGCGCGCGCACGCTTGGTGGCGTTGCCGTCGGACTGGCCGCGATGGGGCTGTTCATGGCCGTCGAGCGGCGCTCGGACTCACCTATGGTTCCGGGACGTCTGCTGACTGACCGGCTCTATGTAGTGAGTATCCTGACCGGCTTTGCCGTCCAGGCTGGTCTGGTGGGGCAGATGCCCTGGCTGTCGCTGTATGCGCAGAATATCTACCTGTTTTCACCCCTGCAGGCCGGACTCTGCTTCCTCCCGTTCAGTCTCTGTGCCATCGCGGGGGCGTGGCTGTTTCGCGGCGGTAATGGGCGCTGGACGCCGTCGGCCAGGCTGCTGGGGATCCTTGTCGTCGGGTGCGCGGCGCTGATGTCATGGGTACTGTTGTACGGCTCATCGACCTGGGTGGTGCTCCTGCCGGGCCTGATCCTGGCGGGCATTGCGGTTGGCGCTGCCGGGACCGTGGTCAACGAGCTGGCGGTCGCCTCCTTCGAGAGTGATGAGGCAGGTGCGGCCTCTGGGCTGTCCGCTGCGATGAGGCAGATCGGCGTGGTGCTCGGCGTGGCTGTCTCCGGCGTGGGGTTCGGTGGTGCGAGCGAGCACGTGGTGCGTGATCAGTGGCCGGTGGGTGCGCAGGAGCTTGTCAGCAGCGTGCGCTCAGGACAGGGACTGCGTACGACGGCTAGTGCTCCCGGTGCCGGGCGCAGCCTTCTTGCCGACGTCGTGCACCGTGCCACCGACTGGGGAATGGTGACCAGTTTCGCGATCGGGCTGTTCATCATGCTAATGGTGCTGGTGGTCGGTGTCCTGTGGCTACGACGAGGAAGGCGTTGATATGTCGAGTAATACTCAAAATTTAATTACTTAACTCTCAACGCTTGGAATGGTTCACGCAGGTTAAGAGGTATGGTGTGTCTTGATAATATTTTTATTCTATAAGTGTGAAAGTACTTCTGCAGGCTTATAGGTCACAGCTCTTTTAGGTCGATACGTTGCCATTTTTCAATGAATCTACAGAAGTGGATGATACATACTAACAATACGAAACGCCCATGCCAGCCCAAGTGCGCCAACGATAATCAATACACTCATAGTTATCTCTACCTGCTTGT
>CALHQH010000026.1 GCA_938036625.1 uncultured Candidatus Saccharibacteria bacterium | reverse complement strand
TAGTTCCATCAGTAACGCCTTCCTTGCAGGTGATCGACAAATTGCTCTAACTCGTTGCGCCGAAAACCATGTTTTAGTTTGGCGAGTGTAGCCCGCGCCTGAGCAAAATACTGCTGGGTGATGGCTTCAGTTTTTTCGCGTGCACCGGATGCTTCAATATCCACCTTTAATTGGCGAAGCACTTGTCCCGGCGCATCACGCATGCCGAACCACTGAGCAAAGCGAGCCGCTTGTTCGTCACTCATCATCGTTTGATGTTCGGCGATCAGCACTGTTCTCTTACCTTCGCGCAGGTCTGTGTCGGCTGGTTTGCCCGTCGTCGCTTCATCACCAAACATACCAATCAAATCGTCCTGCAGTTGAAAAGCAATGCCGCATTGCGTGCCAAATTCTTGTAGAATTCCCCGCGTCGTTTCATCAACCTCTGCGCACAATGCACCAGATACAAGCGGGCCCACAAGGCTGTAGCTAGCTGTTTTGTGGCGGTAAATAGTCATGGGATCAAAATGCTCAGTCATGATGAAACCTGCTTCAACGTCAATCAGTTCGCCGCCAATTACCTCAAACACCGACTGCGATAATCGCTCCGATAGCTGGCGAATTATTGGTGATGAGAACGGCGTTGACTGCACCAAACGATATGCTTCAGATAGCAGCGCATCACCCGCAAGTAGCGCCACACTATTGGCATAATGGGTACTCTGCTGCGCCGGCAATAGCGATGCATAGTCAGTTTCGTACGCGCCGTTGACGGTAGCTTGACCATGCCGCAACGCGTCTTGGTCAAGAATGTCATCGTGCACCAACATGGCCACATGCAATAATTCTTGCACCGCCGCAACCGGAACGATTGCCTCATCCAACTCACCATACCCCACCACTGTCAAATATGGGCGCATGCGTTTGCCGCCTGCTTGGTAAATGCGCGCGATCTCCCGCCACAACCGCTCGTAGCGCGGATGTACCACTGTAGCCTGCGCTACCCGGTCGTGAATACGATCCACGATATACGCATCAACTGCCTGTTTCGTCGCCGGCAGCAGCGAGTTGACTTCCATAAGACTCATTATACTACAGAATTAATCAGAAGTTCTGTTGTAGGGGGTACGTGACGCAGCGTGTCGATATTACCTACGACTCAGGCAATACAATGCATTATTTAGGCCTTCATGCTGACCCCGATGGGACCGTAATTGGGCGCATCCGCCCCACACCTGGCCAAGGAACAATATCCTTGCCGGAACGGGTGTTTCGAGACTGCCCACGTGGCTGTAGCCGTTGGGAATCATCAGAAGACCAGTCTGCTCATGCTGGTCTGACGCGTGCTTATGATGTAGACAATGCCGTTGGTGGTAACTTTCTTCATCTCCCAACGTTTGGGCAGCCAACTGCTCGCGATCTTTTTCTTCAAGCTATTGCGCCTGATGCCCGCTGTATAACACGCTCTCGGGGAGGTGTTGGAAGCCTTGATGTAGTATGTATAAATCAGAAGACTGGTGCTTTTTTGTATCGGTTGTCCGAAATATAACAATGCATTTATTATTAAAGAGAGGCTAAGTACCTCTAGTAGTGCTTTTTGATAGATAGGTTATTCTATTCGCAGAAGGGGTGTATAGGCTATTTTGATAAGCCATCAATCCACAACAACTATCCCTTCGACTGCAGCATTGCGTTACTATGTTAGCTGTGATTAAATATAGCTATGTGTGAAGCTCTACCCCCCCAGGATGTACCAAAGCAGCCCGAAAATGATCTACTGCCTTGGAATACTTCCGAAAAAAGCGACATAGAAGCTCAGCCGGACGCCCAGTCAACACCCAAAAGCATTGGGCGTCTCGCAATAGATAAAGTTTTTGGTCGCACGACAGTAGATAGACTCTCGTTATTTTATGGGGAATTTAGGAAAGCTATTCAACCTAAAAAGAGGGTTGTGAGCGCCTACTGCGTTTTTGTTGACCCAACTGTGCCATCACCTGGCTGTAGATATCCCCCATCAGGGAATGTAAAACAGCCATAAATACTCTAGCCCTTATCTTTGATCATTACTTTCCTGATTTGATCTCACAAGAATTATACCAACAACACCAACAAGCAACAGCACCACACCGCTAATGTAATCTGAATATACTTCAGGCCATGGCCGAACTATCGAGTATGGTATTAGTTTTCGAGTCACAAAGGGCTCAAAAATTGCCCCTATTGGCAGGATAAACCAGAATATACGGGATGACTTTTTTGGCAAAGCTGCAATCCAGCCACATATCCCCAGTGGTGCACATAGCACAAGAGCAGCAATAAACCAAAATGAATTCGCCATAAATATCGTAGAGCCATACACCCCAATAAGATAGCCGATACCGTAATGGAGTAGCAATGTGAGTTCTGCAATAGCAGCGCCACTGATCGCCGCTTTTACCAAGCTTTGAGATCTCCACCCTGCCAAGAATGGCAACGCAGCCCAGACAACACCTGCATTAAATAACTTACTAAATATCTTGCGGATACAAGAGTATAGCTGCAACTGCCCTTCCATTTCTTGGGGGAAGTAGATATTGCTGACAAGCGACAGTATTGCTAATGCAAGGGATAGGATAATGACAGTCAGGTATTTATGGCGAAATATATACATGATTTGATCATAGGGAATTATTGAGTCGCCGTCAATATTGACTTATGTTTCACTGACATTGGTCAATTTACACACATTCCACGGCAGTGAATTTAAATAATGCACTCAAATCGATTGTCATACTGCTCGCGCTGCCTGCGCTCTTCCTCTCTAAATTCATCGAGCTGGCGTATCCATGCGCTTTCCTCGTCGTTCCACAAGGATGGTGGTGTACCGCCGCTAGTCGGGGCGATGAGCTCAGCTTTGGTCTGCTTGGCCGGTATACCGTAGCGCGTGGCTAGCGGCGTAGAGCAGGACTGGGTCGCGCACTGCTGGCGGGGCGGGCCGGGTAGCCAGGGAGAGCCAGCCCGAGCGGCGCCCGTGGTGCATGACACAAATTGTCTACGTGCCCAGCCTACAATTCCTGTCTTCTCTACAGACTCAAGGAGGACAACAGGTTGTATCCAACCTCATTGCCACTTGACTTTGGACAACAGCAGTGTTCGTCTCGTATTTCTATGTCGACAAGGCCGACCAAGATAACTATATGAACACTCTTGGATCTAAGTGAATCATAGATGATCGAAATCGAGTGAAACGCACCAACGCCAAGACTCGATACATGCAGAACAACGTGGACGATACGATACACCCACAAACTTTTTCTGTAAAACAAACAGATATCATCTTAGTTGCCTTAGATCCTATTACCACATAACTCCATCGGCAAGACCAGCGCGTGAATATCAAGTTAACCATGGATGATTATGGTTATGCTTGTCATATGACGAGCGATTTCGCTATAATTTGTAAAAATTATAGCGAGGTTTTCATGGATGTCGAATAGCGAACACAGTCTGCAACAACGTAAAAGTATCTCTTACGATGCTTCCGAGAGACCTCAGCAGAGTGAGCAAGCATTCGCTTCGGTTCGCAGTCTTGGCGCCATCGCCTGTGAAGCGGACTGCCTAGTTGGAGAAATGCACCCTTCCACGGACAATACAGTGCAGAAAGAACGAAGAGAGATGGCAGAGCAAACACTTACCTTAGACACGAAGCAAGATGGCATAACAACCAAGATAGAGAACGCGAAAGTATCGTCCGAGTTTTCTATTCCTGAAGATCTCTATGCTGGCGAAAAACTGCCCACTATCACAAATGGTAATCAAGGCAATCTAAACGGAAACAAACCGATTGTTGTCAAGATTCCTTTTGATATCTCCGACGGACTCGATGGCAAAAAAGCCCCTAATCGAAAGTCTGCGGTTGTACTTGCAAGCCGAATTGAATACTACGATAGATTACTTCGTTATCTTATGGAATATCGGAGCAAACTAGAAGAATTGGGTCAAATTGATGAGTATCGTCGTGCAATAATATCTCTTCAATTTGAAGTTCTTGATACAAAGAATAGGTTGCTGAGGAGGCTTGATCGCCTCGTTAACGGACATCACCGTTTTGTGGTTGAATCAGCAGTGATAGATTGATGTCATATATCTGGAGATTGGATGGCGTAGCCGACCCTGGTTTCAAACGTACCATCACCTGGCTGTATATATCCCCCATCAGGGAACAGTCCTAAGCAAATCGATACCACACACTAGAAAAACTGATTGATGTGGTTACTTAGAATGGTGAGACAAGTATACTATTCGTTGATCGACACTCATATTCATTAGCCTCTTTCTTTCTCTATTTTATTGAGGTGTGGCAAAGAAATCAATTGCGACAAATAGCAATCATGCTTCCCTCCACAAAGTTTTATCGCCAATCCACTGTATATTCATTGCGCAGCATTGCAGTGATGGTGCGGGCTTGCAGGGTGGTTTTTGTCCCAGGATTAAGAATGCCGTGAGGGTCGAAGAGCTGTTTGATTTGCTGGTAGAGAGCTGTAAGGTCTGGGTTTTGCGTGGCGCGCACAAAACGAGTTTTGAGCCGACCCTCACCACCGCTCATCACCAAATGGCCATCATATAGCGCAAGCAGCTTAGTGAGCTCGTCGTAGAGCTTAAAGATCTTTTGCTTATCACTCACTTTGCGGAGCGAGAGGCGCGGATAGACGCCGTAGAGATTCAAGCTAGGATAGCCAGCAAGAGGTAGCGGCAACTGCAACGCCCGAGCAAGCGGCATGAGCGCCCGAGCAAATTCTTCGAAGCGCTGCGGCGGCACATAAAACCCCTCAAACAAGCGCGGTGCCCCAATATGCGCGGCATCGGGCCAGCGATACTGATCGAGCGCAGCAAACCCTGCCGCTACATCTTCATCACCGTCATCTTCAGCGATAGTGACGACCGTCTCACCCACAGATTGCAGCTGCTCAAGCTTGGCCTGTTTGCGAGCACGTACCCTGGCGTTAAAGTCATCGAGCGTCACGAGCAAAACTGCCTGCGGCGTAAACTGCTGGGCAGCTGCCTCATAAAAAGCATACTTCTTGCCATCGCGGCGGAGCTGCTCAAAAATCGCTGCGTCGAGATAGCTAAGCTGCGCCGGCTGGAGTGCATCAATGTCATCAATCGCCGCCTGAGCCTCGCTACTATTCCGAAATACCAGAGCTGCCATTGTCTTGCGAAAGCTAAAGAATTCTGTCTTGAGAATAAGCTCGTCAATGAGCCCTAGCGTTCCCTCGCTCCCCACAAAGAGCGGCCCAAGGTCAAACGTCCCGTCCGGTTGCTTAACCCGCGCAATACCACTATAACCAGACGTATCATTGGGGTTAATCTGCTCGATCAGCGCTGCATTATCAGTAATAATCGCATCGACACCACGATAAATATCCCCTTCAAACCCAGGCAAACCCTTGCGCCGGCTGAGCTCACGCCGCGAGAGACGCTCTGTCTGCATAACGTCACCGTTGGCGAGTACAACCTCGATCTGATCAATCGCTTCGGCTGGATCGGTCGCTCGGCTGAGGAGCGTCCCGCGTGCACCAGCTGCAATAACTCCACCAACTGTACCTCGCTGGCCAGTCAGTGGCCCAACACCAGCACCATGCATGCTCAGTGCTGCCGCTACACTGCGTGCTGGTACACCTGGCTGGACGCGAACCCGCTGCGATTTGCCATCATATTCAAAGATCGTGTCGAGCGCTGTCGTATCGAGCAGTATCCCCTGCCCCACAGCACCACCCAGTGCACCACAGCCAGCGCCGCGTGTGACGACTGGTATCGTGTGGCCCTTCTCAGCCATTTGCCAGGCAAAACGGGTGATCTTGCGAATATCACTCACAAGGTGCGGCGCTACCACGAGCTCTGGTGTTGCAGCTAGAATACCGGCATCTGCACTGACTGACGCACGCCAATCAGCCCGAGTCGAAACAGACCCGGCAATATGACTGCGTAAATAATTTGCAATTTTACTCACATTTCCCCCGTTAGCTTACTGCTTATACTATAGCACAGGGCAGCGCATTTGCACCAGGTGCGGTACAATAAAAATGTGAACCTATCGACACCGCTCTCTCAGATCAAAGGCGTTGGGCCAAAAACAGCCGAGCAACTGGCTCAGGCTGGGCTCTTGACCGTCAATGATCTCATCATGTTTTTGCCACGCAAGCACGATGATTTTACTGCTGCGAGCTCAATCGCAACACTAGCGCCAGGCAATGTGACGATCACGGCTCGCTGTGAATCAATCAGCACGCGCACGGTGCGGCGTGGTCTCCGTATTACCACAGCAGTACTGGCGGATAGCTCGGGCAAGCTTAATGCCGTGTGGTTTAATCAGCCGTATCGAGTGCAGCAACTCGCGAGTGGGGATGAATGTTACTTTCGGGGACAATTTGAGTATAAGAATGGCCGCTACCAACTCACTAACCCAAGTACCGAGCGTGTCAAAGAGCTTGTCCACCATGACACCAACCTGCTGCCCATCTACCACGCAGTACACGGCCTCAAAAGCCAACTGGTACGCAAACTACTCACCGAGCTACGACCACTGATCACAATGCTGCCCGAGACACTCCCCTCGCACATTGTTGTACGCGAAGGCTTAATGAGCCGGAGCGAGGCGCTGCTTGCGATGCATTTCCCTACCACATCAGAGAGTATCGTAAGAGCACGCCAGCGCTTTGCCTTTGAGGAGCTCTTTAGCTTACTGCTTGCTAGTCAGCTCAATCGCCAGGCGCATGCTCAGCTCCAAGGCTATGCCATACCGTTTGAGCAAGCTGTTGTGAAGTCATTTGTGAGTGCTCTGCCCTTTGCTCTCACAGACGATCAACGCCGCGCAGCCTGGGATATTTTGCAAGACTTTCAGCGTAGTACACCAATGAATCGCCTCCTCCAAGGTGACGTGGGTAGTGGCAAAACAGTGGTCGCTGGCCTAGCCGCTCGCCAGGCTGCCAGTGCTGGCTACCAAACCGCCTTGATGGCACCAACGGAGATTCTTGCCCGTCAGCACGCCGCCACGCTCGATGCATTACTTACGCCCTTCGGTATCAAAGTTGGGCTGCTGACTGGCAGCGTGACCGGTGCTATGCGTAGTGAGCTTGTGCAGCGCATTGCACGCGGCGAGGTAGATGTCGTAGTGGGGACGCATGCACTCATCCAAGACTCGGTGAATTTTGCACGGCTTGGTTTTGTTGTCATCGATGAGCAGCATCGTTTTGGCGTGACGCAGCGCCAGAAGCTGCTTGATAAATCCGGCCATATGCCACACCTCCTTGCCATGACCGCCACACCAATTCCTCGCAGCCTCGCCCTAACCGTCTATGGCGAGCTTGATATCAGCATCATCAGCCAGCGCCCTGCCGGTCGCCAGCCGATCATTACCAAAATTATTTCTCCCGCCTCGCGCCCAGCCCTGTACCAACGCGTCACGGAGGAGCTCGAGGCTGGCAGCCAAGCCTATATTGTCTGTGGTCTCATCGATGACAACCCAGATAATGACGCGCGCAGTGTTGAAGCAACCGTACGCCACCTCAAGAGTAGCACCTTAGGTCGGTGGCGAATTGGCTTGCTTCATGGCAAGATGAAGCCTGCCGACAAAGAACGGGTGATGCAAGAATTTCACCAGCATGTATATGATATTCTTGTGAGCACCACAGTAGTAGAAGTTGGTGTTGATGTGCCAAATGCGACAGTGATGATGATCGAGGATGCCGAGCGATTTGGTCTTGCCCAGCTCCACCAGCTGCGTGGCCGAGTGGGACGTGGCGCACGCCAGAGCTACTGCTATCTTTTGCTTAATAATCACAGCAGGCCAAGCCAGCGCCTACGCGAAGTGGAGGCCTCAAACGACGGATTCCACCTCGCCGAAGTCGACATGCAGCTCCGCGGCCCGGGCGAAATTTACGGCAAAGCCCAGCATGGTGCACTCAATCTGCGCATTGCGAGCCTAGCCGATAGTAAGGCAATCGCCCGAGCCCAAAAAGCAGCGCAAGCCTTTATCGCCAGTGGTGATTCACTCGAACACTACCCAGAGCTCCAGGCAGCCGTGCAGCGCAATCAACGGCTCACAACGCTCAATTAAGCTAGGATAATCTTACCTATTCATAATGCTGCTTATTTTATTCTCTCTATCCTTGCCCATTTAGCCTGCAAGGATCGGAAATATCAACAAAACACACCCGTAGTGACAATCCAGCCACGCCAAAATCTGCTATACTATATGAGATATGTATAGTGGAACAACCTTTCGAGACCAGTCGGGGCACTTGGTTGGTGTTCATCAGCGGATCGACCAGCTTGCACGGCGCGACCTAGGCCAGATGTGTAGCCACCACGTCGCCATTCTCCACTTCCCGAGCTTGCGCGATATCCTCCACTTCGAGGGCAATAATGGCCCCGATGGCATCAAACGCAAAAGCCCCAGCGTGGATGAGCCCTGGCACTACATCGACCCTACCAAGCCAGACGACCGCGACCTCGTCGTTATGATTCTCGATCATCATTACAATCTCGTCCAGGCACTACGCCAAGGCAACACAGTGCGTGCCGCCTTTGAGGCAGCGTGGATGTCGCACGCTATCGTCGATGGCCTCACGCCGGCTCATCATTACCCGCTGAGCGATAAAATTGAGGAGCTCTGGGGTCACCCCAAAGAGGAGCGTCTTACCGTCTTAGATAAAAATTTCATCCATGGGACAACGGGGCTCGATACGATTAATAAGAACTGGGAATACTGGGGAGCAAAGGGTGTCTTTGCGACGCATGTTCTCTTCGAACTTGGCGTGGCAGCCTCGATGCGTACCGCCCGTTTTGCCGACACCTGTCCATCACCCGAGTGGGTGGCTGAGGCAGAGCAGCTTGGCCTGGAGGCAGTCTTTTTGCGAGCAGTGCAGCGAGTGTATGCACTGGATATGTATCACACGTTTTGGCGTAATGGCTGGACGACGGGCCTAGCCTTGCAGACACGCAACGAGCTCATCCCAGAGATCGTTCGCACCGTTGCCTATGCGTGGTACAGCGCACTGTGCGAGGCTTACCCATCATGAAAGTCCGAGTAATTGCTGGACGCTATGGCGGGCGCTGGCTCGATGCGCCAGATAACCGCCGTACTCACCCAATGAGCGAGCGAGTGCGCAACGCGCTGTTTAATTCGCTCGGCGATGCAGTGCAGGATGCACACATCCTCGATGCCTTTGCTGGCACTGGCGCCGTTGGTCTGGAGGCGTTAAGCCGTGGGGCTCGCCAGGCGGTGTTTGTCGAACGTGACCGCCTCGCCTTCACCATCCTCTGCAAAAATATCGCAGCGCTCGGTGCTGGCTCATCGGCTACCGCAGTCAAAGCTGGCATCAGCCCATGGCTTGGCACTTACAATGGCGAAGCCTTCGATATCATCTTTGCCGACCCGCCCTACCACGATCTCCAGCTTGCAGCAGTTAGCCGACTTTTTGCCCTTCTCAAACCAGGCGGATTTATGGTATTATCACATACAGGAATAGGTGAGGGGCCAAAATTAGCAAACGACATTGTTGTGGTGGACAATCGTAGTTATGGAAACGCACACCTCACCTTTTTCCGCCGAGCTGATGGATGCAGCTAAGGTTGCAGATACACCAGCTCATTTGGTATAATAACTTTGTTATGCGGATGTGGTGGAATTGGTAGACACGCATGCCTTAGGAGCATGTGCCCTCGTGGCGTGAAGGTTCAAGTCCTTTCATCCGCACCAGCCAGCTCTTATCCAAACCCTCTCCAGTTGAAACAGGCTGAGATGCGGTTCCAGATGTTGAACAACGCTCACCCACCAGGGTGGGCGTTGTTCGTGTTGTGGAGCTCATGAGCGTGCCGCCCGCGGCGGGCGGTGTGGTCAAGTTGTCAAGCTGAGCCGCGTGCTGCAGGTGGTGCGCATGAGCAGCGGCGTGCAGGCTGGGGCTGGCCAGCTGGTCGAAGGGTGGGACGAGCAGGGCGCTAAGGCGAGTGCCGGAGCCCGTGTCGGCAAGGTGGATGGGACGAGAAGTCACGGCTGGCGTGTTAGTAGCAGCAGCGTCTCCTCCCCCACTCGCATCGCCAGTTCCTTCTTCTTCTCCGGCGCTGTCCTCACCACCCGTCTCCTTACCTGCTGCATCCTTATCCGCTGGCCTGCCAGCATTGGCACCGTCGCTCGTGCCATCACCTGGCAAGATGACCCGACCCTCTTCATCGACGAGTGGGTTCACTAGGACCCGCTGGAAGAACACCTGGTTGAGCAGTTTCTTCAGGTGCGGTGGGGCGGCTTGGTAGAGGCGGTGGCAGTCTTCGAGGAGGTCAAGGGCCTGAGTGAGGTGCTGGCGGACTTCGGCAGCATCGGCCTTGTAGGCGGCCAGCTGGCGCTCAATCTGGTTCAGCTCGCTTGTGAGCTTGGCTTGTTCCTCCTTGAGCAGCTCCAGGGGGATGGCCCCTTCGTAGTGGGCGTGGAGGAGGCGGCGTCGTCTATCCTCGATGTTGGTGCGCCGGGTGGTGAGGGAGCGGATTGCTTTGGCCTTGTCTCCTTCTATCTGGGCTAGCTCGTCGTGGAGGTAGTGCTCGATCTGGGTTCTGTCTGCTGCGCTGAGCTGGATGGTTTGGTAGAGCTCTACCATCCGGTCTTCGACGACGTCGATGAGCACGGCGGTGAAGGCGCAGTCGTGGAGGCGGCAGCGGCGGGCGCAGACGAAGTAGGGGTAGATGGTGCCCTTGCTGTTCTTGGCGTTCTGGACAGACAGGCGCGCCCCGCACTGGCCACAGACGACGGTGCTCTTCAGGAAGTGGTTATGGATGCGCTGGCGCTCCCCATAGCGGCGCGAAGCCAGGATGGTCTGCACGGTCTGCCAGGTCTGGCTGTCTACCAGCGGCTCGTGCTTGCCCGCATACTCCACGCCCTGGAACGTGACGATGCCCTTGTAGTAGGGGTGGCGCAGGATCTCGTGCAGGCGCGTTGCCGTGATGGGCTTGGCAGGGCGCCGCGGCGTGGGCGGGATGGTGAGGCCGCGATTGTTGAGATGCTCCGCCAGTTGCCGCACCGTCCAGTTTCCGGTCGCATACTCGGTGAACGCCAGCCGCACCAGCGGTGCCCGCTCCTCATCCAGGGCGACCGTCCGAACTTCTCGGCCGTTCTCGTCTCTGGCGCGGACGTTCATGTAGCCGAGCGGTGCCTTGCCCAGCGTCCCACCATTCCTGGCTTTCTCGCCCATCCCCTTAATGACCTCATTAGCCAAGTTCCGGCTGTAGAACTCAGCGATGGAGCTCATAATGCCGTGGAGCAGCATGCCGCCAGGCGTCTGGTCGATGTTCTCACTGGTGGAGACGAGCCGGACGCCGGCATCCTCGAAGGCCCGGTTTATCTCCACATCGTCCGCCCGGTTTCTCGCTAACCGATCCAGCTTATGGACGATGACGTAGTCGATCCCGCCGTCTTCTTTGAGGTAGGCCAGCATCTTCTGCAGCTCGGGCCGGTTCGCAGACCTGGCCGACTCACCGCGGTCGGCGAACTCCTTAACCACCAGCGCACCCATCGACTGGGCTTTGCGCTTGTTGGCCTCCCGCTGAGCCGGCAGGGAGAAGCCCTCCTCACTGCCGCCGCGCTGGGCCTGCTCACGGGTGGAGACACGGATGTAGGAGACGGCGCGCTTAGGAGTGAGCTGGGCGGCCATAGCGGTGAAGGGATCGGGAGCGAGTGCGTCAGGCATGGTGCACCTCCTTGGTGGGTTCGGTGGGTTCACTGGTCTGCTCGCGCTGCCTGTGCTCTTGGCTTCTCAGCTCATCGAGTTGGCGGATCTGTACCCCCTCCTCGTCGTTCCACCAGGCTGGTGGGGTGCCGGCGCCGGGGTGCCAGGTATTGAGGCAGACCAGGTGGGTGCCGCTGTCTGCGAGCTGCTCGGTTACCGCGTCCGCTTCGGCTCCGGTGAGGTTGGGGGTGGGCCAGCCCGCCGTGATGACGTACTCGACCCCACCGCGCCGGCAGGCACCCAGCAGCATGCCCAGCCCGTACTGGCGCGTCTGTCGGTCGTGGAACTCGGTGACCAGGTTGAGGCCCATCGCTTCGGCGTAGTCCTCTACCAGCTCCCGTTGCCGAGCTAGCTCGAAGGGGTAGCGCGCCGCGCCGTAGAAGATGGCGATCACCCCAGTACCCGCCTGGCCGTCCAGTGCGGTGGCGGGTGCCGCCTCCAGCACCGCCGCCGGCTCATGTGGCTCATCTGGCGTATTCGTTCTGGTTTGTGTTGTCATCTGTCTCCTCCTCTCGTCATATATTGCTATTTCACTGGTTTAGTGTTTCTCCTCTTTCTATTGACGCTCAGATGGACGGAAAAGTCCAGTCCGGTTTCAAATGCCCCCAAGAAACGATCCCACCGACCTCGCACGAGCGACTCTTCCGCACTATCGCGCCATTTTCTGCTGGCGCTGCATCATTTTCTGTGGCACTGTTCTCTGTGCGAAGAAAAGCGCACTGAGAAGGTCAGGGCGGGTGGAGTGTTTTTAGCGTGTCATGGGCCGCGCTGGATCAGGGCGGCG
>CALHQH010000025.1 GCA_938036625.1 uncultured Candidatus Saccharibacteria bacterium | reverse complement strand
AACCAGTCGCCTTACCCACACGAGCGGCCACCCCGAGCTGCTTCTTGGCAAACTCAGCAATACCTTTGATGTTTGACGTACCACCAACTAGAACAACTCCGCTTGGCAGCCTGCCAGCCCGACCAGCTTTCTTAAGCTCACGATTAACAGATTCAAAAATCTCCTCAAGACGAGCTTCAACAATCTCGTCAATATCACGCGTCATGAAAGACAAGGTCTCTTTATCTTGCTCTATACTCACGCTCTCATTATCGGCACGTCCGACCGCTACAGCATATTTGAGCTTGACCTTCTCAGCAACCTCTGGATCAGTTTTAAGTCCAATTGCAAGGTCATTTGTAATATTAATGCCCCCCATAGGGACCACGCCAACATACTGAAGATCGCCTTCCTCGAACACGGCTACGCCTGTCGTAGAGCCGCCAATATCAATTACCGCGACACCACTCTCTAACTGCGCCTCACCTAGTACAGCCTTTGCCGACGCTGTTACCGAAGGAATAACCTCATTGGTTGATACCGTGGCCATTTCCGCAGCTTTTTGTAGATTAGATACATATGGCGCCATTGCTGAGATAACGTTAGCACTAATCTCTAGACGAGTACCGCTCATCCCTATCGGATCTTTAATTCCACCCTGGCCATCAAGGGTGTAGCTAAATGGCACAACCTCTAGAATCTTGCGATTTGCCGGCAGCTTTCCAGTCGTCGCTACTTCTTCAATACGCCCGAGATCTTCGTCGTTGATCTCGTGATCGGCCATGCCAACCGCAATCATTCCATCAGTTTTTGTACTCGTAATGTGCGAACCATTGATACTAACCGTAGCATCATCTACCTGATGACCGCTCATCCTCTCCGCTTCGAGAAGTGCTTGATCGATAGCGTGTGCTGGACCGCTCAGATTAGCCACTGTCCCTTTTCGCATACCGGTATTTGGAGCTTGCCCGACACCGACAATCGTTGGGGTGCCAGTCGCCGGATCGACATGCCCCACCACACAACGAATCATCGTTGTACCGACATCAATTCCGACTGCGTATCGAGATTGTTCTTGCATATAGGGCTATTATAGCATAACCCTTGTGGTTACAGTTACGCCTTAGTGATAATTTCTGCACCGCTTTCGGTGATTAATACGGTGTGCTCAAAGTGTGCGGCCAGACTGTCGTCGCGCGTAGCATAAGTCCAACCATCGTCAAGCTCAATAATACCCTCACCACCGAGAGTTGCCATTGGCTCAATAGCAATTGTGTCACCTGGCTTA
>CALHQH010000024.1 GCA_938036625.1 uncultured Candidatus Saccharibacteria bacterium | reverse complement strand
GTATGTTCCATCACAATCTTGGCGATGGAGCGCTGCGCATCGCGAGAATAATCACACATGAACAATCGGCTCATCGTAGTGATGGCACGCACAATGAGCATAGCCACAACGTTCACCAGCCAACCCACCGCGCACTGGGTAATCACGAAGCTAAGGTAGCTGAGGCGCTGGAGAGTGGTTACTGCGGTATTACACACCCAGACGCTAGGTTCGTGCAAGAGGAGATTGCTGACTTACTTATCAAAAAGCAAGCTGTGCCAGAAGCGTATTTTGCGCTGCAAGAACGGATTACTCGCAAGCGTGGCCAAGGCGAGGTAGTGCTAGGTCTCGAAGAAAAGCAGCGTCTGGTGGATACCATTCAAGCTGACCAAGCTGACAGCCTCACGCAGTGGTCAACATATCTACGCAGCGATGAGAATGAGCATGTATATCCAGACTGGTTTAAGGTGTATGTATGGGAATCGCTCAAGACGATGGGCGAGTACGACAAAGCTAAGGGAGAATTTGAGAAGCGTACTGGCTCGACTACTGCATCCTGGCCGGAGCTCAATGCTGAGGCACTGGCGCAGGTGTATGATGCCATTGACCAAGGGGTGATTCGTGGCGAACGTGAAGTGGACGACCAGCTGGCATCACTGCTAGGCAGAGGGGACTTTGCTGCGCTCTATGCTGCAGCTCTTGCTGATAGCGCTTATAATGAGACGAAGCAAGAGGTATACCAAGCAACGACCGGCTCGTGGACGAAGTACGAGCGAATTGCTAGCCAACATAATCCCAACTATACCAATGATGCTGGGGAAAACACGAGACGCCTCACAGACATGGAGCGACGGGTGCACGCAGGTGAGGAGCTGACGACAGAAGACCTAGAATTCTTGTGGCTGAATGAGAGAATTGAAGGCTTTGGCTTGGATGTTGATCCGCGAGCTAGTCAGCTGCTAGAGGGGCGCGATTATGTAGCAGACTTTGACCGAATTGCAGAGATGATTGGTTATGATGAGTTGTACTGGACGGTGGTTGAGGGTGACGAAGGTCGTGTATGGAATATGAGTAAAAATTATTTCGTTGATAGAATTTACCGACTGAGTGATGAAAGCCGCGATGATCTTATCAAAACAATGGAGTATGATAAATACCTTGATAATATTAAGACTGCCATGCGTGCCAGGCATTTGTATCAGCAAGGTGTAGAGGTTATAACGATATTGGATCGTCGATTTGTTTGTCAGTATCCATATCCTTATCGAGTGGTTGATGATGGCAACGCTATAGCAGATCGGCTCATTGCAGCAGGGGCTGATGCTGAGTATACGAATGGCGTCTTGAAAGTGATACGCAATGACCCGATTGGTTACCACAGCGAGCCGAAGGCTCCAGAGCGAATCCTGGACCAACGAGACTTTGACAATTGGCTCCAGTATATGACTAATACAGTAGGTGAGCTACCATGTGATGATGCAACACGGCAGCGCATTATGCGCGACGTCGTGCAATCTGACCTTGAATATATGGAGAGAGATATCTTTCTTGATAATCTGAGTACATTGGCGCACATCAACAACGATAACCACCAAATGACACGCTGTTTGCTCGCTACTTTTCCTACTTGGTGGCTCAAGTACAGTGGTCGAGTTGATCAGCTTGCCGCCGGAGGCCTTGACCGGTCAACAGTTGAAGAATATATTTCGGCTCTTCAAGATGATATTGAATAGCTCTCGTGGCTCAATCTAAACATACTCTTGTGTGCTGGAGGTAAGCACGTTGATGTATTACCCCGCACAATACTCACCCAGCAGCCGCACAGTATGGTCGCTTTGTTTGATGGTGCGCAGGGCGTGCCGGAGTGGAACACCAGCACTGTCGACGACGAGGAAGAATTTGTATTGCCACGGCTGGCCGACGATCGGTTGAGACTGTAGGCTGCTGATATTGATGCCTGCCGC
>CALHQH010000023.1 GCA_938036625.1 uncultured Candidatus Saccharibacteria bacterium | reverse complement strand
CTTGTTTATCACTGCACGAATACCGTTGACGTTCCAGGAGTATAAGGTAGTCATGGGGGTAGTATAGCAGATGATCTGGCTATGTGGCGAGTGAGTTATCTTTTGTGGTATTGCTTAATCGTTTGCTGATATAGTTGTGCATAAGCAGTGGCAGTGGCTTGGGGTGATAGCTCGGTCAAAACACTCTTTGTGCCATCAACGAGCTGCTGATGGTAGGCTGGCTCGGCAATCTGCTGCATGCCCGCTGCAAGGCTGGCGGTATCTGGCTGGACGAGGAGGCTATTGCTCTGGTTAAGGCCAACGTCGAGTCGGTCATCACAGTAGAGAATAGGAACGCCAACAACGAGAGACTCAGGTATGACGATTGGTTGATTATCAAAACGATACGAGGCAAGCACAAATACATCAGCGTCGCGCAAGAGCTGGACGATTGCTTTGCGGCCACCAACGTGGCCGGTGAATATGATATTGGGAGAGTCTTGCGCAAGCCGAGCTAGTCTTTTGGATTCTGCCCCATCGCCGACGATGTAGAGCTCGCTATGCGGAATAGCCGCCTGCTGGAAGGCTTGGATGATAACATCGAGGCGCTTTTCTTTGACAAGGCGGCTAATGGTGATGAAGCGAATTTTGCCATCATCTTGGCGTTGGCGCTGAGTGGCCTGAGCATAGGCCTCAAACGTGCGGTTATATCCTGTTGGTATAATTGCGCCAGGCAAGTCTACGCCATATGCGGCAGCGCGAATATAGGCAGACATATAGTGTGATGGCGTAGTGGAAGCATCGACAGCGCGAGCGATGATTGCCTGAGTATGCCAGTCAAACTGGCCAATCCAGTTTTCGCTAGCAAGCTGTGGAGCGGTTACGCGCTGGCCACGCAGATGGCGCTGATGAATTCGAGCAGTCAGCAGTGCACAGAACCGAAACCCAAGGCTTGCAAAGAATGTGGGCACTGGCATTGTGTGTGAGCCAGCCATGTTGGTGTGAAAAGTATGGATGTGTGGGATGTGCTGAACTCGAGCTATTTTGGCTGCAAGCAGTAGTGCACCAGTGTCGGTTTGGCTGTGGATGATGTCAAAATGATGCTCTTGGCTTATTGCTCGTGCTACCCGACGAGAGGCATAGATAATGCGTGTATGGAGCGGCAACCCAGGAAACCGAAACGAAGCAACGGGCACTACTGTGGCATGCTCTGGCGGCTCAAGATCGGTCTGGGGTGCAATGAGCGTGACATGGTGGCCAAGCTGGGTGAGCTCCTCGATCTGGGTCTGGATTGACCGGCTCACGCCGCTGGCTGAGGGGAACTTATCGTCCAAGACAATAGCAATAGAGAGATGATTTTTACGCATAGTAGTATATAGTATAGCAGATAGTTGTACCAAGCTGAGGAATAACCTATAATAAGGGGTCGTTATGAAGCATCAAACTATCCCAACACTGCAAGAGCTGCGCCATATGCTTGGCTGCCAAGAAAAGACAGCTCAAGGGGTGTGCTGGTACGAATGTAATACCGCGGCGGACAAAGCCGTACTTATCTTCCACGGAGTGACAGGAGGCAAAATTGATATGATGCCGCTGGCTGAGCGATATGTAAGCTTTGGCTATGCGGTCTATGCCATTGACTTGCCTGGGCACGGTGGCTCGGTACAGCCCGAGCTTCAGGACTATCAAGATCTCGGCCAGTGGTTTACACATGTTGTGGCGCAGATTGGCCGCACACCAGATGTGGTGATTGGTACGTCTTTTTCGGCCTCTGTAGTGTATTATGCAATGAGTACTGGCATTATCTCGCCCCAGACGAAGATTATCTTAGCCTGCCCTACCCCAGATACGACGAAACTGGCAGATATTTTACAAAACCTGTCTAGTAAAGTGCCAGAAAAAGTGGGTTGGGACGCCTACAACCTTAAAGTTGCTCAATATATACGGATAGCAGCTGGCCTCAAGACGCAGCGCCGCGATGCTCGGCAGTGGCTGCGCGAATCCGAAACTTACAAAAAGGATTCTCTAACGCTCAGGGATTCGGCAGTCCTCACCACACTCCTCTACAACCAAAGCCCCTACGCACGCCACATACCACAAAAGTACCAGCACAATATAACTGTCATCGTTGGTGGTAAAGATAATATTATTACATCGAAAACGCTTGATATTATGCATGAGCTTCTGCCCGAGGCAGACTTCATATGCGCCCCGCAAGCTGGCCATTTACTACAGTTCGAGGCAGTTGAGAGCTACCCAGATGTCGCTCACTAATATATTATGGTACTCTACTTGACGTATTCTACATAGTGTAGTAAAACTAATACAAAGGAGTGTATAATCTCTATGAGAAAGCCAAACTACGCTGGGCAGGATTTGCCGATCACACAACACATATCACGATGGCAAGCTCGTTCGCCAAGAAGACGGGACGATGAACCTCCAGCCAACCTGGGGGCGCGCTAGACTACTTGAGACACTGAAACAGCGCGAGCTGCCCAATAACCTTGGTAAGGGTGCGCTTGTCCTGACACAGATGGGTGAGGCATCAAGCGACTTGACCATTATATAT
>CALHQH010000022.1 GCA_938036625.1 uncultured Candidatus Saccharibacteria bacterium | reverse complement strand
GCGCATCCATGGTAAGGATGAGGTCTCGGGTTCAAGCCCCGATCGTGGCTCCATGGCTGAATTTGTTGATCACCCCATTGCTGGGGTGATCTTTGTTGTTGACTGGTAGTGAGGATAGTGAGGATGTTTTTCGTTCACTGAAATATATGGCGAGAAGCCCCCCTTCCTTGCCGAGTACTATCAGAAACGAGTTTAAACCGGCCGGCGGTGGCGTGGTAGCCGATAGACGCGACCCGTTGAGGTTGGTGCTTGATGACGGCCTCGCTGCGGAGGCGTAACTTCGGATAAGCCATAAGCTACTGCTGCAGTTATTGGATGGTCGTCTCTATAAGACTCAATTGATGATCGTGGAGTGCAGTATAGGCCAAGTGGATAGTCGCACCGTGTGATCGATCGAGGCCCACCGCCAAGAGAACTCGATTTATCGTAGGAGCGAGTAGTAGTAAATATACTGATAAAATCGACCTGCTTTTCTCGTGTGGTCGATAACATCAGCGGGTTATCTGGCCTATACTGAGCATATAGCAGTGATTCGGCACCAAGGTTACCACGTGCATTGTAGAGTATTTCCTGTTTTGTAGCTAGACAACCAAGCGCATTGCGGATAGCGATAATTTTATCACGGCCATGAGTGATTTCTCTGGCGTGGAGAGGGCTTTTTGCAGACTCGCTCATCTCTATCTCGCGACCCCATTGCACGCTAAATGGTGTGAGGTCGCGGGCAAGTTGCTCGACATGGTTGGCTATTTTGTCGCGCTGTTTAGTGTCTACCTCGCTATCCTTGCGCACAACAAGAGACGGAAAAAGTGGTATAAGAGGATGCTTGTGGAGCTCTTCCTCTGATATTGGCCACTCGGTTGGCTGGTAATCTTCTCGTACTTGACGAGCCTGAGGTGGTCTGTCGAGCACAGCAGCGATGAGAATATGATCGAAATGCTTTTTTGTCATGAAGGACAGTATATCGCAAAAGTTCTTTTATTAACAGAGGTACATTACATGATCACAAGAGATTGTGTGATTTATGCTTTCGCACTTTGACATTGGCAAAAAATTTGCTATACTAATTCACAGTTAGTTCATTTTATTTGCCGGAGTCGTCTAGTGGCAATGACAGGAGACTGTAAATCTCCCGCTTTTTAGCTTCGTAGGTTCGAGTCCTACCTCCGGTACCATCCCTGCCGCTTTAGCTCAGCTGGTCAGAGCAACTGTTTTGTAAACAGTAGGTCTACGGTTCGAATCCGTAAAGCGGCTCCACACATATATAGCGAAGACTTTCTTAAGGAGGAGGTCTTTTTTGTTTTTGCAGTTACGCAGTAGCTGTAAATTGGTAGGAGCTTATTCCACTCTTTGTATTGGCTATTGTAAAAACAATGTTGGAAGCGTGGTAATTGTGTGTATGTGTAGTGAGTATAGTGATATATCAGGCTTACGCAGCGAGAACCCCTTGCCCTGAGAATATAAATAAGGCAGCATACATACTTGCTGTCTTATTGATTGTACTTACCCTTTATCATACCCTATACCGCTGACGCTACATCGTAATGCGGCGTGGCGCGCTGCGCTGGATGCGGTTAGCAGGCATTGGGGCTCGTGCTGGCGGATGAACAGTGGATGACTGCCGACTATACGCGGTATTTGGCTGTGGAGGTGCTTGGGTATACGTTGGTACTGCTGGAGCGGGCAATGCAGCCGGTGGATGGTAATATGCCGTTGAAGGCTGTTGCTCTACCTGCTGGGACGGCACAGCAATGCGTTGCTGAGGTTGCTGGTGAGGTTCTGGTTGTGCTCGGTAGTGCTGTGGCGATTGCGCAGAGGTAGGCTGGGGTTGCAACTTGGCACGAATACGTTTCGCTTTCTTGTGGTCGCCAGCGCGCTCGTAGCCTTCGGCCAGGAGCTGATATGTTTGAGTACCAGGCTCTAGCTTGGCAGCGCGCTCGAGTGACTCTAGCATTTTCTTGTTGTGGCCGAGTTTTTCTTGCACCTTGGCGTAGGCGATATGCCGCGCAGCCAGCTTGTCTTCCATGGCCAGCGCTTGCTCAAAGGCGAGTGCGGCTTTGTCGTAGCGCTTGGTTTCGTAGTAGATGAGGCCAACGTTGTGTAGGCTTGACGCACTTGGCTCCAGACTCTGAGCGATCTCAAAGCACTCGATAGCATCATCAAAGGCCTTCTGCTTGGCGTATAAAATACCGAGCCGGTTATAGGCGGTTGCATTACGCTCATCTACCCGCAGGATCGTGAGCAGTGCCTTCTCGGCGCGGAGATAACGTCGATCGCGGAGTGATTCCTGAGCTACCTCCCACAGGCGGTCAAGCTTGCCCGAGAGGCGCATTGGTAATTGTGAGGTGGTCTCGGCAACTGATTGCTGTTGCCACAAGGCAAAGGCACCAGCGCAAGCTACCAATAATAATCCATACATAGTTATAGTATACCACATGCCAGCAGCTGAATCCGCACGCTGGCATTGGCAGTAATGCGCTCGTGTGCACGTGCGATACGCTCTGCCTGGGCAAGCAACTGCTGCGATGGCTGCGTCCGGAGTGAATGCCATGCAATGTGTAGCAGGCACTCAAGCAAGAGCAATGCCCGAGCTCGATCGTGACTATAGCGCTGCCCAATCACGATGCGTTGGCGGGTAGCACTAGTGATATATTGACGTGCATCGGTCATTGCCAGAGCAATGGTGCGGAATTCCTCGTCATTAGCGACCAAGCGCACGATCGTCGCAGGCTGCTGCTGAGCAATAAACTGCAGCTGG
This sequence comes from uncultured Candidatus Saccharibacteria bacterium, assembly GCA_938036625.1. GTDB lineage: Bacteria > Patescibacteriota > Saccharimonadia > Saccharimonadales > Saccharimonadaceae > Saccharimonas. The sequence goes on along the minus strand of CALHQH010000022.1, from coordinate 38,730 downwards.
GCGCGGCGCGTGGGATCAATAATGCCAAGTTGATCAAGCTGAGTGGCCGCTTGGTTTGGCTGAGGTGGGATAATACGGACGGTCTGGACGCGTGAGCGAATTGTTGCCAGCAAGCGTTGGGGTTGATGGCTGGTGAGGATGAGATGAAGCGCGTGAGGTGGCTCTTCGAGTAGCTTGAGGAAGGCATTTTGGGCGGCGGGTGTCATCCGGTCGGCGTCGTCGATAATGACAAATTGCCGAGCTGTTGCCTTGCCTTGAGTAAGTGTGTGAAGCGAGCGGATGTCATCAACGCGAATTGTCCCGCGTTGCTGGTCGTCGTGGCCTTGGCTGGTATGAGGCCGGAGGATAAGTGCGGTGCGGCCTGCAACCTGCCGTGCTGCGGTCATAAGCCCAAGTCCAGGCGCACCAACAAGAAGCAATGACTGTGGTGGCTGCTGCGCTAGCTGGGCAAGACGCTGCTCGGTGCGGGGGTTATAAACGAGCGATGGCATCGGCTCCCTCAGGAAAGAGTGCTGTAAAGGCTGCCGGCGGCGGTGCAACAAAGGTCTGGCGCACACCAGCACGGGTCGTGATTTCGAGCTGGTAGGCGTGCAGAAGGAGACGCTCCCCTGCTGATCCATAAACGCGATCACCAACAATCGGCGTGCCAATATAGGCCAGATGGACGCGCAGCTGATGTGTCCGGCCAGTGCGGGGGCGCAGCGCGAGCAGACTCATACTAGGCTGTGAGGCGAGTATTTTGTAGATTGTCTGGGCAGATTTGCCGCGTGGATCGGCTCGAAAGGTGCTTGGCGCGGCCGGGTTGCGCCCCAGCGGGACATCGATCTTGGCTTGCTGCTGACGGGGTTGCCCTGCCACGACCGCTAGATATGTCTTCTTGGCGTGGCGCTCGGCAAATTGCTTCTTAAGCCGCTGGAAGGCCTCGGGTGTGCGTGCACCAATCATTACTCCACTGGTGTCGCGGTCGAGCCGATGGACAATCCCGGGCCGATTTGTCTCCAGCCCCACAGAGGTATAACGCCGGAAGAAGTCCGCAACCGTAAACTCATCATTGAGTGCACCCTTGCTATGTGTGAGGATACCAGCTGGTTTATTGATAACAATCACATCGTCGTCAATGTAGAGGATGGGGAGGGTTTTGTCACTGTGGTCGGTTGCATCAGGTAGGTTGATGGCGATGCTATCAGTCTCTGCCACGAGTTGGCGCGGCTGACAGATGACTCTATCATTGACAGCGACGTGGCCAGCTTTGATGTGTTTTTGCCACGTGGAGCGACTGGTCTCAGTGTGGCGCGTTGCAAGCAGGCTATCAAGGCGCTGGGTGGTGCGCTGCTGCTGGAAGAGATAGACATCTTTACCCTTGAATGGCAGGCCGTAGGTCGCGATGTCACTGAGTGGGTTGGGGAGAATTTCCCCTGTTGCATCACTTTTTGCGGCGAAGATCTGCTGCATGATGTAGGACGCCTGATCCTCCGCTGTGTCGTCGATGAGCAAAAAGTACTGTCGGCGGTCGAAGCGAAAGCGTATCAGCTGGTTGATGGGTTGGGGGTGGCTGCTGGCGATTTGGTCGATATGGCGTGGTACATTATCGTCAGTCGCTTGGTTAAAGCGCCGCAAGATAGCCAGAAGGTCGCTTGATGTGATTTTCATACAATGACTCCATCTTGCGCTATACTCATGATGTACTCCGCAAGCCAACCGCCTTTTGTACGCGGAGAAGTGTGGCGTTGGCGACCTCATTCATTGCTCGTTCGGAGCGCTCGAGAGTAGCAAGCAGTGTCTCGTCGGAAATGTCCGCGAGCCGTGTTTGAAAATCAGTGAGGAAGGTAGTCACCGCCTCAGCTACGGCACGCTTGAGTGGGCCATATTGGGTCTGCCCTACCCACTCAGCATTCACCTCAGCTTGCGGGCGGTTGGTCAAGATTGCAAGCAGTTGAAGTAGATTAGTAATGCCTGGCTGGCGTTGCCAGTCGAAGTTGATAACACCAAGCGAGTCTGTCGTGGCAGCCATGATCTTTTTGCGTGCTTGGGCGGGGGTATCAGCAAGGTTAATCTTGGACTTTTGGTCGTTTGAACTCTTACTCATCTTCTTTTCTGGGTTCGTCAGGCTGCGGATGCGTAGACCGGTGTCGCGCTGGATGAAGGCGGTTTGCTTGGCAGTCGGCTCTGGCACAGTGAAAAGCTCACCAAACTTATGATTCATGCGCAGTGCAATATCACGGGTAATCTCCAAGTGCTGGAACTGATCCTCACCGACTGGCACCCATCGGGCGTTGTAAAGAAGGATATCAGCTGCCATGAGGACAGGGTAATTAAAGAGCCCGACACTGACTGGCCTATTAAATATTGACCGATACTTCTCTAGACCATAATAAGCAAAGTTTGTATCCTCTTCATCCCATAGTTCATCTGGAGCATTTAAGATTTCTTCTTTTCTTGATCGCGCTTCGGATAATCCACTCTTTTCTTTAAACTGCGTCATTCGGCTCATCTCGCCAAAGCCAGTAAAGCAGTCCAAAATCCACGTGAGCTCGCTGTGTGCTGGGATGAAGCTCTGCCGGTAAAGAAACGTATGTTCATCAGTGATGTCGAGCCCTGCTGCAATGAAATACTTGAGGTTGGTTAGCGTATTCTCGTAGAGTGTTGTGTGGTCGATCGGTGTGGTAAAGCTGTGGAGGTCGGGCACAAACATATTGAGCTGGTAGTGCCCAGCGTAGTGCTGCTGTAGCTGCACCATAGGCACGAATGCGCCAAGATAATTGCCAAGCGTTGGCTCTTCGTTGCTGCGGATTCCGGTGAGGATAACTTCTTTGGACATATACGTAGTATAGCATTTTCGGTGACCAGTTTGAATAAGAGGTCAGAACACGCAGTATATGGGATACTATACGAAACGATATCTATTGACATAGAGTAGCGTTTCTGGTTAGCTAGATAGTAAGGATTCGTTTCGAACAATCGAGACGAGAGGAGTTAAGAAAGACGACGGGAGAACAACACGAACGACACTCATAATGTACTGTGTATTGATTTGCTAATGTCAAGAAAAGTCTGAGGAGCACTATGCTAAAAACCATCAAAACGAAGAAAAACAGCACTAAATATACCCTCGTTGCACTGGTAGCGGGTTTTACGCTGCTGAGTGTGGGGTCGAGTTATATTCACGCACGATCCACACAGAACTCCAGCAATAGCAATCTATCCAACATTACTACCAACACCAATACCGATGGATTCCAGCAGTCAAACCACTACAATACGCCAAAAGGCTTCATGAATGACATCCAGACGATCTTCAAAGGAACGGATGACTACTACCACCTCTACTACCTGCTCAATAAAAACTATAAATCGAGCAATGATGGCACTGAGTGGTACCATATTCGCACCAAGGATTGGGAGCACTTTGAAGATCTTGGTGTGGCGATTCCTAAGTTTGTTAACGGCTGGTCGGCAGTTGCCTCGGGTTCGGTGTATCAGAATAGCAATGGATTTTTCCGCGACCTGCCCAAAACAGCAATAATTGCCTACTTTACGAGCTATACTGAGACTGGCCAACACCAATATGTCGCATATTCACTCGATGATGGCCGCACCTACCACCCGTATAATCACAACCAGCCAGTCATGAAGGCGCAATCGAAAGAGCAGAACTTCCGCGACCCACACGTCTGGTACAATGAATCGACCAAGAAGCTGATGATGTATCTGGCTGAGGGTGATAAGGTTGGTATCTACTCAAGTACTGACGGAAAAAAGTGGGAATACCAGGGCGCAACCATGCTCAACAGTAGCACGCTTGACGGCAAAGATCTTGGCCTTATTGAGTGCCCTAACCTTAAGAGTTTTTATGATCCACAAACAAAGACTACCAAGCACGCGCTACTCTTTGGGGCTAATGGCTATCAATATGGTTCGACAACTGGCAGCTATTACATGATTGGCCACCTCGAAGCCAATGGGAACTTTGTCGCCGAGCAGCAACCAGAGCGGCTTGACCACGGAACGGATTACTACGGCGCTAATTACTACCAAGAAAGCCCAACGCGCGTCAAGAGTATTGGCTGGATGGGCAACTGGGAGTACTCACAGGGACAGATTCTGAAGGATGATGGCCAGGAAGCGAAGCATATCGGCTCGATGAGCTCAACCCATTCCCTCTCGATGACCCAAAAGGGTGGAAAGTATGTCGTGCGGTCGCGCTTGATCAATAACAATGCCCGCACCAGCGGTCTCCGCACAAAGCAATCGGCCCGCACGTCGAAAACGGCACCTGATGGCTACCACAAAGAATTGCTCAAGGTTAATCGCAAAGCCTCGCAAGAGATTAGTCTCCACTTTGCGAACAATACGGCCAATACGAAAGGCCACGTACGGGTCTTTATCAACCAAAAGGATAGTCGTGTGAGCGTTGACCTCAACACCGAGACTGGCACCTACGAAGTGAAGCGCAATAGCTCGAAGATCACTGGTGAGGCAAAGAATAAATATGAGAAGGCGTATGCTGTATATAATAATTGGCAAAACCGCCAGCGCTACTTCGTCTATCTCGTTGCCGACAAAGGGAGCCTTGAGATTGCTATGCCAGATGGGCAGATATATTCGCTGATGAAGCTATCAAGTGACCCAAATATGCAAGTTGTGGTGGAGTCGAGCACCGACAATAGCGTATTGGCAACGCTATGTGACTTCCAAAACAACACGCGATAACATAGCACAAGAAGAACTTCTTCTCTAACAGACAATAAAGCTCCCTTGCTATAGAAGGGAGCTTTATTATATCAGGAAAGGTGTAGTAGTATGCAGCACGGTATCATACTATATAGGAATAGCGAGCTTATTGTTCGAGGTGTTTGGCAATGAGCTTGGCATAGCGTTTGCGAATCTCGTGGCCAGTGATGGCCGTCTCGATCACGACATTGCGACGCTGGCGCTGGATTGCCTTGAAATGCTTTGGTATCATCACCGCATCGAGTGTGCCATACAGGATAGTCATTGGTAATGGTGGCAGGGCGCAGGCATCATCGAGCGAGGTCTGGAGCAAAATGCTATTGCGCGCCGTCTTGGCGTATGGCGAAAACCCTTCGCGGCTGATGTGAAAATTCTTTTGCGTCCGTTTGTATTGATTAACTGCGCCAATGAGCTTTGGTGATGCGTTAATTGCCTTAAGAAATCCTTTGCCGATCGTCTTGAGTAGCGCCTCGCGCAGGGGGCGCTTAGCAATATCGCTTGGTAGATAGATCGGTGGTGAGCACAGCACGAGCTGCTGGACGCGGCGAGGAAACAGCTTGGTGTATTCAATTGCGACTAGCGTACCAAGCGAATGCCCACACAAGATCACCTGGCGCAGCGGCGCAGCATGGCGAATCGTTTTGCGCAGGGCTCGGGCATGATCAGTCAGGGTATAATCGGGCCAGGCAGGCTTGCGCGATTGACCAAAACCCAACAAATCGACCGCCAAGACTGGCTGGTCGCCAAGCTGGTTCAGCACATCTTGCCAAATATTATGATTTACCCCAATACCGTGAATAAGGACAATAACCGGCCGAGACATGTCGTGCCAATCGCCAAACACCTGGGTGTGCAGCGGATACGCCAGGCCAAATAGTTCGTGGAGTTTGTCATACATACTAGTGTGATATTGTATCATTTTTTGCAGGATGGCCGCAAAAGAATGGTGACATTATGCATATAAGGGGCTTGTTAACACTTCTAGTGTCTAGAAGCTACACTCTATCTTACTACCCTTAGTAATATTTTACTATAGCAAATACCCTGCCATATTGACAGGGTATTTGTGAGGCGCAGGCAAGAATGCTTAACGCTTCGAGTATTGCTCGCGTTTGCGGGCGCTGCGCAAGCCGTATTTTTTGCGCTCTTTTTCGCGTGGGTCGCGGCGCAAGAATTCAGCCTTCTTGAGTGTGCCGCGCAGGTCTGGTGCACCAACGGTAATCGCTTTGGCGATCGCCATCTTGATAGCATCAACTTGACCGCTGAGGCCACCACCCTTCACCAGGACGGTAACATCAAACTCTTTTTGTTTGCCAACCAAGGCCAGTGGGTCAGTCACTTCAGCTAGCAATGTCTTGTTGCCTGACAGGTAGTCAAGCGCCGACTTGCCATTGATCGTCACATTTCCCTTACCTTTGACCAGTCGAGCGCGGGCAGTAGCGCTTTTGCGCCGGCCAAGACCATAATCGTATGTTGCTTGTGCCATTTATTGTACCTCTACTTTCTCTGGTTGCTGTGCGGTGTGGGCGTGCTCTTCGCCAGCAAAGACGCGGAGACGAGCTAGGCGGTCTGCTGCAAGCTTGTTCTTGGGCAACATGCCCTTCACAGCAGCAGTAATGATACGCTCTGGTGCGTTTTCGCGCACTTCCTTGAGCTGAGCGTCTTTAATCCCGCCGGGGAAACCACTGTGATGGTAGTAGATCTTGTCCGTCTCTTTCTTGCCAGTCACAACAGCCTTGGCTGCGTTGATGACGACAACGTAATCGCCCCCATCGACGTGCGGTGTGTAAGTTGGCTTGTATTTGCCGACCAAGTACTGTGCAATGGTTGTTGCGGTACGGCCAAGTGGTGCTTGGCTCGCGTCGATCAAAATCCAGCGCCGGCTAACATCGGCTGGCTTCTGCGAAAATGTTTTGTGAGCCATAACTACTTCGCCTCCTTTGTGGTTGCCTCGGGCTTAGGCATTGGCTTGAGCTCGTCAACAAACTCAATCACTGCCATCTGCGCACCATCACCACGGCGCAGGCGTGTCCGATACACACGCACGTGACCACTTGATCGATGGCTGAGTTGCGGGGCAATCTGGTCAACCAATTTGATTGCTGCAGCTTGTGTGCTGAGCCCAGCAATGACAGCGCGGCGATGAGCGAGGTCACCCTTCTTAGCTTTAGTAATGAGCTTTTCGATGTAGCGCACCAACTCCTTGGCCTTTGGCAGCGTCGTTTCGATTCGCTCCTCAACAACCAAGCTGGTTGCCAGGCCTTTGAGCAGGGCTCGACGTTGATCGCGTTCGCGGCCGAGCTTGCGCCCTTTGTATCCGTGTCGATGCATTTAGAGCTCCAATTCTGCTAGTTTATCTTTTACTTCGTCGAGGGCTTTGCTGCCAAAGCCTTTGAGTTCGCGCAGGTCCTGCTCTGTCAAAGTGACGAGGTCGTGGACGGTGCGGATCTCATTGTTGATGAGCGCGTTTGCGGTGCGGGCACTAAGGCCGAGGTCTTCGATCGAGGTATTTAGCTCGTTATCTTCCTCAGCAGTCTGGGTGCCAAGCGCTGGTGCCGATACAACAGTTGTGCTACCAGCCAGAGCGGTGTATTGATTGACCAAAATCGCCGCAGCTTGCTCGAAGGCATCGCGTGGCGTCAAGCTACCGTCAGTCTCGACGGTCATCTCAAGCCGCTCCAGGTTGGTTTCTTGACCAACACGAGTTGGATCTACCTTAAAACGCACTCGAGTCACGGGGCTAAACTGTGCATCCATGGCGATCATGTCGCTGTGCAACCGGTTAGCACTCGACTCTTCGATCGGGTAGTACCCCCGACCAGCCTCGGCCACCAGATCAATAACGACATTAGCCTGTGGGTCGTCAATTGTGCAGATGATATGCTCAGGGTTGACAACCTCAACCTCAGCGTTAGCTGCAATATCCCCAGCGGTTACTGCACCAGCACCTTGCTTCTCAAGGCGCAGCTCGACTGGGTCATCGCTGTGAACAACCAAGTCGACACCCTTGAGGTTGAGCATGATGTCGGTGACATCTTCCTTGACGCCAGGCACCGTAGTGAACTCGTGCGTTGCACCCTGCATTCGGAAAGCCGTAAAGGCCCCACCGCGGATACTGCTCAGCAGCACCCGGCGCAAGCTGTTGCCCAGCGTATTGCCGTAGCTGGCGTGCAATGGCTCAACGACAAATGTGCTGCTGTGCGGCCCATTGTCATCGATGCGCGCCAACGCCGGATCGTGAATTAATTTAGACATGTACAAATTCTCCTTACCCTTGTTAGCGTGAGTAATACTCAACAATCAGCTGCTCGTTGATGCCAGCTTCAGCTTCTTCGCGCTTTGGCTCGCCCGATACTTCGATCTTGAGTTTTTTGATATCGCTCTTAAGCCAACTCAGTGGTGGTTGGGAGGTGTTGCCGTAGATGTCGTCAATTGCAGTAAAGTAGCCAGACTTTGCACTCTTTGGCCGAACGGTAATAACATCCCCTGCCTTGAGGCGAATTGATGGAATGTCGACGCGGCGACCATTAAGCTCAAAGTGACCGTGGCTCACTAGCTGGCGGGCCTGGCGACGACTTGTCGCAAAGCCAGCACGGTACACAGCGTTGTCCAGCCGGAGCTCGAGGAAGCGGAGCAAGTTCTCGCCACTGAGGCCTGGCTTGCGAGTTGCCTCGTTCATCAGCTTAGCAAACTGCTTTTCTAGCAGGCCGTACATGCGGCGCACCTTTTGCTTCTCGCGGAGCTGGGTTGCGTACATGCTTGGCTTGCTCTGACGGCCGTGAGCGTGCTCGCCTGGAATACCGCTCTTGCGCGCCAAAATCTTGTGTGCCTTGGGGTGAAGCGCCACACCTTCGCGGCGGCTCTGCTTCACGATTGGGCTTCTATCTCGTGCCATTTACGCCCTCCTTGCCTTTCGTGGGCGAACGCCACCGTGTGGCACACCCGTTACATCTTTGATGCTATTGACGGCAATGTCGAAGTTGCTCATTGCGCGAATTGCCGCATCTCGGCCCAGCCCAACACCCTTGACGAATACATCAACGGTGCGGACGCCATAGCTACTCTTGGCAGCTTCTGCGGCTTTTTCTGCAGCAATCTGTGCTGCGTAGGCTGTGCCCTTTTTGCTCCCACGGAAGCCACATGCACCAGCGCTGGCAGCGGTCAAGACGTTGCCCTTGCTATCTGCAAATGTGACGATAGTGTTATTAAAGGTTGCCTGTACATGCAGCTGACCAGATGGGACTGATCGGCGCTGCTTTTTCTTGGTCGATTTTGCTTGTGCCATATCTCGTCCTTCCTCCTACGTCTTACTTGCTGCCTTTGGCTGTGCTCCGCCGACGGCGATCGCCTTACCCTTGCGAGTTCGTGCGTTCGTTCGAGTGCGCTGACCGCGTGTTGGCAAGCCATTTTTGTGCCTCAAGCCGCGGTATGCACCAATGTCTTTAAGGCGTTTGATATTGTTGGTCACCAGGCGTTGCAGATCACCTTCGGTGACATAATCTTTGTCGATAATGTCGCGAAGTTTCTGCTCCTCAGCCTCGGTGAGATCTTTCACCCGAGTGGTCGGCTCAATTTTTGCCGCCGCAAGGATGTCTCGAGCAAGCGTGCGCCCAATACCATGGATATAGGTAAGAGCAATGTGCACTTGCTTGTCTGATGGGATAACTACCCCAGCAATTCGAGCCATGCTTAACCCTGCCTTTGCTTATTCTTAGGTTTTTTCTTGTTGATGACACGGAGTCGGCCTTTGCGCCGGACCAGCTGATCATCGGGGCTGATCTTTTTGACACTCGCACGAACTTTCATGAGCGTACAAATCTCCCTACAGGAAAAACCTGCCGTTACTGAGAACAGCGGTGATATCAGGCCGCCGCTCTACGTTATTAAACGCGTGCGCGGAAGACGATTCTGCCCTTTGTGAGATCGTACGGGGTTAACTCGACTTCCACGGTATCGCCTGGGACCAAACGGATGTGATGCTTGCGCATCTTGCCGCTGATGTGAGCGATAATGCTTAGGCCGTTCTCTAATTCTACCTTAAATTGCGTATTAGGCAGTGCTTCCACTACCTTGCCGCGCAATTTGATAACTTCTTTCGAACTTGCCATAGATATACAGCTTCGTATTATACGCTATTTCTCTGTAGGAGTAAAGAGGAGTAGCCAGCTTTTTGCATTAATTATTGTGAGATTATGGATGGCACTATTCTTATGTCAGAGTAGAGCTGTAAGAGAGGTAGCTTTTGCGATAAACAACTTCTAGAAAGTAGCATCCCTCTAGGCTTTCATGCTGTATAGGCTTAAAAGCTCACCATCATTCTGTGGTCTCTATTCCGCTACGATTCTCCATTCCCCTCTTTCTATATTCGAATTGCAATGATACAGCGCTATGCCACTCATAACGCACGTTCTGGAGGTGTTCACGAACGAATTGAATTATTGTGAAATACGGAACCATATCAAAAAAAACCACCACAGACGGAGGTGGCGGTATTTTTGTGAGATATATACTAGTGATAGCCTTATGCCTTTGCGGCAGTACGCCGTCGGCCGAGGAACCCACGCTTCTTTGGCTTAGTATCAAGGTCATCGACCGAGAAGTCGTCATATGTTACCATCAGCGCTCGCGAGTTAATCTGGCGGAGCGTCTCGAGGCCAACCGTCACAACGATAAGCAAGCTCGTACCACCGATTGCCATGTTGTTGGCATTAATGCCAAGCTGCGCAAAGACGTAGTCGATCGCAAACGGAATGATGGCGATGAGCCCCAGGGCAAGTGACCCAAATAGGTTAAGCCGATTGACGGTACGTGACAGATATTTTTCGGTGGTTGGGCCAGGGCGAATCCCTTCAATGAAGCCACCTTGGTTTTCAAGACTCTCCGTAATCTCGCTCGCATTAAAGACGATACCGGTGTAGAAGTAGGTAAAGGCAATGACGAGCAAGAAGTAAATCGATGGATAGATAAGCACTGTTAGACCACCGGTGGCGTATGTCTGAGCAGTCGGTGCTTGGAACCACTGGATGAGGTTATTAGCCAATTGCTGATTTGCACCAGGTGTCGCATGTAATAGCTGCCCCACAAAAGCTGGCAAGCTGAGGAATGCCACTGCAAAAATAACTGGTACCACACCTGCAGCGATGAGTTTGATAGGCAAAATACTCTTAATACCACCATACGAGCTATTGCCGCCAACCCGCTTGGCGTAATTGATCGTGACAATGCGCTGTGCTTCGTTAATCTTAACGAGGAGATAAAGCAGGATGAGGCCGATCGTCCCAAGAACAACTACTGTCCAGAAGGTTGTTGGGTTAACAGGTAGTGAGAACCAGCCAAAGACGCTGAGCGAACCGTCTTGAGTATTAAAGAGCGATGAGTAGATCGACCCAAAGGTGGTTGGCAGCTGACTGATTACACTGGCGAAGATGAGCAGGCTAATACCATTGCCGACGCCCTGCTCTGTCATCAGCTCACCGAGCCACATCAAGAGTAGCGACCCAGCAGTCAGTGCCGTTACTGCGACAATCCACTCGTGGAGGGAGCCAGCCACGGTACCAGTCGTACTCCCAGCCAGGACTGATTGGCGCAAAAAGTAGATGATACCGATCGATTGAGCAATCGCCAGCGGCACACTAGCGATACGCGTCCACTGATTGATCTTGCGCCGGCCTGATTCACCATCTTTGTGCATTTCCTCAAGGCTTGGGATAGCTTTGGTAAGGAGCTGGGTAATAATGCTGGCGTTGATGAATGGCCCAAGGCCGATCAAAACAATAGACAGCTGGGCCAGCGCTCCACCAGTCAGGATGTTTAAGAAGCCACCAAAGTCACTCGCCGATACCACATTTTGGATAATGTCCTTGAGTCGGCTTGGCTCGGCCAACGGCACTGGCACGTGTGCCAAGAAACGATAGGCAACGATGAGTCCGAGCACGATACCAAGGCGTTTTTGCATGTCTTTATTTTTGAGCGATCGAAGAATAATCTTCCAGTTCATATATTGTCCCTTTTGCCACTAACTACTATAACGCTATATCTAGTACAGTATACACGAATTGCCCCAGAAGCGAAAGGGTCAGTTGTCAATCCGACTTTAAGCTCAAAAATATGCGAGAGATTTGTGCTTTTGTAGCTGAAGTTCGGATACAGACTAATGGCAGCTCATAATAAATAGCGCACGATGTATATTCTCATGATATAATGCTAGATGTAATATTAATTTACTCTGATAATTTAGCTTGTTTCGATCTTGCTAAAGTTACAGAGTTGCACATACAAGGAGGAGCAATGGCTCAAAACAACCAAGGGCTTAAGATCCGGATTCGCCTCAAGGCATACGACCACAAGGTGATCGACCAATCGGCCAAGCAAATCATCGACACTGCCCTGCGCACTGGCGCAAGCGTGGCAGGTCCTGTGCCGCTACCAACACGGCGCAGCAGCTACACAGTGGTAAAGAGCCCACACGTATACAAGACTGGTGGTGAGACATTCGAGATGCGCGTTCACAAGCGTCTCATCGATATCACCAACGCCACACCCAAGACGATCGACAACCTCCACAACCTCAGCTTGCCAGCTGGCGTGGATGTTGAGATTCGGATGTAGCTTGTTGCTATAGAAGCACCTAAGAAAAGAGTGATAGCTGCTATCACTCTTTTTGATTTTATATTGCTCACTTACTCAAGTTCTTCTGTCGATAGTTTGCTTGGGATATCATCAAGTGTGATTAATACGGGTTCCATAGTATTGTATATTGTCTGAGCAATAGATTGACAATCATTCTCGATCGTCATGTGAGTGTTAAAGACCCAGTTCTTAAGCAATGCGGTTTTTGCAGCAAGTGTCACAGTCTCCGGTCGTATTTCCCAGCATGCCCGAACGATGTCATCATAACTCACTACCGGGGCTTCGTCCTTAAACCGTTTAATAATCTGTCGTGTCACCCACCCATGAAAGCGCTCTATCTTTGCTTCGTTGTCGATCCGCCACGAGACTGCTTGCTGAGCAATCTCAAATACCTCAGGTGGCACCCCCTCGTTTGCAAGCTTTTGCAGCCCCCGCCATAACTTTTCCTCAAACAATGGCATATCACTGTCCTCGACAATGTAATGAATGATAAAGCGATATGATTGGCCAGTTTCGCGGACAGCCATATCATTCTCATTAAATATCGTGCAGTATTTTGCAGCACACCGTGCTTGGTATAAGGGGTGATCTTTGAAAGAGTCACCTAATCGATTGGGCATGGTAAACAGCACCAATATACATTCTGCAAGCATCCGAGCGCTTATCTCCATCAGTGGATCTTGCGCAAAGTTGAGACGAAACCCATGAAAGCCGATCGTATGCAACACGCCATTAAACTGAAAATGTTTTGCTGAGAGTTGCGGCACGATAATTGTCCCATAGCGATCTTGTTGAGTCATTGTCTTGAGATAGCTCATTTGATAGAGCGGAAATCGCTGCCCGACCGCGGCACCATCACAGGCCTGCTCAATCGCCTGCAGAATTACCGTCTCATCCCAATCAGGCGCGTGCATATTAGCAGTGATAACAATGTCACTGTTAGCCAGTGTATAAAACATCCCATAAAATCGCTGTATATCCTGTAAAGAGATGTCGGGTGTGAGCTTTGCTCGCCACTTAATCTTTGGCCTGCTAAACATTTGGCGCTCATTGTCGCTCTTAAGAGCAATGTCAATATTTTGCTCTTCCTCAGTGATCTCGGCAAGTGTACGCTTTTTAGCAGCCTGGAAGGCACTGCGTGTGATACGTGTTTGGTATAGGCTGTGTATCATATGACCCAGCTTTGTAGCAAACTGCGGTGCGCTCTCTGCCTGAAGTGAATAAGCCACAAAATGCTGCAGCCGATCTTGGTAGATACACGCCGACGCGCCAATGTGGTTATCATTCATGGTTTGGGTCAAGATGTGCTGGACGATACGTGGTGCTTCGTAGATGCGAGCGTCACCAACGTACTCATACCCTGCCCGCACGGCAATGGTAGTTTGAATCGTTGTTGCGTCAGGAGTGTCGACCAGCCAGACAGGCAAACCCTGCGTGGTGGTATGCTTCGTGATAGTATAGTTCATAGCGGTATCATATCATCTTTTGTATAAAAAACAAAAATACCTCCCCTGTGGGAGGTATTTTGTGAGTTTGCGAGTACTTTTGCAAACTACTTGACGATGTTGGTCACAACACCGGCACCGACTGTGCGGCCACCTTCGCGGATAGCGAAGTTTTGGCCCTTGTCCATGGCAATCGGGGCGTTCAAGGTTACCTTAAAGGTTACATTGTCGCCTGGCATCACCATTTCCTTGTCGGCAGGGAGCTCAATCTCACCAGTCACGTCCGTTGTGCGGAAGTAGAACTGTGGCTTGTAGCCCTTGCTAAATGGTGTGTGGCGGCCACCCTCTTCCTTCTTGAGGATGTAGACTTCCGCCTCAAACTCGGTGTGTGGGGTGAGTGTGCCTGGAGCGACAATCACCTGACCGCGCTCGATCTGGGTGCGCTCGATACCGCGCAGCAACAGACCAGCATTGTCGCCTGCCTGACCTTGGTCGAGGCTCTTCTTGAAGGCTTCAACACCAGTCACGACAGAGGTCTGAGTTGGCTTAAGACCAACAATCTCTACTGGGTCGTTGATCTTGATGACACCCTGTTCGATACGGCCAGTTGCAACTGTACCACGGCCCTTGATCGAGAAGACATCCTCGATAGGCATCAGGAATGGTTTATCCATATCACGGGTTGGCTCTGGAATATATTCGTCCATAGTAGCAACCAGTTCCATCACAGCGTCCTCTGCCTCGGTGTCGCCCTCAAGCGCCTTGGTAGCAGAACCCTTGATGATTGGTGCGTTGTCGCCATCATAGCCATTCTTGCTGAGCTCGTCGCGGATTTCCATCTCAACCAGCTCAACCAACTCTGGGTCGGCCAAGTCCATCTTGTTGAGGAAGACGACGATCTTTGGCACACCAACCTGACGAGCGAGCAGTATGTGTTCTTTTGTCTGTGGCAATGGACCGTCGTTGGCGGCAACCACCAGCACAGCACCGTCAATCTGAGCGGCACCAGTAATCATGTTCTTGACATAGTCGGCGTGACCTGGCATGTCAACGTGCGCGTAGTGGCGCTTCTCCGACTCGTATTCCTGGTGGGAGCTGGCGATGGTAATACCGCGTTGCTTCTCCTCAGGAGCGTTGTCGATGTCTTCGTAGTTGCGAGGCTTGTTTACATCGCTTGGAAGACGCTTTGCCAACACGTGAGTGATGGCAGCCGTTAACGTTGTTTTACCGTGGTCGACGTGACCCATAGTACCAACGTTAATGTGTGGCTTACTTCGATCGAAATCTGCCATGTAGGTAAGTACTCCTTACTTATGTTAATATTTGGTACGACGCGAGCTACTTGCCGGAGTAGAGACACTACGACAAAACGCGTCGCGCGTTAGGATTTATTATAGGGTGCGGTGGCAAAAAAGTAAAGTAGCTAGTCCCACCAAACATACCACTGTCGACTGCTATATACCTGATTTGCCAAAGCTTCAAAGGTCTCCGACCCTTGATAGACTGCGTCGCCATATGAAAAATAGAAGAGCTCAACGGCAACCGCTTTAGCATCGGCATCGGTCTGCGGTGGACGCTCGACGTAATACTCAACAGTATCATGGCTGATAGCGGCAGGCACAGCACCGTACTTCTCATACCAATAGCGCGATACCGCCACCTGGATGGCTGGCTCGGGACAATCATTCCAACCACCCATACAGAGATAGGCGAGTGCCTCATAGGGTGCTGTAGTCGGTAGTTTGATAATAATAACCGGATTGTCGCTATCTGCCTGGAATGGGCTGATGAAGTCAACGGTAGTAGGGTCATCGTCATCAGGCGACGCCGAGAAACCCGGCGCAAAATAGTCATCCACAGTAGAGACGGGCTGATCCTTTTTCGCCGTTTCAGCTGGCAACTCCTGCGCGATCCGAGCAAAGAAGGCTGGTACATCAATTGCCTGCGATGCTTCCATGGTGCGCCGCACAAGCTCGGGGACTGTCTGGACGCCAGCGTTCTCTAGGCCTTCCGCTATCTCATCTAGGATAAGGTCATCGAGCGTCACAATCACAGGCGTGAAGCCCTCGTGCTTACCCTGCTCGCGTAACTGTAGATAGTGCTGCGTTGCATTAACGACTTCGCATTCTACGTAGTCGACGCCGCTCCCGGCAAAGAGTTTTTTGAATTGCTGCATTGTATCTGACATAGTATTCCTCCTTAGGCGCATTATAGCATGGAGGGCATTTATCAATCATTGCTGAGTGCGGCGAAGAAGGTGCGAACTTTTGGCTGAGCAGAGTGGTTGATAACCTGCACTGGCGTGCCATCTTCAATAATCTTACCCCCGTCAAGGAAGACAATCCGCGATGCGACATCGCGCGCAAACGACATCTCGTGTGTGACGACGATCATCGTAATCCCTGTTTCAGCAAGGTGTTTAATGACCGCTAGTACCTCATCGACCATCTCAGGGTCGAGCGCACTCGTTGGCTCATCAAAGAGCAACACTTTTGGCTGCATTGCCAAGGCACGGGCGATCGCTACTCGCTGCTTTTGCCCACCCGAGAGATGACTTGGGTATTCTTGAGCCTTAGCGCGAAGGCCAACCAGATCGAGCATTTGAAGCGCCTGACGCTTCGCCTTGGCTCTTGATAGTTTGCGCACCTTAAGTGGTGCAAGCATGATATTTTCGAGTACGGTCATATGCGGAAAGAGGTTAAACTGCTGGAAGACCATGCCAAGTTCAGTCCG
The DNA here is from genome assembly GCA_938036625.1 of uncultured Candidatus Saccharibacteria bacterium. Lineage (GTDB taxonomy): Bacteria > Patescibacteriota > Saccharimonadia > Saccharimonadales > Saccharimonadaceae > Saccharimonas. The sequence goes on along the minus strand of CALHQH010000022.1, from coordinate 22,192 downwards.
GGCTTTGTTGAGGTCGGTCGCTGGATTGGTCATATCAATACCGTCAACCCATACTTCCCCGCTTGTCGGCGTCTCGATCATATTAATACAGCGAAGCAGCGTGCTTTTGCCACCACCACTCGAGCCCAAGAGAACTACAACCTCTCCCCGCTTGATTGTCAGGTCAATGCCGCGCAAGACATAATTATTGCCATAGTGCTTGCGGAGCTGCTTGATATTAATCATGCGCTTTAAGCCTCCTCTCTACTCGATTCATTACCCACGTAAATAGCGTGGTGAGGGCAAGGTAAATCATTGCAGCGGCAAAGAGCGATTCAAAGGCGGTGGCCGTTTGGAAGCGGATATTATCAGCACCGCGCATCAGATCGTTCATACCAATCCAACCAACAACTGATGTCTCCTTGAGGAGCGAAATCCCTTCGCTGATCAGTGACGGCAATGACTGCTTGAGTGCTTGAGGCAGGATGATATAACGCATGGTTTGCCAGCGACTCAAGCCAAGCGAGCGCGCCGCTTCGACTTGTCCGTTGTCGATACTTTCAATCCCGCCGCGAATAATCTCAGCAATATACGCACCACTGTTGATACCAAAGGCAAGGCTTGCAATCCACAATTTTGGCACCCCACGGTAAGAACCAAATACCACGTAATACATAATGAGTAGCTGCACCAAAGCAGGTGTGCCGCGAATGACCGTGGTATAGGCATGAGCCAAGCTCACCCATGGCTGCCAAGCAGACTGCTGCATGAGAGCGACAACCAGGCCAATCACAAGCCCAATAATTGTTGAGAAGACGGTGAGAAGGATGGTCACTTCCAGGCCGCGCCACAAGAAGAGATAGCGCTCATCACCAAAGAGGATATCCCACACATTCATGGCTGGGCTACTCCAAAGTGTTTCTTGATAAGCTTCTCATAGCGGCCATCGCGCTTCATTGCGGCAATGCTGGCGTTTACCTCAGCGAGTAGTTTGCTATTACCTTTTTTGATAGCAATGGCGTAGTCTTCACGTGAGAGGTTGCGCGGCAAGGCAAAGAGCTGCGGGTTTGTGGCGAGATATTGCCGAGCTGGCCCATCATCCATAATGGCAGCGTCGATCCGCCGACTACTGAGCTCTTGCACGACACTTGCCGTCGATTGAAGCTGCACCACGTGCGCCCCACGAATCTTGTGCGCCAGTGTATCGGCCGTCGTGCCAAGCTGTACGCCAATTCGCCTACCAATGAGGTCATCACTGGTGGCAATTGTTGAGCCAGTCTTTGGTACAATTATCTTTTGCGCTGCAGTATAGTACGAGTGCGAAAATTCAGCATTCTTGCGCCGGTCTGGTGTGACGGTCATACCAGCTGCAATCAGGTCAATTCGCCCAGCCTGCAAGGCCGGCAAGAGGCCATCAAAGGCGATCTCCTCAATTTGTAACGAACGGTTTGTGTCCTTAGCAATCTCCCGTGCAAGGTCAATATCAAAGCCAACGATCTCCTGCCCCTGCTTATATTCAAACGGCTTAAAGCCGGGGTCGGTGCCTAGCACGAGTGTTTTTTCCAGGCCACTGCCAGCCGTCTTAGTGGTGGAGGCTGCCGGGCTGAGCTCGACATCCCAATACATATAACCCAGCAAAGCTACTGCCACAGCAGCGAAACTCAGCCATGTAAGCCGTGTCAGTCTGCGTTGCCGACGAGTCGATTGCGTCATGCATATAAGTATAAGCGCTTTACTAGACGGATGCAAGTACTTGTATTGTTCTATTTACCGCGCTATGATAAGAATACAAAAGCAACACATAAGGAGGCACCCTATGAATAGTCTTGCAAAATACAATCCATTTGAGGAATTGCGCGCACTGCAGCGGCAGCTGTTTGACAATCCCTTTACCACGACACTCAGCCAAGCTGTCGCAACTGATGTCTATACGGTAGATAATACACTGGTTGTTGAAGCAAACGTGCCAAACTTTGCCGAGGAAGACCTCGATGTAAGCCTTGACAATGGTGCGCTCGTTATTCGCGGCGAACGGCACGAAAAAACCGAGGACAAACAGCGCAACTACGTTGTTCGTGAGAGCAGCACAAGTTTCTGCCGTCGTGTGCAGATACCAGATGGTAGCGATGTTGAGCAGATTAAGGCCCATCTGGAGGACGGCATCTTGAGGGTAACGGTACCACTCAAGCCGCTACCTGCGCCGCAAAAAATTGCCGTCAAGAAAATAGCCAAGCACGACAAGAAAACGAAAAAGTAGTACAAACCATAGCCTTGCACCAACAAAAGCCGGCATATATGTCGGCTTTTGCATACTATTCACCATTCCTTGCGCTGAGACAAGATAATAAAACACCCCTGTAATAGAGGTGTTTTATAGAGATGATACAAGAAGGCTTACTTACTGCGCTTCTCGATGATCTCTTGCGCGACGTTTGGTGGAACTTCCTCATAATGGGCAAGTTCCATCGTGCTAGCAGCTCGGCCCTGCGACATCGAGCGGATGTCGCTGGTATAGCCAAACATGTTTGCCAGTGGCACGATAGCCTTCACGAGCTTCGCGCCGCCCATCAAGTCTTCCATTGCCTCAATGCGGCCACGGCGGCTATTGAGGTCGCCAATGATATCACCCATGAATTCCTCAGGTGTTGTCACCTCAACCTTCATCACTGGCTCAAGCAAGACTGGGTTGGCCTTCTTGATACCTTCGCGGGCAGCCAGATGAGCAGCCAGATTGAAGGCGAGCTCGCTTGAGTCGACATCATGGTAACTTCCGTCGTACAAGGTTGCCTTGACGTCGACCACTGGGTAGCCAGCAATCACACCACCATCGAGTGTCTCCTTAATACCCTTCTGCACAGCTGGGCGGTACTCTTGTGGCACCACACCACCCTTGATTTCATCGAAGAATTCGTAGCCCTTGCCTGGCTCATTCGGCTCAAAGCGTACCCAAACATCACCGTACTGGCCGCGACCACCAGACTGCTTGGCGTGCTTACCTTGCGCCTCGGCGGTGCCCTTGATGGTTTCGCGGTAGGCCACTTGCGGCTCACCAACATTAGCCTCAACGTTAAACTCGCGCTTCATGCGGTCGATCAAAATCTCTAGGTGGAGCTCACCCATACCGCTCATGATAGTCTGGCCAGTCTCTTCATCGGTGTAGACGCGGAAGGTTGGGTCTTCTTCTGCCAGGCGTTGCAGAGCAATACCCATCTTTTCTTGGTCGGCCTTAGTCTTAGGCTCCACCGCGATCGATACCGGTGGCTCGGGGAAGCTAATTGCCTCAAGAGCAATTGGATGCGCTTGATCGCACAAGGTATGCCCCGTAAAGGTACCCTTCAGGCCCACCACAGCAGCAATGTCACCAGCACCCACGCTGTCGATCTCTTCGCGCTTATCGGCGTGCATCCGGACGATGCGCCCCACACGTTCCTTCTCACCCGTCGTTGTGTTGAGGACGTAGCTACCGGCAGTCAAGCGACCACTGTAGACGCGGATAAAGATCAGCTTACCAACAAATGGGTCGGCAGCCAGCTTAAAGGCCAGTGCAGTCATTGGCTGCTTATCGTCAGGTGTGCGGCTTACCTCGTCGCCAGTCTTGGGGTTCTTGCCCCAGATTTCACCAACATCGAGCGGGCTTGGCAGGTAATCTACCATCAGGTCAAGCACCTTCTCGACGATCACACCGCGGCCATCACCACCCGTCACCAAGAAGAAGTCACCAGCCAAGACACGCTGGCGCAGCGCTGCCTTGAGCTCGTCAACAGTAATAGCATCCTCACCTTCGTCGAGGAATTTCATCATCAGGTCGTCATCGGCCTCAACGGCGTTCTCGACGAGCAGGCTGCGAGCCCGCTTTGCCTTGTCGAGCATATCAGCTGGGATCTCACCCACTTTAAGCTCGTGGTCGGTGTAGTCATCATAGGTGTAGGCTTTCATGTCGATGAGGTCTACCACACCACAGACATCCTTCTCAAAGCCAATTGGCAGGTGGATTGGGAAGGCCTGCTTGCTGAGGCGGTTGTGGATTGACTCGATCGACTTGTAGAAGTCACCACCAGTCTGATTAATCTTGTTCACGAAGCAGATGCGTGGCACGCCGTATTTGTTGGCCTGGCGCCATACGGTCTCACTCTGGGCTTCTACTCCCATCTTGCCATCAAAGACTGTCACTGCGCCATCGAGCACGCGCAGGCTACGCTCCACCTCGGCAGTAAAGTCGATGTGCCCAGGGGTATCAATGATGTTAATCTTGTGGCCCTTCCAAAAGCAGGTCACTGCCGCAGAGGTAATGGTAATACCACGCTCTTTTTCTTGGCTCATCCAGTCGGTGGTGGCACCACCATCATCACCGCGCACGGTACCAATCTTGTGGTTAATACCGGTGCGGTACAAAATACCTTCTGTCGTCGTCGTCTTGCCGGCGTCGATATGGGCAATAATACCAATGTTGCGAAAGTCCTGCAGAGGGACATCCTTGGGGGTTGCCATAGGGGGCTCCTTCTCTCCTTACGTGTTTTTTAGCATGAGTAATACAACTCTCAACGATTGATTATAGCATGGATTGAATGTGGGTGGTAGAGTAATTATCACCCCTGATAAGCTCATTTGCAGAGACTAACCAGGCAGCCGTTCGCCATTTTTCGACCACACGCCGTAGCGATCCGGCGCGGTGGTGCGCATTGCTTGAGGCACAGCATCGTACTCACCTGGTGGTAAGCCGCTTGTATTGACATAGAGTAGCTTGTATTCGGTTTGCTGAGCATTGGTGACATATAGGTAGGTGTTGCTAGTTGCATCAGTGGTACTACCCTGGGTGATACTAGGAAGAGTGGCAATATAGGTCGGCACTAATTGGCGCAAAAATGTGGCGCTATCGCGGCGCTGATAGGTGGGGGTGGTACTACCAGCAGTCTGAGCAACCGGGTATGCACCATTTTTGGTATAGTAGCGATCAAGTGCTTGGCGCATTGCTGTGAGGTCGGCTACGCGAGTTCGCCCCTGTGCACCAGCCTGGATACGTTGATACGAGACGAGCGTCAATGTAGCAAGGATGGCAATAATAACGATCACAACCAGCAACTCTACCACAGTATAGCCAGCCTGTTTTTTCTGCATTAACCGATTTTTCATAGCGCTCATGCTTTGCATTATACGAAGTGCAGTGCGTTTGCGCAAGAGCCATTGCTGCCAACCTAGCTTGCAGTGTATAATGACACTATGCTATTCAGTGGATCACCCTCCTCACCTCAGTACCGACGCTCTCGCCTGACGCCGCGCGGGTTAGCGATACGCTTTGCTCTGGCTGGTTTAGTGGTTGTTGCCATCGCAGCAGGGATTATTTATATCGCAACTCGGCCACATAAAGCCAAGAATACCGAGCAGCACACCGAGACAAAGACTGGCCCACGGGAGCAGCTCACCGCCGCCAAGACGCTCGAGCGTGCCAAGAAGTACTTTAAGGGTACAGAAGCCGTTAAGTCATCGCTGTCAACACCGGTCAAGGCCGAAGGTTCTCGCTTTTATTCTATCGCTACCGACTCAAGTAAAACCAAGAGTGCTGCCGCTACCCTGCCCAAGGCTGAAGCCAAGCGCAATGTCACTGCTCTGGAGCACATGCTCGACTATGATCAATTCACGCGCTATGTCGTGCAAGATGGCGACAAAGACGGCTCCTATCTCGCAGACTTTACGCGTAGTAATGGCGATGTAACGTGCCAGATTAGCAATACCCCACTTGACCCAAATGACCCGAAAAACAAGGAAACTCGCTTCGTTGAGTTTAAATGCCTTGATGCCGCCGACTACAAAGACCTCGCCAAGCAGCAAGCTCCTCTCTACAACGCCTACTCGCCTGCTGCAAGTTCGAGCTACAACGTCGGCATTGTCGGCACTATGACAGTGCGCGAGAGCAAGCTTGCAGGCTATCGCTTGGCAGAGATACCACTAGGCGGTGTGCAGCCCGAGTCGCACCTCTTTAATTCGCAAGGGACAGCGCTGTTTTATCAATCGAGCGATGGCCGCTGGGTCTTCTTTCAGATTCGCCAGAACGATATGCTCTCCTGTGATGTCTATAAGGCTCAACTCCGCAATGCTAAGAAAGTCGACCTGCGGCAAATCTACGAAGGCGACAAATGCCGCGACCTCAGCAAAGGCGAAGTAGTGACGGTAGAGATGCCGAAGTATCGGTAGTAGCTAATTAGTGCACGCGCTGTAGGTTAGCCAATACCTGCTGGGGTGATTTGTGATTGTGTAGCCGCTGGAAATTGGGGTGAGTAGCGCTATACAGTCACTGATTTGTTGTATAATCAAAACTAGTAATCAACCAAGTCGATTTTGCAGAGGAAGTATGGAAACACAACTAGATGGCCCCATTACCAAATATATTGATCTAATTGGAAGAGGCATTGATGGAATACAGGAGCAAATCAACAAAGCAACGAATGGCTTGGCAGATGAGCCATTAATCGAAGATACCGACGAAAGCTTCCTTGGTGCCGGTTCAACCGAATCGTACTGGTCGTATTACAGCGCAGGTCTCGAGCTGCAGTGGCGTAACGATATCCTTGTCGTTCTTTCTCTTTATCTACAGGATGACAGTCTTTATGAGGAGCCCTACATTCCACTCTCTTACAAACTACTAACATCAATATCAAACACAGCATCGATACAGGAGGTCATTAACACGTTTGGAGATCCGGAGTTTGGGGGAGGACTGTGGGGGAGAAAGAATCTGCGATATAGGTTGGATGCAGACAAGTTCATTGTCTTTCGGTTTAATGACAAAGGAACCCTATGGGCGGTTCAACTTGGCTTGTATCGTGTCTTGAGAAGTCACAAGCCAGTCTAGATTAATATCAAAAAACTAATAGAAAACTCGTCGTTATCCTGACGAGTTTTCTGTTCTTCTTCGCATTTACATTTATAATTACAATATCTGCCACCAGTGCTGTTTTGTCCTAGGTTTTGGACGACGCTGATCCACAACATGAAGGCTCACTGGCCCTTCAATAACTCGCCAATTGACATAACTTTTCGGTCGTGGAGCAAACTCTCTGCCGAGAATTGTTTTTGTCGACTCTATAAGCTCATCTTCGGGCATCACGAGAGCTTCTTCTTTACTTATGTCTGGATAGTTTCGATCGTAACCGTACGTGAGATGCTCGTCAATTCGTGTCGCTATTTTCGATAGGTGATCTCGTATCCGTTGCATCCGCCCAGTAGGGGCGGCATCGCCTGTACTCTCTACTGTAGCAGCTACTTCTTTATCTTGTTGGCTCACTTTCTCGTCAGCTGAACCGGACTGACCTGATTGTTGAGAAAAACGTTCATGCATAGTTTACATATCATATCACATATTTACGATAATTGTCGAATAGTATTAAGACCGTTTATAAAACAAGAGCCCCACTCTCTCAAGTGGGGCTCTTCTGCTCTAGACTAGCTTTCCCTACAGCTCATCAGTGGCGATTGTCACTTCTGGCTCGGCTTCTTCGGCCTGGGCTTCGGCGACAAACTCATCCTCCGGAGAGTCATTCTCCTCGAGCGGCAGGGGGTGCGCACCCGTACCAACCGGTACTTTGTTACCGATGATGACGTTCTCCTTAAGACCCTTAAGGTGGTCGGCGCGGCCACTGGTGGCAGCGTTGATCAGCACGCGAGTCGTGTCCTGGAACGACGCAGCAGACAGCCAGCTATCACTCCAGATACTCACCTTGGTGATACCAAGCAGCAGCTGTGCATACTGGGCTGGCGTCTTGCCCTGGGCAACGAGCTCCTTGTTAGCATCAACCACTGATGCCTTGGAGATGATGTCACCCATGACGAAGGTGCTGTCGCCTGGATCATCAATTTGCACCCGGCTGAACATCTGCCGGACGATGATCTCAAGGTGCTTGCCAGCCACATCCTGGCCCTGCGCAGCATAGATGCGGAGCACTTCGTTGATGATGTAGCGCTGGGTTGCCTCTGTACCCTTGAGACGCATGAGGTCGTGCAGGTTGAGCGAACCAAGTGTCAGGCGATCGCCTGGCTCGACCATATCACCTGGTTTGACAACGAGGTACATCGTGCCAGGGATTTCGTAGCGGACTGGTGCTGTAGTATTACCTGTGAGGACAAGCGAATCACCAGTGGACTCAACCACTCCATCAAACGGTGCAGTAAGTGGCTGTGTGCCATCGTCGAATGACGCAATAACGTCGCCTACCTTCACCTTACTGCCCGATTGCACCATCACCATGCGGCCATCGAGCGGCATGCGCTCTACCTTGCCTGCTTGCGGCGTGACCTGTACAACGTACTTCTTGCCATCTTCCCAGATATCGACCAAACCGGCGACCTCTGTGACGTAGGCTTGACCCTTCGGGTTGCGCGCCTCAAAGAGCTCCTCGACACGCGGCAGACCCTGGGTAATGTCCGACCCACCAACACCAGAACTGTGGAAGGTGTTGAGCGTCAGCTGCGTACCTGGCTCACCGACCGACTGCGCGGCGATAACCCCAACTGGCTGTGAACCATCAACGAGCTGGCCTGTTGCCATGTCGATCCCGTAGCTCTTGCGTGGAATACCATGCAGGTTCTTAGTAGAGAGGACAGACTGGATGCGGACTTGGTCGATCGACTGATCGGCCTCGATGGCGTTGGCAATCTCGCGCGTAATGAGCTGGTCGCGGTCGAGGTGGCCTGGCACTGCCTCAGCGGTGTAGCGGCCAAACAAGCGGTTGCCAAACTCAATCATCGTCTCCTCAGACTCATTACGGTAGATAGTGAAGCCATCGTCGTCACCCTCTTCGTCCTCAACGGTAAAGACATCTTGCGAGACATCGACCAAGCGACGCGTGAGATAACCAGAGTCGGCCGTCTTGAGGGCGGTATCGATCAGCCCCTTGCGAGCACCACGCGTTGCCACGAAGGCCTCCAGGCTCGACAACCCTCGCTTGAAGTTGCTACGCACTGGCAACTCAATCTCGCGGTTGGCAGCATCCACTTGGATACCGATCATCGCACTGGCTAGCTTAATATTGTTAACGCTACCACGAGCACCAGAGTTCACCATTGTTGCAACAGAGGTGTCCATGTGGGCCAACTGGCTGCGCAGGAAGTCCTCTACCTTGCGGTCGACGGTGCGCCAGTTGTTGACGGTCAATGTGTAGCGCTCGTCCTCGGTAATGAGCCCTTGATCGAGCTGCTCCGAGATCGCAGCAGAACGTGCGTCACCCTCAGCCACAAAGTCGGCAATTTCGTCGAAGCTGAGGTAGTCTTCCATACCAGTCGACACCGCAGCAGTGGTGGCAAAGCGGAAGGCTAAGCCCTTCATGCGGTCGGCAGTGATAGCAGTCTCGGCAGCGCCATAGCGCTCAAAGATCTGACCAAGCACCCGCTTGAGCTCTTTCTTGGTCTGGACGTTGTTGTTGTAGGGGAAGTCCTCTGGCAGGATTTCGTTGAAGAAGACACGCCCTAGGGTGGTTGTCCGGATCTCACCCTTAGCTCGAATGCGGATTGGGCTCTGCAAGTGGAGCTTGCCCATGTCGTAGGCGAGCTCAGCAGCCCGGCTATCAGCAAAGACAGCAACAGTGTCAGTCTGAGCTGAGGGTTTCTCGTATGTGAGGTAGTAGTTGCCGAGCACCACGTCCTGATCAATACTGAGGACTGGGCTCCCATCGGCAGGCTTCAGCAGGTTATTGACGGCACTCATCAGCTCGCGCGCTTCGGCCTGCGCCTCGGCACTGAGTGGCAAGTGGACAGCCATCTGGTCGCCATCATAGTCAGCATTAAAGCCGTTAGCGACGAGCGGGTGGAGCTGGATCGCCTTGCCCTCAACCAGCTTTGGTTGGAAGGCTTGGATACTCAAACGGTGCAGTGATGGCGCACGGTTAAGCAATACGTACTTGCCCTTGATTACCTCATCCAGCGCATCCCACACGACCGCTTCGCCCGCCTCAATCAGGCGCGTTGCACTCCGGATGTTGTGTGCATAATCGCCCTTAATGAGCCAGCTGATAACAAATGGCTTGAAGAGCTCGATCGCCATCTGCTTTGGTAGGCCACACTGGTGGATCTTGAGCTTCGGGCCCACCACGATGACCGAACGGCCTGAGTAGTCGACACGCTTACCCAGCAAGTTCTGGCGAAAGCGCCCTTGCTTACCCTTAAGCATATCGCTAATACTCTTAAGGCGGCGGCGCCCACCAGTTGCATTGACGGCACGACCACCACGAGCAGCCGAGTTGTCGATCAAGCTATCAACGGCCTCTTGCAGCATGCGCTTCTCATTGTGCTGGATTACCTCTGGTGCATTGAGCTCGATGAGCTTCTTGAGGCGGTTATTACGGTTAATGACGCGGCGATAGAGGTCGTTGAGGTCGCTCGTTGCAAAGCGCCCACCACTCAGGGCTACCATTGGCCGCAAGTCTGGTGGGATGACCGGCAGAACCGTCATGCACAGGCTTGATGGCTTAATGCCCGCTGCCTGCATACCCTCCAGCACTTTGAGGCGCTTGAGTAGCTTTTTCTCGCGTTGGCCGCGTGCCCCTTCAACTTCTTCTTGCAGATTGGCAATGAGGGTATCGAGGTCAATATCATCAAGCAGTGTCTTGAGGGCATCACCACCCATACCAACCTTAATGAGCTCTTCGTACTCTTCGGGCAGGTTACGGTAGTCGGTGTCGCTCAGGAGGGCGCACTTTTGCAGGCTCTCGAGCTGGGCTTTCTTTTGGCTGTAGGTTGCCTCAAGCTCTTCGTACTCGCGCGTTTGCTGCTCGGCAAGCGCCTTCACATCTGCCCCATCAGCCTCAGCTTCGCGCTGGAAGCGAATTTTAATGGCGGCACGTGCTGCCTCGGTCTCTGCCTCAAGATCAGCCAGGTAGGCATCACGCGTCTCGCCGTCAACGTCGAGGATAACATATGTTGCAAAATATGCGATCTTCTCGAGGTTACGCACCGTAATGCCGAGCAAAAGGCTCATTGCACTGGGCGTGCCGCGCATAAACCAAATATGCGCAACAGGGGTGGCCAAGCTAATGTGCCCCATCCGCTCGCGACGCACGATCGACTTGGTGACAAGCTCGCCATTCTTGTCTACTGCAGCTTCGCGGCTGCGCACACCCTTGAGCTTGCTGTCGTGTGGGTTGATATCTTTGACTGGGCCAAAAATACGCTCACAAAACAGGCCATCACGCTCAGGCTTCTGGGTTCGATAGTTAATCGTCTCCGGCTTGGTGACTTCGCCGTAGCTCCACTTGAGGATATCCTCGGGGCTGGCGACGGCCAAGCGTACCGCATCAAAATTGGCGATATCGTGATCTGTTACCACGTGGGACATCTTAGGCTTCCTCCTCGCTTAGGTTTTCTACTGTGTCAATATCCTGGACGGACATACCACTGTCATCGGCAATTGTGCCAATGCCGTCGGATTCATCAAGATAGGTTGCTTCGTCATCACTCTCGTCAGACGGAACGGTTTTGTCGGCAGGGCCCGCAGCAGCAATGACATGCTCAGCATCGACCGACTCATCAGACTCATCCAGCAGGTCAACACGCAAGCCCAAGCCTTGCAGCTCCTTGACAAGCACGTTAAAGCTCTCAGGCAGCTTTGGCCCGGCAATTGGCTCATCTTTGATGATTGCCTCGTAGGCTTTGGCGCGGCCGTACACGTCGTCTGATTTAATCGTTAGCATCTCTTGCAGCGTCGTCGCGGCACCGTAAGCCTCGAGTGCCCAGACCTCCATCTCTCCAAGGCGCTGGCCACCATTCTGAGCCTTACCGCCAAGTGGCTGCTGAGTCACCATGGTGTACGGGCCGGTGCTGCGGGCGTGAATCTTGTCGCTCACCATGTGGTGGAGTTTGATCATATGCATCACGCCGACTGTTGTACGCTCCTCAAATGGCTCGCCGCTCAAACCATCGTAGAGTTGGCTCTTGCCGTCGCGCGCAATGCCAGCCTTTTCAAGCTCATCCTTGATGGTATCGGCTGGCACACCGTTGAATGGTGGTGTGGCAACCTTGTAGCCGAGTGCTCGTGCAGCCATACCGAGGTGCGTCTCAAAGAGCTGGCCAAGGTTCATACGGCTTGGCACACCAAGCGGGTTGAGGATGACATCAACAGGAGTACCATCAGCCAGGTATGGCATATCCTCTACCGCCATCACGCGGGCGCATACACCCTTGTTACCGTGACGACCAGCTATCTTGTCACCCACACCGATCTTGCGCAATTGCGCGACAAAGATCTGAATTTGCATCAATACACCCGTCTTAAGTTCATGGCCATTCTCGCGGCTAAACACCTTGACGCCAACAACTTTACCACCACCAGCATTGTTCATGCGCTGGCTGGTGTCGCGCACATCCTTGGCCTTTTCACCAAAGATTGCACGCAGCAAACGCTCCTCACTGCTGAGCTCTTGCTCGCCCTTTGGTGTAATCTTGCCGACCAAGACATCACCCGCCTTAACCTCAGAGCCAATCTGCACAATACCGCTCTCATCCAAGTGGCGAAGGCTGTCCTCACTCACATTGGGAATATCGCGTGTCACGATCTCTGGACCAAGCTTTGTCTCGCGTACTTCAACAGTGTAGTCCTTGATGTTGATGCTGGTAAGGGTATCATCTTCTACCAAGCGACGGCTCAAAATCACTGCGTCGTCCATGTTGTAGCCGCCCCATGGCATAAAGGCGACCAGCAAGTCCTTACCAAGGGCGAGCTCACCATCGGCAATGGACGCGCCCTCGATGAGAGTGTCACCCTTCGCAACAGTTTGGCCGCGGCTAACCCGGACTTTTTGGTTGATACAACGATCGTCATTGCTCTTGGCAAAGTGAATCAAGTCGTAGCGCTTGACGCCATCAGCATAGCGCACCTCGACTGCTTCGCCATCAGCCCGAATCACTTCTCCATCAGCCTCGGCCGTCACAAGCTGGCTCGAGTTGCGCGCCACCTCGTGCTCAATGCCAGTGCCAACCGTTGGCGACTCTGGCTGCAAAAGCGGCACTGCCTGGCGCTGCATGTTGGAGCCAGTCAAGCTGCGATCGATACGGTTCTTCTCGATGAATGGCACGAGGCTCGCAGTCGACCCAAGGATCTGCTTGTGTGCAGCATCCATGAAAGTGACTTCGCTGGTATCTACCTGCCCTGGCTGGAGGAACTTGCGCGCACTAACGCGATCGCGTACAAAGGTACCATCCTCATTGAGGCGAGCGCCAGCGTCGGCAATCACCTCTGTTACTTCCTGCGAAGCATCAAGGTAGACGATCTCATCAGTCACGCGGCCATCAACTACCTTGAGGTATGGTGTCTCAATAAAGCCATATTCGTTGATGCGTGCATAGGTAGCGAGGTTCAGCACCAAGCCAATGTTGGCTCCCTCTGGTGTCTCCACCGAGCAAATCCGACCATAGTGAGTGGGGTGAGCATCGCGCACCTCAAAGCCGGCTCGCTCGCGGCTCAAACCACCAGGCCCCATCGAGCTCAGGCGGCGCTTGTGACTCAGCTCGGACAGTGGGTTCACCTCATCAAGTAGCTGGCTCAACTGGCTACTGGCGAAGAACTCGCGCACTGCTGCCACCACTGGGCGAGCATTAATCAGCTGGCTTGGCGTAACCGTCTCGAGGTCACTCATGCTCATACGGTCCATTGCATTGCGCTGCATCCGGAGCATACCAACGCGGAACTGGCGCGCTACTAGCTCGCCAACCAGCTTCACGCGGCGATTACTCAGCGAGTCGATATCATCAGCTGGCTCTTGTGTGTTGTTGAGGCGGATAATCTCACGCAGTACGCCGATCAAATCACTCATCTGCAATGTGCGATATTCGGCCGTATTGGGCACATCAACACCTAGACGCTGGTTGATCTTGTAGCGGCCAACGCGGCTGTAGTCGAAACGCTTAAAGTCGAAGAACATACGCTCAATCATCTGACGAGCGTTCTCTACCGTAGCGAGATCACCTGGGCGCAGACGGCGATAGACCTCAATCAACGCTTCGTTAATGCCGTGCGCTGGATCCTTCTCAAGGGTGGCTTCGATGTATTTCATCTCACCGGTGTCGATATCAGCAAAGGCCTCGCGAATGGCCGACACCTTGCTCATACCAAGAGCACGCAGCAAGGTGGTAGCGGCAATTTTGCGGCGGCGATCGATCTTCACATAGATTGCACCCGATGGGCTCGTCTCAAACTCGAGCCATGCTCCACGGCCCGGGATCATCTTAGCGCCATAGAGGTTGCGCCCTGCCACGCGGTCGGCACTAAATAGTACACCAGCACTCCGAATCAGCTGGCTTACCACCACACGCTCTGTTCCATTAATGATAAATGTTGCGCGTTCGGTCATCCAAGGGTAATCGCCCATGTAGATGCTCTGTTCCTTGACTTCGCCGGTTGTCTTGTTGATGAGCTCGACGGTGGCTTGTAGTGGTGCGTCGAAGGTCAGGTTGTTTTCTTTCGCAAACTGCTCTGTGTGCTTGGGCTCGCCAAAGGCATAATCCTTAAAGCGTAGCTCGAGCTTCTGGCCAGTGTAGTCTTCGATTGGGTTGAGCTCTGCAAAAATTTCGCTCAAGCCCGTCTCGACGAAGTCCTTCCAGGATTCTTCTTGGTGAGCCAGCAAGTCGGGTACTGCCAGCGCGGTGTCATTGCTAGTAAAAAACACACGCGATGGAGCAGCTGTTGCCGTGGTAGGTGTAGGCATGTAAACTCCTCTTGAATTATTGTTATCTATCCGCACGTGTAAGGACTCCAAAATCCTACTCGTGCATTTGTTGTGGCACCGAAGCTTTACTCAATATAAGTTTTCGCACACTAAAACGCCACGCCACCGGCGTAGTCCGCACCTAACCCATATTACACAACCTTCATTAACATCTCATTATAGCGAATGAGCTGCGAGTGCGTCAAGCATTTTTCTGTTTGAAATTTCAAAAATCTATACTAGGAGCTACGTATAATTATTCTCACTCATACAAGCCTCGAGCGTGCCCGCTGACATTGTATACATATCGCCCTGTTTTGGGAGATATACACAACTTTTGGACTGGTCCGTGATTCCAAAGAGCACACTTTGTGCTTGGATCTTGCAGCACCTCACGAACATACTGTAGAAACACACCCTCTTCTGTTGACGGTGATAGCGAGAACCCTTCGTCAATTGTCTGATCTCGGCGTTTAGCGTCAGCCACCGACAACCAACCATCGCACTGGCCTGGACAATTGACAAATGGATTCTTTGCGAGTAGTTGCTCACGCTCAGCCTGCGTGGCAATAACACCAGACACGCTACCCATTGCATAATTATCCCACGATATCGCCTTCCCTGATGAGTAGTCAGCCGCACGCGCTAATACATCTCCCATAACGGTTTGGGTGCGCATAAGCTCCTTAGTGTCTCGCTTGGCCTGATAGAAAAAGGCAAGCGCCGCCATACAGGTAATAGTCAATACGATTGTTACCAACATAACGACAGTCATACGCCGTAGACGGAAGCGTCGTGGTTTTTTTGCTTGAGATGGAGTGTTTATAGACTGGGTTGTCGATTGGTCGCTATGTTGTGTCATAGCCTTACTATAGCACAAAGCAGCTACTCGTGCTATTTTGCGTTTGCGCGCTGGCCAATCACCTCATCAGCCAGGCCATACGCTACGGCATCTGCTGCACTCAGCCAGTAGTCACGCTCCATATCAGCCTTGATTTTATCGAGTTTCTGGCCAGTATTGTCCGCCATAATGGTAGCCAGCCGCTCCTTAAGAGCGATACTCTCGCGTAAGCTAATTTCTTGGTCTGTCACTTTGCCGCGCGTACCGCTGCTCGGCTGGTGGATCATCACGCGGGCATTAGGCAGGACAAAGCGTTTACCCTTCGCACCGCTACTAAGCAAGAAGGCACCCATGCTTGCCTGCAGACCAATGCCAATCGTCTGCACATCTGGCGCGATGTATTGCATAGTATCGTAGATTGCGAGGCCGTCATACACACTGCCACCAGGGCTATTGATATAGAGTTGGATGTCTTTGTCTGGATTTTCATTGGCAAGATGGAGGAGCTGCGCGACAACGACATTGGCCGTCATTTCAGTCACCTCCTCGCCAAGGAAGATAATGCGATCTTCGAGCAAGCGCGAGTATATATCATAGCCACGCTCACCATCACGCGTCCGGACGATGACGTTGGGCACTAGGTAATCATTCGGTTTCATCATAGTGCCATTGTAACGAGAAAACTAGCACTCGTCAAGGTAGAATGCTAGTTTCTATTGTAAGAGCCGTACTGTTTGTTATTTCTTGGTATTCTGCGCCACCAGCCAGTCAATCGTCTTCTCTGTCAAGAGGCGATTAGCGATCTCGTGCTGTACCTCTGGCTCATCAAAGCGTGCCACCATAGTTGCATCATTGGCATACTGTTGCTTGAAGGCACTGATGCGCTCTTGTAGCTCCTCTGCTGTGGCTTCGATCTTCTCAGCCTTGCTCAGCTCAGCCAGGACAAGCCCCGCCTTGATGCGATCATCGGCCGCTGGCTTAGCCTCCTTCTCAATCCACTCGTCTTTGTCCTTATATTCTTTCTCGGCAAGATACTGCTCAAAGGTGCGACCGCGGTGAGCGAGGTTCTGCACCAAGTCTTGCTCAATTGAGCGAAGCTGGTCGGCTCGCAATACCTCCGGAATGGCTACCGTACTGGCATGGGCCAACTGCTTGACGGCTACGTCGCGCAGCTCGTCATCTGCTTCACGCTGCTTTTGCGCAGTAATTTCCTTCTCGATATCTTTCTTGAGGTCATCAATAGAAGTAAATGGCCCAACCTTCGCCGCAAACTCATCAGTCAGCTCAGGCAATGTCACTTTCTTAACCTTCTTGACGGTCGTATCAAAGACAACTGCTTGCCCAGCTAGCTCGCTCGCATGGTAGTCCTCCGGGAAGGTGAGTTCAACCGCCTTCGTTTCACCAGCCTTGAGGCCAATCAATGCCTCTTCGAAGCCTGGAATGAATGACTTACTGCCGAGCACAAGTGGATAATCTTTCCCGGTGCCACCAGCAAAAGGCGTACCATCGCGCTTACCGACAAAGTCAATTGTCACTTCATCGCCGTCCTGAGCTGCTTCATCAGTGTCCGTACGCTCGGCCATGCTGTGGCGAATCCGGTCAAGGATCTCCGTTACTTCTTCTGGCGCAACGGTTATCTTCGCTGGCTTGAGCTTGAGTTTCTTATAGTCACCGAGAGTAATCGTGGGCATGACCTCTGCCTCAGCCGTGAATTCGAGCTCGCTGCCAGGCACGAACTTCTTAATCTCTACCTCTGGACGCTCGAGCACTTGCACGCCACTCTCAAGGAAGGCTGCAGCAACTGCTTTGCTCAGGGCGTTGTTTAGCGTCTCCTCGGCGAGGTGTTCTGGATTGGTATTCTTTGCAACCAACTCAAGCGGGGCATGACCCTTGCGGAAGCCATCAACTTTAGTTGTCTTGGCGAGCTTGCGCAAAGCAACCTGGCGAGCTGCCTCCAGTTCATCTGCACCGACGGTAATCGTGGCGCGTACTTTGGTGTCTGATAGGTGGTCTAGTGTCGTCTTCATAGTTGGTTATTGTATCATATGTCGTTGACGGTGTGAAATAGACATGCGACAAACCTAAGCATACACGCGTGCATATAATGCTCCGCAAGACGAGCAAAACAAGAAGCTAACAGAGATGAGCTATAGCTGTAATAGAAATGCAGATGGTGATACTACGATAAATCAAAGTCATCATCTTCACTGCGTGATGGCTGACGACGATAATCCTTAACGGCACTGACGACGCGCTCCAGACTGAGCTTTTGCTCCTCGCTCGTCGCAATGTTCTTGAGGGTGTAAATCTCGTTCTCCAGCTCATCCTCACCAACAAAGAGGAAATATGGGATCTGTTTCTTGATCGCTGCCTTGAGCTGCTTGTCTAGTTTGCGGCCAGTGAAATCGACTTCAACATTGACGTCCTCATCGCGCAGGTCATCCGCTAGCTCGAGCGCACCGCGCATTGCCCCACCAAGGACGATCATATAGATATCGGTTGTGGAGCTAAACTCTGGTAGCAGCTGATGCGCCTCGAGAAAGAGCTGCATCATCGATAAGCCCGGTGCGAAGCCGACCGCACTAATCGGCTCAGCACCAAACATCCCTACTAAGCCATCATAGCGCCCACCACCAAAGAGCGAACGATTATTGTCTGGGTGAGTGTCGAAGAACTCAAACACTGTACCGGTGTAATAATCCAATCCACGCATGAGCGTGATATCGAAGATGGCATTCGTCACACCACTACGCTCAAGTAGGGTAAAGAGCCGCTGCACATCACGCACCGCCTCGCTATCGCGAATCGATTCGGGGAGATCGGCCATGGTACGTGCCGTCAAGAGCTGAGCAATCCGCTGCAAACCAACCGGTGCTGCTGCCTCACCAAAGATCTCAATCGCCTGGTCGCGAAAAGCCTGCGGTGGAATCTTGTTCTTACGATCAAACAGCCGAATCATCAGCTGAGCCTGCACAGCATCGAGCTCAAGAAACTGCGCCATCATAAGGTTGATCAACTGGCGGTTGTTGATACGAATAGTGTACATGTCGTCCGTTGCGCCAAAAGCCTTCATGATACGGCTACCAAGTGCGATAATCTCGGCCTCGGCCTGCATGTTATCAACACCAAATATATCGACATTCATCTGCCAAAATTCACGCTCTCGCCCCCGTTGTGGCCGCTCGTAGCGCATAAACTGGGCAATACTAAACCAACGCGCTGGATAGGCGATCTCTTGGCGGTGCTTGGCAATCATCCGGCTTACGCTCGGTGTCATTTCAGGACGGATCGCTACCTGTCGATCGCCACGATCAATAAACTGATACGTCTGGTCATTCACTAACTCGTCACCACTCTTGGCAGCATACACTTCAACTGGCTCAAGCAGTGGTGCATCATATTCTTCGTAGCCGTAGCTCTTGGCGACGTGACGCCAGGTTTGAAAGATGTATTTGCGCACGCGAAGATCTTCCGGATACCAATCCCGCGCCCCCCGATATGATTCCGATGAAAGTTTTGTCATAGTTACTGCTATTTTTGCATAAACGGCATGGAAAAACAAGCCCTTGGCTGGATTCACCTCTAATCGCACCATTACGATACGAGATAACGTCTTACTCCTGACCCAAGCGTAGCCGATGCTGCTGCACCCAGGCATACATCGCAATACCTGCTGCTACGCCGACATTGAGGCTACGCGTACTGCCAAATTGCTCGATCGCGATAATGGACGTGGCTCGCTCGAGCAGCTCGGGGCGAATACCAGGCCCCTCTGCCCCAAACAAAAGCACGGCACTACGCGGCAGCGCGACCGAGTGAAGTGGCTGCGAACCGGCAACATTATCGACCGCAATAAGCGACCGACCAGTAATAGTCTGTAAGAAATCTTCAACCGTTTGGTGATAGTGCACGTGCAGATACGTGTCCGTCATCATTGCGCCACGCTTATTCCACTGCCGCCGGCCAATGATATGGACATGCCGCACCCCAAAGGCGTTAGCGCTGCGGACGATCGTCCCCATATTGAAGTCACGCACGACATTATCAATTGCAATATGAAGTGCCGAGCCATACTCATCAAGATTGGCAACGATGGCTTGGTGTGGCAGCCCTTTATAGCGGTCTACCACATTGCGACGGTCGGTTGCCGCAGGGGCAGAGTGTTGGGTGCGCTTCATCGTGCTCATTAGTTATATTATGCTGCTATTCCTATGGTATTAGCGTCATTTTCTTCGGCAGGCTGCTGCGCCATCCCGCTGATCTTGCGAATGATGCGGATGCCCTCTTCGGTAAGCTCACCCTGTGTTGGCTGTCCGGTGCGTGATGATATAGCCAGGCCGTACAGTATGCGGCTTGCAGTATCTGGCGTAAGATCCTCGCCCGATCGTGTAGCAATTAAACCTAGCGCACCAACCATCCGTCGGCGCACCTCAGCACGCTGCTCATCTTCAGTTTCGCCCGAGTTGGCAGTGCCGCACTCCTCTCGGATTTCTTTGATCTTTTGTTGTATCCACTCTAGTTTGTCGAACTTTTGGGACGATGAATGGGTAGAGGTCATAGCATTGCTCCTTACATAATCTAAAATAGTGGCAGACCCGCCACAGTTTATTTACCTGATTGTATCACAAAACTCTTTACGCAAGGTCGAAATTCGTATACAATACACGGTAAGAGCCTGCGGTGCGTATATCTGCGGATGTGGCGGAATTGGTAGACGCGCTAGCTTCAGGTGCTAGTGCCCTGCGGGGCGTGGAGGTTCAAGTCCTCTCATCCGTACCAGCAAGCTCTTATCTAAATCTATCCCAGCCAAAACAGGCTGGGATGCGATTCCAGATGATGAACAACGCTCACCCACCAGGGTGGGCGTTGTTCGTGTTGTGGGGCTCGTGAGTGCGCGATGGTCCCGAGCACATCGATCACGCATCTTCACGACACGCCCCACACAACCTTCAATAAAGTCATTGTCACTACCGCTCCAGTAAAATAGTTTAGCCATAAGAATCGTCGCCAGCCGGTTCGCGCCTCCGCCGAACGTTCATCACAAATTTGCACAAAGGGCAGCAGGTTGATCATGTACAAGCCGCCCGCAACCGACACTGGCCATGCCGCCACACCCAGGCACGCTACCAATCCGACAGCCGCCACATACAGCAGCATCGCTAGCCAGACTGTCCCCCGCGCACCGAATACCGTGGCGATAGAGCGTATTTCTGCACCCCGGTCTGGAACGACATCTTGCACTGCACCGAACGCCTGGCTAGCCATACCCCAGCAAAAGAACGCAACAGCTGCTAGCCATCCCGCCTGCGTCGCACCAACCAACGAGTATGCGTAGAGTAGCGGACCGACAAAATGCAGGCTCGAGGTCACCGAATCCAGCAGCGGCACTTCCTTAAATCGCAGCCCTGTGGCGCTATAAGCCACTACGAAAAACAACACCGCTGTGAGCACCAACCGACTTTGCCAGTTACCTATGAGCATCAATGTCAGCACAAATGGAAGGCATGATAGTACCGCCGACTGCACGATTAACGGATGGAACTGTCGCGGCGTCACCGCCCCTTCGACACCACCCTTACGAGGATTGCGCATGTCTGATTCATAATCGCACACATCATTAATTCCATACATCAAAAGATTGTACGGAATGAGAAAAAATAATGTGCCAAGAATGAGCTGCGCATCAATCCTTCGTCCCATGAACAAATAGCCCACCGCAAAAGGATAAGCCGTGTTCACCCACGACAGCGGTCGCGAGGTCATGAATAATACCTCAATCGTTCTCATCGCGACCCAATCCCTTCCAAACCGCAGGAACGGTTAACCCAGCCAATAGTGAGTAAAAGAAATCTTCAACTGGCGCCAACCCAACACGTATTCCCAAGATTTTATCTAAAGAATAACCGACGATGCCAAGATGAACCAATAGCGAGTCAAACACAATCGTCGTCACCAGCAACACTGCCAGCGTCGCCCACACCGCGCGGCCAAATGTCAATAATTTCCGCCATGCCAGCACACCCAGTACCACCGCCAGAAAGATTAGATTAAGCATTAGATATGTCGCCATCGCTTCACTCCCGCTCGGTAAACTACCAGGCTAAAATAACTCAAAAATAGCAAGAAGAACAATTCTTCCAGCGGAAATTCTGGGAATAAGTACACGCCCGACATGTATGGCGAATACCCGCTGAGAAAGATGCCGAGCGAGATACCACACATATCCCACACAATGAACACAACGGTCATAATGAGCACCGTCAGTACCGCACGGCGCACATCATACCAATAAGCTAGCCTATACCGCCAGTCTAGCACTACCATACCCGCAAAACTAAATATAATTCCCGCTAAATACAGCCAATTCATATATCCTCCTTTGTGAGCGGTCCACGGCGGCGATTTCCTGTGATACGCTTGAAGGTCAGCTGCGCACTAATCAGGCACATTGGTAAACCAATCCCAGGCAATGTCCCCGCACCCACATAATACAGATTCGGTACTTTTTTGCTGCGATTACGCGTGCGGAATATGACGCTCTGACGAAGCAAGTGCGATTCACCACCAAAAGCATTGTATTCCCAGGCATTAAATTGCTCGCCAAACTGCTCTGGACCATAGATGAACTGGGAAACAATGCGCTTGGGTAAGTCGGGCTCTCTGGTCATCTCACCAAGAATCTTGATAA
>CALHQH010000021.1 GCA_938036625.1 uncultured Candidatus Saccharibacteria bacterium | reverse complement strand
TCACCAGCCAAGCACTCACCTTTGCCGTCAAGGCCTGATACAGCTGGATGAGCAAAGATATACCATACCCAGCATTGACGATTGCAACCAGCAGCATCATAATCCAAAGGTTGTCACGAAACCACTGCTTCATGGCAGCGCTCATGCGGGGGAGAGGTTGGCAGAGTTTGGTGAGGGTATTCGTGAGTGTATCAATCATAATGCTAGTATAGCATCGCAGGACAAATCGTCAATTTTACTGCTTGGGGGTGTGGAATATCTCCTCACACAGCAATCTCCCGGAGCCAGCGCAAAATGCTTGTTGATACCAGTGAGCTTTTGCACTTTGTCCAAATGAAGTAATAGAGGAAGAACTACTGCTAAAGGTGGTTCTGAAGTGTGCGTTTGGTGGCCATCTTCGCCATTATTCCAGCACCCCCATAGTGGAGTGTAAAGGCGGGTGTTATTCGTGCGACCAGAGATAATCGAATAGATAATATAGCAAAAGTACAATGCTATTCCACCACGATTCTCCCCAGAAATAGCCGCAAATATGATAAAATATCTCCATGAAAGCAGAGCAGCTGCAAACAATGACATTTAAAATCACCGGCGGGAGCACAGTATGCCTCAACAGCCGGATTGTTGTGCAGCAAGCGTTGCGTGAGATTGCCTGGCGAGCAGGGCTTTCGGCAGTGCGCTCGGTGAGCCACGACTATGCACCGTATGGCATTGGCGTGGCGCTTCTCTTGCCCGAAGCACATATCGCAGCGCGTACCTGGCCCGAGACCGGCTTGGCATACGTGACGATGACGACCTGCCAACCAGTTGAAAACGAGATGATCTCCAGTCTTGAGCGCGTCCTAGGCGCTGCCTTTGTCGCCGAGCAGGTCGAGACGGGTGTAGTGAATTTGTAACAATAGGGCAATTGGCAATTGCTAAATTCCAAAATATCAAAGTGTCGTTACTCGCTTTGTTTATCCAATAGCTCGGCTATCTGATGAGGTATAAGATATAGTTGCTGCTCTGTATACCAAAGCAGCTGTGAGGCGTCATAAGTCCAGTGGCCGTGTAGCGAAAGAGTCATTTCTCGCCGTCTCAGCAAATCTATTGAACAAATTGCGTACATACCTTGTCAAAACACATGTCCCATGCTATAATCAAAGCGCGTCATTATGGCATTTTTTACGACGTTTTTTACGATTATTTTGCAGTGGTATGTGTGGGTGCCAGTGGTTATCCTCCTCGGTTATTTGACGTGGCGCAACAACCGGCAGGTTGACGTGCTGCGCGAGGTCGAGAGCGAGCTGCTTATCCTCGAAATCCCCCGTGCTAATGACAAGTCTGAGCTCGCAGCTGAGCAAATGTTTGCCAGCCTCCATGGCATCTTGCGCGATGCGCGTGAGCTCAAGATTAATGATGGCTACCAAGAACATCTCAGCTTTGAGATTGCGTCTGTCGGTGGGCAAATTCAGTTTTATGTTTGGACACCGCGTGCACTACGCAACTTCGTTGAGAGCCAGATTTATTCGCAGTATCCCACGGTGCAGATCCGCACCGCCACGGCCGACTATACAGCGCACGAGCAGCAGCACCATGTCGTCTATACAGCAGAGGTTGTGCTGGCAGAGAGTGAATTTTTGCCGATCAAGACCTTCCAGAGCTTTGAGGTTGATCCGCTAGCCGGTATTACAGGTACGTTAGCCAAACTGGAGGATACGGATGATGAGATTTGGATCCAGATTTTGGTGCGCCCCGTGGCGGATGACTGGCACAAAGCATCCGATGCGTGGGTGAGGCGTGTGCGCGGTGGTGGGCTGTTTGGCGACGCATTTCACCCCAAGGCGCGGTGGTTTAGCCAGTTCCTCATGGCACTGTGGCAACCACCCGAGGGCAACATGACGACAGTAACGGAGCTCTCCGATCGCGACAAAACCCGCATTGCCGAGGCCGAGAAAAAGGCCGCCAAGCTGGGCTACCAGGTCAAGATTCGCGTTGCATATCTTGGCGATAGCACCACTGACGCGCGGCTGCGCATGCAGGCAATCATTGGCACCTTCAAACAGTATAACAGCACCAACCTCAATGGTTTTACCATGAGTCACGATAGCTTCCGCAAGGAAGACCTCAACCGCTATAAGCTGCGCCTCTTTGCTGACCGCGGCTTTTTGCTTAATATTGAGGAGATGGCGAGTGTCTTTCACCTGCCGCACACCAATGTTGAGACGCCCAATATCGTCTGGGCAAGCAACAAAACCGCCGAACCACCGAATCGCTTACCTGTCCTCACTGGTCATGCGGCTGATGACGAGAAGATCTCGGCCTTTGGTCTGACCAACTTTCGGGGGATCAATCACCAGTTTGGTATGCTGCGGAGCGATCGCTCGCGCCACGTCTATATCATCGGCCAGACGGGAGCGGGGAAGAGTGGCCTATTGGAGCTCTTTGCCTTGAGCGATATTTATCATAATCAAGGCTATGCCATTATCGACCCGCATGGCGATTTTGCCATCGAGAATATGAAGTTCATCCCCGAGGCACGGCTAGATGATGTCGTGTATTTTAACCCCGCAGACGTCGAGCACCCGATTGGCTTTAACCCACTGGAAGTTACCAACCCAGCGCAGAAATCGACGATCTCATCAGAGGTGATTGGTGTGCTCAAGCGGATGTTTGGTGACAGTTGGGGGCCGCGGCTGGAATATATTTTGCGCTATACTATTTTGGCACTACTCGATCGGCCCGAGCCTACCATGCTTGATATCACCCGCATGCTGACGGATAAAAAATTCCGCAAAGAGACGATCGGCTACTGTAACGATGTGGTGGTGCGGCAGTTCTGGAATGTGGAATTTGCCAGTTGGTCGGAGAAGTTCCAGACAGAGGCCATCGCACCAGTGCTCAACAAGGTGGGGGCCTTTACGGCGAACCCCATTATCCGCAATATCATTGGTCAGACGCATTCGTCATTCAATATTCGCCAGATTATGGACGAGGGCAAGATCTTGGTGGTGAATTTGTCGAAGGGGTTGATTGGCGAGGATAATGCGGGGATTCTTGGTTCATTTTTGGTGACGAAGATCCAGCTGGCGGCGATGAGCCGGAGCGATATCCTCGACATCCATGACCGGCGGCCATTTTATCTCTATGTCGATGAGTTCCAAAACTTCGCGACCGACAGCTTTGCTACCATTCTGAGCGAGGCACGCAAGTATGGACTCAACCTTACCGTGGCTAATCAATATATCTCGCAGATGGAGCCAACGGTGCGTGATGCGGTCTTTGGCAACGTTGGGACGATGATTAGCTTCCGCGTCTCGCCAGACGATAGTCCGATTCTTGCCAAGCAGTTTGAACCGCAGTTTGAGGAGAACGACCTCACCCAGATGCACAATCGCAACTTCATCATCAACATGGTGATTAATGGCGAGAAGGCGCCAGCCTTTAGTGCTACCACGCTTAATTTGCCTGAGGCCAAGCGGAGCCATTTGTCGCGCATTATTGAGCATAGCCGTGAGCTGTATAGCCAGTCGCGCCAAACAGTGGAGGATACCATTAATGAGCGGATCCACCCGGGCAGTACAGGGGTAAGTGTAACGTTGACAGGTCAGGCGGGGACTTCAGCAGGATCGTCAGCCACCGCCACAGGCGAAGGCGCAGCCAAGCGCCGCCGACGCCGCCGACGCAAGCCAGCTGGTGGCGAAGCACGCGATGAACAGGCGACTGCTGAGCCATCGAGCACTAAGCCAGATAAGCAGGCAAAAAAGCCTGCTGCTCCCAGCAAAGCCGCCAAATCAACCATGTATTCTCCAGGCAAAAAGCCAGCGAGTACCGCATCTAAGCCAGCCGCGCCACGAGACCCATCACTTCTCTCCATTCAGCATGCCAAGCCGCGCACCACGATACCAACCCAGCTCTTGCACCACCAACCGCATACCGCGCAGCCTCAGTCGAATGGCCCAGCGCCACTGGCTAAGCAGCCTGATAGTGCAGCCTCAGCGCATGCGCACGATGAGCTTGATGACCCAACCTTCTTTGCTTTGCGCTAGATATGCAACGCTAATTTCTCTTAGGTCACTATTTGTTGCCTTACCCTAGGGAAATGCAGCGGATTTTCTTCTCAACATGAAGATATAATATGCTCAGACTTAAGAAAAACCTAGAGTGGGCAGTATAGTGAAGTAGCGCAAGGTAGGCCTTGGCAGCAAGTGCAAATACCACAGAGGTGATCACACGAAAAGGCCTTCTTATCCTGTGTATAACTTTGCTACCTCACCTCACTAACCAATGTGGGTTATGCTATAATGGAGAGGATAAACGGAAATACGGGACATGACGGCAGTAATTTGTGTAACAAATCAAAAAGGTGGTGTTGGCAAAACGACAACAGCGATTAATGTTGCCTATTATTTGGCAAAGGCTGGCAAAAAAACCCTCGTTGTTGACTTTGACCCGCAGGGCAATGCCACGAGTGGCCTTGGCATAGATAAGCAGCTGCTCGACGCTACCATGACAGAGGTCGTCAAGAGTGAGAAGAAGCTTGTTGATATCATTCAGCCAACCGAGCACAAGAATCTCTTTATCGCGCCCGCTCTGCCGCAGCTGGCCAATGCCGAGGTAGAACTGGCCAAGGCGCAGCATCGTTTTAGCCGTCTCAAAGGGGCGATTGATGAACTAACTGGCTACGACTATATCATTATCGATAGCCCACCAAGCCTCAGCCTTCTTACTGTCAATGGGCTCATTGCCGCACGCTATGTGCTCTTGCCAGTCCAGGCGGAATTCTATGCATTGGAAGGGCTCGGGCAGCTGCTCGAGACGATGAAGCTGGTACGCAAGAATATGAATCCAACACTCGATCTTATTGGGGTACTACCCACTATGGTGGATGGTCGCACATCACTCTCGAGTCAGGTCTTAGCCGAGATTGCAAAGCATTTTCCGGCGAAGGTGTTTGCGGAGTCTATCCCGCGCAATGTCCGCCTGGCCGAGGCACCGAGCCATGGTGCGCCGATTGGAGCATATGACCGCTTTAGCCGGGGTGCACGGGCATACAAAGCCGTGACGAAAGAAATAATCGAACGAACGGGGGTATAAATGGCAAAACGAGGTTTAGGGCGGGGGTTTGATTCGCTGATTCCGGCGGAGCTACTGGACGAATCGTTCGACCCAACCGCCGACCAAGACGACCGGATTAGCGATCTACGCCAGATCAAGCTTGCAGAAATTATGCCTGACCCTACCCAGCCACGCCGGGTGTTTGACGAAACGCTGCTCGATGAACTCGCTGAGTCCATCCGTGTTCATGGTGTGTTGCAGCCCATCGTCGTCACCCCTGATAACAAAGGCAAATATGTCATTGTGGCTGGTGAGCGGCGCTACCGAGCTGCTACCAAGGCGGGGCTGGAGAAGATTCCAGCGCTGGTACGTACGCTATCTGATCAGCATAAGCTCGAACTCTCTCTTATCGAAAATATCCAACGCCAAAACCTCAACGCCATCGAGACCGCCACAGCATACCTCAAGCTGCGCGATCAATTCAACCTCACGCTTGAGCAAATCGGCCAGCGCGTCGGCGGCAAGTCGCCCAGTGCGGTGAGCAATACGCTGCGTCTCTTGCGCTTGCCTGAGATAGTGCGCCAAGCAGTAGTCGATGGCAAGCTGAGCGAGGGGCAAGTTCGGCCGCTGATTAGCCTGGATGAAGCGCAAATTGCAGATATTCTACCTAAGATTATTCAGGAAGAGTGGAGCGCGCGGCGGATCGAGCAGTACCTGGCCATTCTCAAGCGCACCGAGGCAAGTGACTCTGCTCAAAAGACCGCCAAGGCGCAGCGCCCAGCACCGCCACCGCAGTATACGGCTGCCAGCCAGCGCTTTGAGCAGCAGCTGAGTGCACCAGTCCAGATCCGTGGCAACCGCCGCGGGGCGGGGCAGATCGTTATCCGCTTCACCAGCGACGATGACTTCGAGCGGATTATTGGTTTGCTTGAGCATACGCAGGACGAGGAGTAGCAGGGTAGAGAATATATAAATAAACCTTCTTTGCCATAAGAAGGTTTATTTATTGTGGTAAAGAGCTGGTGGCAAATGTAATAAAATTACTCTGTAATAGTGAATGTGTCTCTATAATACTAATAGCATGAACGAAAAAAATGCAAGACAATAGCTAAGTTCTGTATGCAAACGGATGGGAGTGTGGATGAGTGCAAACCTAACAAAAAATAAGAGAATACATACTTAAGGTAATTTAAGCTTATTCGCAAGAGTAAAAATTGCAAGAGAGTTTAGCAAATGGGGGCTGTATTTGTGCAGCCGATCTGCGTGCGGGGGTGTGGAGTGGCCTTCACGGTGAGAAATCATGCGGGCGATTTTGCTCTATGGAGGTAGCCGCAAGAGAGATATCAGATGTTATACCTGAAACCCCTGAACCTTCGTCAGTGGCCAGAGGCGCAGGCTAACGGGGCCAATCACGTCGTAGAGTGGCACGGTGCCGAGGCCATTGCGTGAGTCGAGCGAGTAGCTGCCCTGGCGGTGGTCGCCTGCCACAAAAATCGATCCTTCGGGCACCGTCACCTCTGTGTCGCCACTGGTGGGAGAGCCAGGGCCATCCCAGCTGTCGTCGGGGTGAAAGCCCTGTGGATGTTCTTTATTATAGACAGTCAGCGTCCCATCTTTGACTGTGACGCGCTCGCCTGCAAAGGCAATGACGCGCTTAACGAGGTTCATATCCTCGCTGCCCGGGCTATAGAGCGGGTTCTTAAAGACGATAATTTGCCCCCGCTTGGGTGTGTATGAATTGTTTTGCAAATGTGCCATCGTGACGGGCAGGCGATTGACAATCAGCCGGTCGCCAGTGTAGAGCGTCTGCTCCATGCTTGGGCCAGTTACGCTAAAGCTGCGAAATACAAAGGTATTGATAAGGAGTGTGCCAACGATGACGCACACCACAAAAATTACAAAGCCACCGATATCCTTGAGCCTGGGGTGGCGGGTCAAAAAACTTGCTTCCATCATGAAGTATTATATCACTAATTGCAGGCGGAGGGGAGAAATAATTGCAATGTATGCGCTCCGCCACCGACCTAGCGGAGCGCATACTGTGAGGCTCGACGATAGATCAAGATGACGGAGCGGGGTTTCCGCCCGTAAGGAGCAGCTGATACTGCTCGGGAGAAAGGGTTATGGTAGCGTGAGCATGGCCCTCTGTAAAGGCCTCCTGAATGACTTCAGGTAGGCTTACACTATCCGTGGTGCTAACAGAAGACTTCTCGAGCGTCCTGTGGCAGTACCACCAGCCGAAGCTGACACGTGCATGGCACGAGCTATAGTCCTCTCTGACGACGTAATTGTGGCCCGCATTAATATCTGAGTCGATATGGATGCTAACAGAAGACTTTGCTTCGTTTGATTGAACAAACGTTATCTTAGATGTTGGAATCTCTAAGATATAGCTCTCGCCTTGCGATGCAAAGCCGACAGAAATAGCGGTAGCTGGCGTCCATGAGCCACTGCCATGAACGAAGAAGAAGTTCCCGTTCACTGCCATACTGCCAGACGTACCGGCAAAGCGTTGGCCTAACTTAAGCGGATATTGAGTATCCGACTCAAGCCCGTAGTGGGAGGTGACCTGTGCAATAGTAGCAGAGGCACGCTTTGTTTTGGTATCAAAACTGGACATCGGATATAGCACTGCATTTGCTATCCCGTAGAGGACAAGCATAGTAGCAATGACCTTTGTAAAGAATCCTATTGTAGTGGATTGATTACTTTCCTCGTCATCTTGTTCTAACACAAGGCCTATAGCCATAAAGAGTCCAACAATAGTTGCAACGATTGCTGCAAGCCCTGAGAATAGCCAGACAATCATGATGATCAGCTACTTTCTTTTTCTCTGCTCTGGGTGGAAACGTACCATCTCCTGCGGGTCGGCGCAAAAGATTAATATATATATCAATATATGACAGGCGTGTCAAGACTGTGGCAAAATATCGTTTGGGCGAGGCGGGGCTTTGCCGTTTGTGCGAAATACTTCTTTTTGCAGATGCTTGCAGCATGATGCCGCTCGACCACAGTCTCTCGCGGCATTTTTGGCTTGCAAAGTGCAAGTTTGGGTGCGGCTTTGTATTTATTTTTTGAGGCAGATCCAGTATAGTAGAGAGAGTTTATGGCGGGTCGCAATTCGATAGATGGTTTTCGGTCGCAGAGTAGCGGGGCGGTGGATAGGCGCCCTCGCTCGCTTCGGCGTGCCGATGGCTCGATGCCGCGGATGGGCCGCTCGATGACGGGCACGGCTGGCTCTAGTCGCAGCTTGGCCACAGCAGAGCAGCCAAGGAATTATACACCGCGCCGCAGTGCGTCTATCAGCACCAACAACCCCAGTAGTAGCCTAACCGATTTCGATATTAATCCAAGCGATAACATATTTGCCGACCTCGAGCAGGGCAGTGGCAAGCGAGGCCGCAAAGGCCGCAAGAAGCCGCAATCGACGCGGCGCAAGTGGATCAAGCGCATTATCATCGCCCTCGTCATCATTGGTGTGGGCTTCGGTGGTATGCTACTGTGGCGGGCCTTTATGGCGAGCTCACATATCTTTAAGGGTGATATCTTTGGCTTGATTCAGCAAAAGGAGCTCAAGGCAGATAGCAATGGCCGGAGTAATATCCTCTTGCTTGGTACATCGGAAGATGACCCAGGCCACGAGGGGTCGTACCTGACCGACTCCATCATGATCTTGAGTATTAGCCAGAGCAAGAAGGATGCCTATATGATTAGCATCCCGCGCGACCTCTATGTCAAATATCACCGGTCGTGTAACTCGGGCAATGCAGGTAAGATTAATGAGTACTTCAACTGCGTTAATAGTGATTGGTCGAGCACTGAGGCAGAGGATGAACGCCAAGCGGCTTCGCGCAAGTTCTTTGGCAATATCGTGGGGCTAGACTTGCAATACAGTGTGCATGTGAACTACACCGTGCTGCGCGACCTCGTCTCGGCACTGGGTGGCATCAAAGTAACAATTGAGAGCCGTGACCCTCGTGGCCAGATGGATGGTAACTTCGACTGGAAGTGTCGGGGCGGAAACCCTCGCGCGAGCCACGCCACGATGGTCAAGAACTGCCCGCCGAATGGTCACTTTATCGACTATCCCAATGGGCCGGTCAATCTCGATGCTGAGCATGCGCTCTACTTAGCGCAGGCACGCGGTGCCTCAGGTATATCGTATGGCTTCGAGCAGTCCAACTTCGACCGCGAGAAGAACCAGCAGAAGGTGCTCGTGGCTATCAAAGAAAAGGCAACGAGTGCTGGTACCCTGGCGAACTTTGGTGCGGTGACGGGGATCATTGATGCACTAGGCAAGAACCTCCGTACCAACTTTGAGACAAGTGAGATCCGTACACTTATGTCGTTGGGGCAAAATATTAAGAGTGATGCTATTAAGAGTGTGAGCCTGCTAAACACAACCGTTGGTGACCTAGTGGTGGCGCAGACGGTTGGTGGTATTAGCTCGGTCGTACCCGCAGCTGGCACATACGATTATAGCCAGATCCAAGCGTACATCAACAAGACGCTCAATGCCACAGAGGTATCTAAAGAGTCGGCCCATGTTGTCGTCCTCAATGCATCAGGCGCATCAGGGGTAGCCAAGCGCGAGGCAGACAAGCTAGAGAAGCTTGGCATGGTCATTGACAGCATTGATAATGCTCCAAGCAGCGGCAGCGCAGGGAGTAACAAGATCTACCAAGTGGCTGGGAGAGCTAGCGCGCCACACACGAAGGCCAAGCTAGAGTCGATCTATCACGCCCAGGCTACCACTAACACACCGCCAGTAGCTACTGGCAGCCGCACACAGTTTGTCGTGGTGGTTGGCCAGTCCACGACGGGTACTTCGTCGGCAATTAGCGATTAGTGAGTGCGCAATGGTAGTGTTTGCACGGTTTTACATTATTCAGCCTTAGCTTTGCCTACGACGAGCTGTGTGGCTAAGCTGCGAGATACGAAAATACCTACTATCTTATCGTCCATGCCAAAACTGCTGCGTCTTCGTCCACTCAGAGTCCTGGGTGGAGAGCTTTGCGTTATTGAGTTCATTCCAACATCGCTCAATGCTGGTACGAAAGAGTGATTCCTGGACCTGGATTGACGAGCCATTCACGACACGGTGTGGCAAACCACGGTTCGTAAAGCACTGAGCAGCTGCATCGAATAGCTTGCGATCGGTCACTTGCCGAACGTTCAGTACCTCTTTGTACGAACCTGATGGGAAGTGCAGTGGTATCTCGCTGCTAATGTAGCCAGTCAAAGCAAAGGCAGTTACGGGTACAGTAATAGCGAGGAGAGGTGCGAGGATGGCGGCGGCCACCCAGTGTTGCTTGGTGTTGCGAAAATGGAGTTTGTGTGTCATATATACAAAGTGTAGAACACATAGTGTGGTTGGGTCAAACAAAGACCGTCTGATTTTTACAACCTTTCTTAAGCAGCATTCACCTCACCATCTTACCCCGATGAATTATGGCAAGATCTAACACCCTTCACGCACCAACTTGCTCACGCTTATCTAAAAACACCGTTAACATCATTGATGATGATCTTGCACTTCATTGGAGGAAGCGTGGGGAAGCAGCATACGATCTTATGGTGAGGTTCTGCGACTTAGGCACAGCAAAGCAACCTACGAAACCGGCACAGCTAGCAGAATTATTCTCGCCCCTAGGCTCTTATTTTTTCGCCCAAAATGGTATAATAAAAGGCAATGGATTTCTTGCATGGTACACATCGTCAGTCTCGAGTGAGTGAGGTCGTTTATGTGGCGCTCAATCTTGGCCTCGCGACGCTGCTGTTTTTGATCGTCCTAGAGGTGCAGTCGCCTTGGCTGGCGTTGGCACTGGTGATTGCCAGTAAGTGGCGGGCGCTTGCGGTGCGGCCCCGCTTTTGGCTTGCTAATATTGTGGCGAATATGATTGACCTCACGGTGGGTATTAGTGTTGTGATGCTGATGTATGCTGCCAGTGGAGTGATCTGGCTGCAGGTTGTCTTGGCAGTGCTGCATGCACTGTGGCTTGTAGTGCTCAAGCCACGATCGGATCGCCGCTCGGTGGCTATTCAGGCGGGCGTTGGCGTTTTTCTTGGGGCAACGGCCCTTGCCATGAGCTCTTACCGGTGGGATGCTGCCCTGGTGGTGCTACCGCTGTGGGTGCTGGGGTACTGTGCTGCACGGCATATTCTCGGTAGCTATGAGGAGCCACTCACACGTACCTACGCGCTCATTGCCGCGACGATCTTTGCGGAGCTTGGTTGGGTGAGCTACCACTGGATGTTTGCCTATACTATCTCTGGCCTAGGGGCGATCAAGCTTGCACAGTTGCCGCTCTTTTTGGTGCTCTTTGGCTTTGTGTGTGAGCGTGCCTATAATAGCTACTATCAGCATGGTGTGGTGCGCGGGGCAGATATTGTCTTGCCATCGACACTGGCGGTTGGGCTTGTGTTGACGCTTTTGCTGCTGTTTAACAGCCTCAGCGCTACTGGCCTTGCATAGCCGAGGCAAATGAGAAAAGGGTAAGGGAAAAAGAGGTTATGAATCAACAACCGCAGATGACAGCGCAAGACCAGCGGGCGGCGCGTGCCATGCGCCACTCAAAAATCATGTCTATTATTGCAGCGGGTGCGCTTGCCCTCGTTTTCGTTGTGGCGATGGCAATGTGGGTTTATTTGCGAACAATTGATCGCAATGCGACCGTCACTGAGCGCGACCAGGTTAGCACCGATGGTAACCTCGCTCCCACCGCCGATGAATCTGCAGTAGCTAATGTAGCCGACAAAGCATCAAAGAGCGTCGTGTCTATCATCACCAATATCGAAGAATCATCATCGCTCCGCACGACCACTCGCCAATCAGCGGCGGCGGGTACGGGCATTATTGTCAGCAAAGATGGTTACATCGTCACAAACAAGCACGTTGTGTCTAAGGCAAGCTCTATCCGTGTTATTGCTTCGGACGGAACGCGCTATGATGACGTCCGGGTGGTGGGTGAGGACCCGCTCAATGACATTGCCTATCTCAAGCTTGAGGTGGGTAACACAGTGCTCACGCCACTGTCGCTCGGTGACTCGGCAACGGTGCGGGTGGGGCAGTCAGTTGTGGCGATCGGCAACGCACTGGGCCGCTACCAAAACACCGTCACCAGCGGTATCATCTCTGGCAAAGGGCGGCCCGTGACGGCGTCTACCTCGGGCAATAGCACCCAGCGAACGGAAAGCCTAACTGATCTTATCCAAACCGATGCTGCCGTGAATTCTGGCAATTCTGGTGGGCCGCTGCTCAATCGCTCGGGGCAGGTGATTGGCATCAATGTAGCGGTGGCCACCAACGCCCAAGGGATTAGCTTTGCTATTCCTGTCAATGCGATGAAGGGGACGCTCAAGTCGGTTCTGGCGGGCAAAGGCGTGCGCCGAGCCTACCTTGGGGCGCGCTATGTAATGCTCACGCCGGATGTTGCCAAGCAGGTCGGTGCTTCGGCCAAGGAAGGTGCGTATGTGATGACAAGTGGCGACAAGAGCGCGATTGTTGCAGGCAGCCCAGCCGACAAGGCCGGCCTCCGCGAAAAGGATGTGATTACCAAGATCAATAGCCTCGTTGTGGGCAAGCAAGGCGACGTCTCGAGCCTGATTGGCGAATACCAGCCTGGCGACGTCCTCGCCCTCACCATCCTCCGTGACGGCAAAGAGCGCGTCGTACGCGTGACCCTGAGCGAGTATCAGGGCGGAGAGAGTGGGGAGTAGAGCGAGGAGTCTAGTTTTTGCTCTACTAATAGCTAGATAGCCTGGCTTCTCTAGGTTCTTCGTCGGCTAAATACTAGCTAGACTGTCGGCGTCCGAGCCTTAAAATCTTTAATCAGCGTCTGCCATTCTCCCCATTCAGGTACGTCCATATACAGGTCAGATACGTCCATGCCGCTGAATTCATGGCTGCTGCGTTTTGTTGGGTCGTTTCCGTCGATGAACATAACCTCACCGCTACCATCTTGATGGTTCGTGATCATGATTTCCATTGGTTTTTGTGGAAGCCATTGGCCGTTACCGAGAGTGTCGCCATAATCGTAGAATTGCATTAGTGCACAAAATAGGCGGCCGTTGCCCACGTTGTTCCACCAGAGTGTTTCTAGGGGCATATCAAGAAATAGGAAGCGGCGTACTGTGAAAGAGGGATTCTCTCCCGAATCAACGTTGATGTAGTATGGCGCGTATTTTACACCCGCTTTCTCTTCGTCTGGTGCGACAATAGTGATATCTTTGAGCGGCATTGTGTAGAACTTTTTGGCTTCGTTCTCGCTGAGCCAATACGGCTTATAGTTCTCCGTTTCAAATAGCTTCGATATTGGCATTGCGTTCTGGAGCTTGACATTGAAGTCTTCGCAGAATTTCCATTTCATTTTGGTTGGGTTTGGTTTTGTCATTGATGATCCTTACGTTTTGAATTAAGGCAGCTTTGTTGCTCTATAGCGCTATTATACCATCACAGTATAGCAAGAGTACTGCTGAATTTTCCACAACAATTTATGGCATAACCTCTGTTCTATAAATGTATGATCGCCATATGTTGCAAGATATGCTTGGAGCTCAGCAAAATGTATGCTATAGTCGAACATAGGTGGGACAAACAATATGAGAACATAACGTACAGGGGGCATTGTGGAAACAATCAACTTTTACCAACTAACACGATATTATGCACGAAAGTGGCCGATGATGATTGTTGCCATTCTCGTTGGTGTCGGGCTGGGCGCAGCCTATGTACTATCTGTCCAGCAGCCGCAGTACAAAAGCTCGGCAACGTTGCTCCTAACAGGGGTGCAGCAGGGCCAAAACACCATTACACTTACCAACTATACCACGCTCTTTACCTCACGGCGGGTGCTCGACCCAGTGATCGACCGCGCCCAATACAAGGGGAGTTATGAGACACTGCTAGCCAACACAACCGCCAAGCAGATAAAGAACACCGACATCATCACTGTCTCGATGAATGCTGGCGAGCCCAAGATGAGTGAAACCTTGCTCAAGCAGGCGATTACCGAGTTTGAAAAACAGACGGAAGCATTGTATGGCAAGACCAAAATTAGCATCAAAACAGTCGACGCTGTCAATACACCAAGCGCACCAGCAAGCATGGGGCTTGGGCAGGCAATGGCACTTGGCGGCGGCGGTGCACTGCTGCTTGCCATCGTGTGGTTGTTCTTTGCCTATGACTATGCGCAGTCGCAGCGCGTGGCCGAAGCAGCCGCTGCAGCCGCACACACAGCGGCCAAGGCCAAGCGCTAACCGCGCTACCTACACAGAACTTATTTTG
The DNA here is from genome assembly GCA_938036625.1 of uncultured Candidatus Saccharibacteria bacterium. GTDB lineage: Bacteria > Patescibacteriota > Saccharimonadia > Saccharimonadales > Saccharimonadaceae > Saccharimonas. The sequence goes on along the minus strand of CALHQH010000021.1, from coordinate 218 downwards.
CTGAAGCATACAGCCGCATGGGTACGCGGCACGATAACAACACAGGGTAACAAGGGGGTATACCATGTATCGGGAATACGGAAAACGCATCGAAGATGTGAGCATTGCGCTGGCTGCGCTGGTGATTCTGGGGCTGCCAATGCTGCTAGTCGCGGCGGCGATTCGCCTCACATCGAAAGGGCCGGCCTTGTTCCGCCAGAAGCGCTTTGGCAAAGATA
>CALHQH010000020.1 GCA_938036625.1 uncultured Candidatus Saccharibacteria bacterium | reverse complement strand
GTGATGCGGTGGTGGAGGGCTTCGCCATCCACCCTGAGGACTTGAAGCGTGTGGCGACGCCGGAGCTGCTGGACGATATCGCAGCTAACGTGATGGCTCTGCGCCTGGGCGATGAGCAGTTCGCTCGGGAGATCTACCGCGACATCCGTGACCAAGCCATCCGTGCCGCTGAGCGGTGGTATGACGTGGCGGTGCGCGTTCGGCTCTCTACTGCAGTAGAGAGGAGTACCTGCGGTACTCCTCTGTTCGACGTCACCGTGGAGTGGGAGTACACCACCGTACCTAGCAGTGCTACCCGGCGCTTCGCTTGTGTGTCTGAGCAGGATGAGTACAACGAGCTGCGCCAGGACGTACCGGCCACTTCCACCTGGTTCATGGCACCGCGCCCTGGCATGGACGCTCGCCGTCGGGAGGCATACGAGCTGCTGGAGCTGACCGTCGATGGCCGGCCTCAGCCCATCCGTCGTAGTACCCGGGCTACCGGCCAGACCTACAGCGTCGACCTGGACGAAGAAGCCAGGAGCGGCAAGCCGGTTCGCATCCGCCAGGTCTTCCGCACCATCACCCCGCAGTGGAGCCACCGGCTATACTTCGCCGTCAGACAACCAACCCGAGGCTGGTCGCTGCGATTGGACTACACCGACACCAATATCGGCGATATGCGTGTCAACGACACTGTGGCCACGGCACCAGCGGCCCGCATCGTCCGATCACCGGAAGCCGTCCCAGGCAAGGTCATCGCCCTCGAGTCGGCTGGTTGGCTCATGCCAGGCTCCGGCGTTGCCTTCACCTGGACACTGGACGAGGAGCTGCCCCAGACCAAGCAGCCTGAGGCAGCAGCATCCTCCCGAGAGGGGTAGAGGATCTCTGCGAATGGTCACTCGCCACCGTCCATCAGGCTCACCTCCTCACCTACTCGACCGCCACGGACAGCCACAGGATACATCGTCCTGAGATACATAGTCTCTGGATTGGGAGTCTTCGGCCGGTTGAGATGGAGCCGTGCCCACCGACCGCAAGCCGCCGCTCTCACCAGCCACTGGTGAGTTCGGCCGGCGTGTGCGCGCCCGCCGCGAGCAGCTGGGCCTGTCGCAGGAGAAGCTGGCCGAGCGCACCACCCTGCACTGGTCGTACATCGGCCAGGTCGAACGCGGCCAACGCAACCTCAGCCTCCACAACATCCTCCGCATCGCCCACGCCCTCGACACCGACGCCGGTGGGTTGGTGAGTGGGTTGGAGGTGTAGAAGGAGAGCTCGATCCCTTCGAGGGTTTGCCAGCGATGGCAGGGATACGCAACCCCGTTACCAGACTGCGATCTGCGAGTACAGCAAAGGCGCAGGGTAGAGGCAAGCCTGATGGTGTTCTAACAAAAAAGATGAACGGAAAGACCTTTGTAACCGAGATATATTTTGATAAAAAGAGCAAAGACACCTTTCAAGATAAGCTGTTAAAGATAGTGCAAGCCCAGCGGAAAGAATAAAGAAAACAGACGCTCTGAAAATGGTATAATATCCTAAAATATTTAGAGAGAAAAATTAGAAGTTGAGGTTAAGATATGAGAAAAGTAAAACTGTTTATAGCTATGAGTGTAGATGGCTATATTGCTGATAAAAATGGGGGTGTCGCTTTTCTGCAAGGTCATGAAGATTGTTTAGAAAACGAAAGTACCTATTCTGAGTTTATAAAAAATATAGACACAGTTCTGATGGGTTGGAATACTTACAATCAGATAATAACTGAGTTATCCCCTGATAATTGGGTTTATGACAATTTATTGACTTATGTTTTCACTCACCGAGAACAACAAGATTCCGATAAGATCATTTTTACAAGTGATAATTTGGAGGAATTGATCAAGAAATTAAAAGGGGTTGAAGGAAAAGATATTTGGATATGTGGAGGAGCAGACTTAGTTCAACAAGCCATTTCTTCAGATGTGATTGATGAGTATCTTATATCCATTGTTCCGACAATTTTAGGGAATGGTATAAAATTATTTAGCCAAAATGATGCGGAACATAAATTGAAATTAATCAACACGATAACAAATAATGGAATTGTCGAGTTGAATTATATTCGTAGATAAAAATTAAATTGTAGATGACGATAATATCTACAGGTAAGCTGCCGACGTACGATGAAGAAGTCGCGGTACGAAACCAGACGGATGCGATGACGCCGGGCTGGCTAGCGACGGCGATAACCCTTTGCGGAGAAGCTCAGGACGCGACCGTACGCACCTACGGAAAGAATGAAGTGAATTTATTTAAGCCAGCACGCCACCGAGTTGAAAGAGCGAAAGTTCATTCCAGAGAGATGATCGAGTGTTGGAATGAGTTTTTGGAGCCACACCCCTTTGCTGCGCACTTAACGCGCACCAACGCCACGGAATATATCCTCACAGTGGAGCAACACGAAGAATTCCCCCAGGAACTTCCCGCACTGTTTGGAGAGTGGCTATATAACCTCAGGTCTGCCCTCGATTATATTATTTGGGCAGCTGCGGCATATTCTTCAGGTAAACTTCCACCTCCACACGAAGATCGCCTCCAGTACCCAATTTGCGACAGCGAAAATTCCTGGAAACGTGCCTTCCAAAAGTTGTCAGCACTCCCGCAGCACCAACTGGAATTGCTGCGAACCATGCAGCCATTCGCCTCTGACGCAGACGCTAACTACCTCGGTTGGATCAATAGGCTGGCTCGCATAGATCGCCACCGCCGGTTAACCATTTGGACGGCTCGGATCGTTACAGTAGATCCGATCGCCCGTATTCCAAGCGGAGTAGAACCTCGATGGGAATGGGGAGAGAGGATGCTTGAGTCCGGATATTGCGACTTAGCTCGACTAACTTTCCCTGATTCAGAATCGGCTGAAGGAGTTAGCGTCAACCCACGACTGACTATCGACCCAGAAATCTCTGAGTGGGGAAACTCTCCTTTCTATGCAGAACGCAAATTCGATGAACGCCTCCGCAGGTTTATGGCGTTTGTGTTAGCCGAGATCGACACCTACGACTACGACTGTACCGGCAATCTAGAGGCAAGACGCTCCCTCACAGAAGAATTTGCTGAGCAATGCGATGAGCGGAGAAGCCGAATTTTTAAAACCCCGACCCCTCCCGCTAGAAACGCTCCTCACTGGACTCCTGCAATGCTCCTCAAATCTTCTCGAGAACGATACTTTGGAGAAGAATTGTCACACAAGTTAGATTGATAGGCTTGATGCGCTATACAAGAACCTGTCGCGCTTGGATGCAAGCATGCCATTAGCAGTCCTGTGTCGGCAACAAACCTGCACTGCGATACCGTTTCGAGCCTTCTCATAGTGCTGTATTCATTGTATACTGAATGGAGTAATGCCGAAAGTTAACATATACAATTCCAAATATCGCACCTTATCCGGAACGTCACGCAGCGAGGTGTATAAGAAAGCGCGTCGGGAATACAACGACGTCGCCCATGCCACCAAGCGCCAGCCCTACATCAGATCCAAGTACTTTAACGGCAGCAAGATCTTCCTCGATGTATTTTGGCCCCACCTGACAGACAAGCACCAGAAAGAGCAGACAAAACGCCTCCGCTTCTACAAGGCGGCGCTTGACCTGATACGAAACTCACGCATCACTCCAGAAACTATCGTCAAAGAAGACGACCAACACGTGTTGCTCCATCGTTTCTACGGCATAACGAAAGATGGCACCTACTTTTGTGTCCAAATCAAAGAAGACAAGCGCAGTGATCGCCGAGACTTCATGTCGACATTTGAACGTCATCCACGATAATCGCCATAAAATAAAAATCTCCCGCGGTGCAGCCTAGAAACTACTTGCCGGAGATTTCTTGGTGACACGGCGATCAACTGTGTCTATCTATGATTATATGCTTCTCGATTGAATTGTCAATAGTTTTACGCAATTTTGGCATACTGCGAGGATGAAATGAATGAGCACGTGCTGCGTCGGCGTTCCAGCAACGAGTTCTCAAGCACTGTCCTGACAACCGGTATTGTTCTTCCGGCCGTGACGGGATGCCCACGACGGCACACCAGCCTTGAGTGAGCCGTGGCGAAGGCCGTCGGCGCTCCAGGCGGCAGTGTGACGCTCTTCGGCGATGGAGACACCGCTCGCCGCTGCCGTCACTCCTCGCGAGCAGCCGCCAGGTGACGCCCGATGGTCATGCCACTGAAGCCCAGCCGCTTGGCGATCTCAGCGATAGTCAGGCCCTGCTGGCGGAGGAGGATCGCCTGAGCACGGTCGTCGTCGGTGAAGCGGTGGCTGCGCTCCAGCCCTGCCTGCCCACGCAGCCGGTAGACCGTCGAGCGATTGACGCCCGTCTGCTGAACGATCTCCTTGACGGGAACGCCAGCGCGGTACAGGTCGACCACCTGCTGGCGCTGCTCGGGTGTGAGCGGTCGGAACTTCGTCTGCTTGATGCGGCCAACCACACGCGGCGACCGTGACGCTGTGTCGGGCGCATCACTCTCATCGTTCGGCCGCTCCCCCACGCTGGTGGCCGGTGCGGCGCATCGTCGCTGCAGAGGCTTGCCTTCTGGCTCTGCCGCATCTGCCCCGTGAGACGGCATGGGCTCGTCCGCATCGTCCACCGCTCCATCCGACCCGTCAGTACCCGGCAGATGCGCTACATTGGGGCCGGTACACACCTGGCCGCCCTCACCGGCGGCCAACTTCCTTCGGAAGTCCAGCAGCACCATCAGGTTGTTAGGGTCAATGGTGCGGAGTTGTACCATAGAGAATACTAACTCAGTATGTTGTTGCATGCTGAGTTTTTTATTACACAAGGATAGAATACATATTTGGCAAATACCTAGAGATACTAGACCCACGTCTCGTTTTAATTCTTGCCCTTGCAGTATTACGGATCCACTATGCCTATGGCTCAAATCTCAGCCATTCTCATATCGCTTCTCTCGCATTTACTTCTGTAGAATAACTAGAGACACCTCCTCATAGCATGATTTATAGCAGCCATGGGTATAAAATATTGCCTACGATAGAGCGCGCCAGCAGCTCGAAGTGCACTCTTTTTCACACCAAAAAACCGAGCATTTCTGCTCGGCTTTTTGTATACGCTACCAGACTTGGCTGATGGGGAGGAAGCCTAGTCAATGCGGCGCTTTTCGAGTTTGAGCGTGCCAATGGCGGCGCTGTCGGCAGCACTTGGCGTAACGCCTGTGAGGCGAAGCTTCTTGAGGCTGCCAAATGCTGCCAGTTGGCTACCATTGGCCAGCGTAGTCTTGCGGCTGTAATCGTAGAGCGAGAGTGACTCTAGGCTGCCCTTGCTGGCTGCGACGTCGGCAATGTCCAGCACGAAGCCATCTTTGCCCGAGAGAGCAACTCGCTTGAGCTGTGTAAGCTTGGCAAGCGGCTTGGTCGAGGCAATTGGGTTGCCCGAGACCATCACGAGCTTGAGGTTCGTCAGGCCAGCGATTGGGTCGAGCGACTCAATCTGGTTGGAATACGCTGTGAGCGACGTCAGCTTCGTTAACTTAGCCAGTGGCGCAAGGCTCTTCACCTTGTTGCCGTCAATTGCCAGCCAGTCGAGGTTCGTTGCCGCCTCGAGGCCGGTGAGGTCAGTGGCTTTGCGGTCATCTGCTGCATCACCAGGCAAGATGAGTGATAAGCCAGTCAATTTTTGCATCTCACCCGCTGTCACGTCCTGTGCGGCGCCCCGGCGTGCACCAAGGGTCTCAGACAGGCTTTTGTTAATTGCGGCTTTGAGACGAGCGTCTGGGATCGACACAGCGCTGTTGTCGCTCTTGGTGTCGGCCTCAGCGGTTTGGGCTGCATGAGCAGTGTCAGCTTTACTGGCGCTGCCCATGCCCGGCGCTTTTGGGTTTGCTTGCCCGTTGGTGGTTGCACCATTGGCGTTATTTTGTTGTGGGGTGCTACTGCTCTTGCTGCTAATGTTTGGTTCGCCACCGGTCATGTTGGCGTTGACCAATGCACCACGGTTCACCTTAGTGCCGGCCTTCACGGTTGCACCGCTTGGGTCGATTGCCTTCGCCACGTCGGCAGGCAATTCTTTACCACTGTTGGCAGCAGGGCTTCCAGCCTTGATGGTGTAGTTACTCTTGTTGTAGTCGTTGTTGTTCGCAGCTTCGCTGGTGAAGAATGGGTTGGCGCTGCGTGAGCCAGCTTGGTCGAGCGAGTTGCGCTCTAGGCCATCAATCGCCTTGCTGACTCGGCCATCCTTGGCAATGTCGGATGTCTTGCTAAAGAGGACGTCAATTGGTGCGTCAGTCTGAGCCAAGTCCCAGGTAAAGACGGTCTTGTCGACATTGGTGTCGTTGCGGTAGTAGACGTTGTAGTCGAGGCCAGCAAACATCTCGTTTGTACCAACCTTTGGCCCCCCAATGTTGGCACCACCCTTGGTGCGGACACCGTATGCCCAGTATGGGCTGTCGCCATCCTTAGCCGTTGCGGCACGTGATGAGATGATGTTGTTGTACATCTCTGTGCCTGTTGTGTCCCAGCTGAGACCCTTGGCTTGCGACCAGCTCTCCGGTGCAGTACAGGTGCTGCCCTGATAGGCGTTACAACCCTTGCTGCGGGTATCCTCACGGACGCGGATTGGGTAGGCGGTGCGTGAGATAGAGTTGTTGTAGATCTTCGTCTTGCTACTACCCGACACTAAGATACCAGAACCCGAACCTTCGATGATATTCGAGGCGATGATACCAGTGTGTGACACCTCATAGAAGATCGCCATCTGCACGTTGGTAAAGTAGTTGTTGACGATGTTGGTGTTGATACATCCTTCATCACACCAGAAGCCTGGCAGCTGGTGGCGCTTGGCCACAGCAATGTCGGAGTTGGTCGAGCCAGACTTCGAGTAGTCCACCACATTGTTGCGGAAGGTGAAGTTCTCGGCGTGAGTCACCTTCACATCGGCCATACCACACCATGAGGTACAGTAGCTACCATTGGTCTCAAAGCCAGCGGCGTTGTTGTTGCTAAAGGTGTTGTTTTCAAACACCGCATTCTCGATGCGGTTGGCACCAGCACCATTACCCCCGTTGTCGAGGAATTGGCTGTTCTTCACCACGCTGCCCGATGCTTTATCGAGGAACAACCCCGAGTTCGAGTTCTGCGCTACGATCACATCTTGCACCAGCGAGTTCTTCCCGTTGATGGAGATAGCGATTGGCCCAGCCTTGTCATCCAGCTGTGGGTCTTTAAAGCCCCAGGTTTGGTTAGGTGCGTATTGCGAAATGTTAATACCCTGCAGCTTGAAGTTCTCACCTGTTGTGGTAAAGGCGCGGGTGCGCTGCGAGATCTCTGTCGTACCAGCCGTAGGATCTGAGCCTAGATAGTAACTGACGGTGTCTTGCCGGCCTGGGTTGAAGTGCCCACCGCTACGCGTCGTCTGAGTGGCGTCTTCCACATAGAACTTGCCTGGGCCGACCTCAGCCTTGCTCCCCACCTGCGTCAGTGGCTTGTCATTAATAAAGACCTGCTCTGGGTAGGCAGCCATACCTTCGACTTCTGGCTTGATGTTGGTCGTACAGACGTGGCAGAAGTTTTGGAAGTTGCCGGTGGCCTTCCACATATTACCTTCGCGCGACCAGTTGGTCATAACGTCGCTACCCTTGAGCCAGACCTCGGCGTTGGGTGCTGCCTGCATGGTGACATTCTTCTTCGTCACAAAGAAGTGTGGCTCGCGGTAGATACCACTCTTTGCCACCACTGTTCCACCGTCGCCAATCTTCGTGACGGCGCGGCCAAAGCTCTTGTACGGTGCCGACTCGCTTCCGTTACCCTTGTTGTCATCCCCGTTGGGCGACACCCAGGCTACGTTGGCGTTCGGCACAGCGTAGTTTGCCTTAATATAACTATAGTTTTTATTCAGACCGGTTGCGTTCACCGAGTTGAGACCATAAAAAAGCCCGCCTATAGCGAGCCCACTCACAGCCACAACCGATGCGATGCGCATGACGATCCCACGTTTTTGACGTCTAATCTTCACTGCTCTTTCCTCCCCTTGTCGGTTGGCGTTAGATTTACGTTACAAAGACTATTCTATCATAATGGCCGCGCTGGTCAATTAACCATAACCCGCATACCTGCGAGATTATCGGGCCAAAGCTCCACCCGACACCCATACTTCGCCCCTCTCGCCAGTCGTACGCTTGTATCGTACATACATAGATCATACCCCAGATAATGCTCTTGACATTTTTGATACTTCGCATGTATTGATAGCATTGTATATTTTGCTATATTCTACACAAATAAAAATATCATTGTAATATCTACAATGATTCGTTTATCTCTCGTTGTGCTGTGTTTTATGTTAAAACTATAGATTGCTAAGCAACCTCAGCATTCGTCTATTTTGGCTTGTCATTCTTGAGCTGTGGATATTACTGTGCGGCTGTTTTATCAAAAGCACCGAGCCGATAGCCATAGCCCAAACAATCCTGGCGGAGGAGGGGAGATTCGAACTCCCGCTGCAGGTCTCCCCACACTAACGATTTAGCAAACCGTCCCCTTCAGCCACTTGGGTACTCCTCCAGCGTGTCAGATTGTGCACCAACGTGCATTGGTTATTGTAGCATAGGTCAGGCAATTGCGCTAGACATTTGTGAGATACAATTTATCCCTACTTCGCCGCAGTGTCGTTAGCCATATATTTCCTACACTCCCCTCCCCTTTATCAAGCAATATAAATAAGTAGACTGCCAAGCGCGTCCCACTAACATACCAATTCCTCACGTTGAGCTTCAAGATACCGTCATAACAGCAAGTTTTCAAGACGTCACTGGCAAAAGAGATGAAAGAGATGAAGGAAGCGAGTCACCGCAGTACCACAAGCTGAGAAATTTCACCGCTTTCCTCTCGACAAAAAAAACGCCATATCGTATAATTACAAGATAAAAGGAGCTAAGTTTATTATGCTAAAAAAATGTCTACTATCTATCAGTGCTCTTGCCCTCATCGGGGGTGGGATAATTGCTGCTGCACCGCCCAGCGCTGCAATCGGTGGTGTGTCAGACGGCGCCAGCCGCTCACGGGGCAAAGACCAGCCAGCCGATCTCTTTGGTGACGCCGGTATCTTCACACGAGTAAGCAACATCATGCTCTTCCTCGTTGGTGCTATCGCGGTCATTATGATCATCTTCGGTGGTATTCGTTATGTTGTCTCTGGTGGTAATTCATCACAGGTGCAGGGCGCGAAGAATACTATCATGTACGCTCTGGTCGGTGTTGTGGTGGCGCTACTCGCCTATGCGGCGGTGAACTTTGTCATCAACACCATCATCCCCGGTGGCAACATCAACACCACGACCAACAGCAGCAACACTGGTGCTTCAACCACCTAGCCAGTAATACTTGGCTCTCTTCTCACACAAACATATGCGCACACCATCGCGGTGTGCGCTTTTCGTTGCTCTTGACCGAGTTTGCAAAGAACAGAAATAAAGCAAGCACATTGTTTTTCGTAATAAAAAATCTACAAGCATCCTCAGCTTGCAGATTACCAGTATCAGAAATATGGCGGAGAGAGAGGGATTCGAACCCTCGAAGCCTTGCGGCTTACCGCTTTTCGAGAGCGGCCAGTTCAACCACTCCTGCACCTCTCCGTGTGGTCTGCCTTCATTATAACAGATGCGCAGCCGAACGAAAATATCGCGCAGCGGATATCCTTGAGCTCTTACCCCACCTTCGCGTATACTAAAGTCATGCAGGATTCTATCTTTACTAAGATTATCAAAGGTGAAATACCAAGCCATACGGTGTATGAGGATGAGTACACAATAGCCTTCCTCGATATCAACCCACTGAGTAATGGCCATGTACTGGTAGTGCCGAAGCAGCAGATTGACTCGCTGTGGGCGCTCCCCACTGAGGTGTATCAGCACCTCTGGGCGGTGGCGCAGCAGATTGCCCACGCGATGGAGACGGAGCTCAAGCCTGAGCGAGTCGGCGTGGTAGTGGAGGGCTTTGATGTGCCGCACGCTCATATTCATCTCGTGCCGCTGTATGACCGCGAGGTGCTACAGCTCCATCATGACTACCCGACTGATACTAGCGATACTTGTCTGTCTACCACTGCTCAGCGTCTTGCTGCAGCAGTGTCCAGCAGTAGTAGAGACGCCAGCGCATGATCACCATCATCGCCGTTGGCAAGCGACACGAACCCTGGCTAGTCGATGGCATTGCACGCTACGAGCAGCGCATGACCCGTGCTTGGCAGTTGCAGTGGAAGCTCCTCCCAGCTAGCTCGCACAGTGGCGATGCAGCACGCCGTGAGGAGTCGCAGCAGATTCTTCGAGTGCTTTCGCCCCACGCATATGTTGTACTACTGGACGAGCGTGGCACAATGCTCGACTCGCCCGCCCTCTCGCGCAGCCTGCACCAGCCAATGGCTCAGGGCAAGCCGCTTGTGCTTATCATTGGTGGAGCATACGGTGTGACGGAGGCAGTGATGGAGCGCGCTAACCTGGTGTGGTCGCTGTCTCGCCTGGTGTTTCCGCATCAGTTGGTGCGGCTCATCTTGGCCGAGCAACTCTACCGGGCGCAGCAGATTGCCGCTGGTCATCCGTATCACCATCAATAACTAACCAACAATCGGCAAGAACTGATTATCAAAGGCGCGACGCGTCCCCCGCTGCTTATGCGCCAAATATCTATATTCATCATCGCGCGGTGGCACACTCGGCGTGTGGTGTTGCCCGTGATGCGCTGCCTTATGCCCAAGCGACGTATGATGCGGATGGACGTGTGGATCGGTTGTTAGTTTATCGTGTTCCGCCGAGCCTTGCAGCCCACGGCTTCGCAGCGCGGCAGGCTAAAGACCGCCACGGCCGCCTGCGCGAGGATGGTTTTGGGTGAAGTAGTGTGATGTTTGTGTTTCATTGTGTGTATTGGTGACTATCGTTAGTTCTATTTTTGTTCATATTCATGGTAGCAGGATGTTTCTTTTCTGTCAAGTATGTTTTGTGTAGATGTAGGTAGCCTTTCCTTGTCCTACACTAGTCCCCTTCTTAGAACTTTGCTTGATAGCGTGTGATGGTACGCTTATCACAGCGTGTTTATGCTTATAAATTCATGCGATGAACACTCTAAGAAACACATCCGTCATAAGGTTTTAGAAAAAACGGTACGAATAGAACGAGTGATATGGTGAGATTTTTCAGCTTTAGCCATTATAGCTCGTTATCACAATAGCCCCTTCGTCTATACGTGTGCTTCCCTCTCCCCACTAAATACTCCGTGTGTCATTCAAAGCGCAAGAACTTGGATTGCCACTTGCCAATATCTCTATACATCAAAAAGGCTACCATCGCACATCGACGGTAGCCTTCTCTATTAGCACTAGTTATTAAATTTGCAGTGCTGCTATTCGATCACCTGCAGCTCGTTCACCAGCCGCTCGATCAGCGCTTGCTTGCTTGCCAGCTGCTGGCGCGATTCTTCCACCAGGTGGGCGGGTGCTTGGCTGGTGTAGCGCTCGTTTGCTAGGCGTGCTTCTAGCTTAGCGGCGTCATTGCGTGCTGTAACTAAACGCTTCTCAAGGTTCGTCTGGTGCTCATAGAGCGTCTCGTCGCTTACGTCGAGCCAGGCATCGCGGCCGCTAGCAGCCAAGCGCAGCCCTCGTGCTACATCAGTATGTTCCACCGCCGCTAGGCCAGCCAAGCGCCGCACTAGCTCGGCATTATCCGCCACCAGCGCATCATCCATATAGAGTAGCGTGTAGCGTTCATTGCCTGGCAACTCACTGGTTACGTAGCGCGCTTCAGTCACGAGCCGCTTGAGCCGGCCAAACTCAGCCGCTTGCAGCTCATTGTATTTCTCAGCCTGCGGATATCGTGCCGCCGCCAGGAGATCGTTATGCCAGCTCAGGCTTTGCCATATCGTCTCCGTCACAAATGGTGCAAATGGGTGGGCCAAGCGCAGGCACGTATCCAGCACCCACACCAGCATATCAGCGTGCTGCTCTACCTTGGCTGCCTCGATATACCAATCGGCCACATCATCCCACACCGTGTGATAGAGTGTCTCTGCCGCCTCAGCAAAGCGATACTGTGCTAGCTGCTGCTCCATCGCTTCCCCTGCCCTGCTCAATTGGCGGATGATCCAATGATCAGCCATCGATTGCGGCGTTGGCACGTGCACCGGTTGCGTGTCCCCCACCTGCGCCTCGATGAAGCGAGCGATGTTCCACAATTTATTACAAAAGTTGCGCGCTGCCACCACCTTGCCGGTATTAAAGGCTTGCGGCTGAGCGGCTGAGCGGCTAGCGATAATCCCCATGCGCAGTGCGTCTGAGCCATACTGGCTGATCGCCTCCATTGGGTTGATCACATTGCCCCTACTTTTGCTCATCTTCTGCCCGCGCTCATCCAGCACCAGCCCATGGAGATAGACATGACGGAACGGCACCTGTCCCGTGCAGTACAGGCCAAGCATCATCATCCGCGCCACCCAGAAGAAGAGGATATCTCCCGCCGTCTCCATCACCGCGTTGGGGTAAAATTTCGCCAGCGGCCCATCTTGCAAATAGTCGGTGGTGATGAATGGCCACTGCCCACTGCTAAACCAAGTATCAAGCGTATCTTCTTCCCGACGATATGTTGTGCCATTTACAACTATTTCTTTTTCGTTGACATTTGTGTTGAAGATCCAGTCACTTGGGTCGGTCGTGCTCTGGAAGGCTGGGATGGGTATCCCCCACGGGATCTGCCGGCTGACATTCCAGTCTTTGATCTCGCGCAGGTATTTGATGACGACTTCGCCTTTGTTGGCGGGGGTGAAGGTCACATCGCCACGCTCGATGGCAGCAATCGCTGCATCCGCCAAGGGCCGCATTGAGATAAACCACTGCTCCTTGACCATCGGCTCAATGACGGTATCGCACTTGTAGCAATGCCCCACCGAGTGCTCCAGCTCCTCCTCGCCACGGCGCAGCTCCTCGCGCTCCAGCGCCTCCAGCACCCGCTGGCGTGCCTCCACTGTGGTGAGGCCGTCAAATGGCGTAGGAACATTGGTCATTCGCCCATCGAAGCCAATCACCTGCTCCACCGGCAGCCCATGCCGCTGCCCCATCTCAAAGTCATTTGGGTCATGGGCCGGTGTGATCTTGACCGCACCAGTGCCATATGACGCATCGACATATTCGTCAGCAATAATCGGGATCTCGCGCCCTACCAGCGGCAGCAGCGCCTTGGTGCCGATCAACTTCTTGTAGCGCTCATCTGCCGGGTTTACAGCGATGGCGGTATCACCCAGTAGTGTCTCGGGCCGCGTGGTAGCGACGATAATCTCACCAATATGATCGAGTAGCGGATAGGCAATGCGCCACAGCTTGGACTTCTCCGTCTTGTGCACTACCTCTATGTCGGCAAAGCTGGTCTGGTGCTTGGTACAGTAGTTCACGATCCGCTCACCCCGGTAGATCAGCCCGTCCTGCCACAGCTTATTGAAGGTGCCATAGACCGTTTCCACCACCTTGGGGTCAAGCGTAAAGACCATATCTTCCCAGTCGGCCCCGACGCCGAGGGCGCGCAGTTGGAGCTCCATATCGCCCCGCTTTTTATCCACAAAGTCCCACACCTGTGCATACAGCTCATCACGCGAGTAATCAAAGCGCGTCTTGCCCTGCTTCTCTAGCTCGCGCTCGTACACCACCCACGTCTCGAAGCCAGCGTGGTCTGCCCCCGGGATAAACACTGCGTCGTCACCCTTCATCCGGTGGTAGCGCACCAAGATATCTTGCAAAGCCGAGCCCAGGGCATGCCCAACGTGCAGGTTGCCATTGGCATTGGGCGGCGGCATCACGATGCTATACGGCGTGCCCTCCCCTTTTGGCCGAAACACACCAGCACTCTCCCACATGGCGTAGATATTTGGCTCGTATTCGTTAGGGTTGTAGGTCTTGGCAAGTTTCATGGCGGTGGCTTCCTTACAGATTATTGATACTTTTCACACGAAAACGGCGTGCGAAGTGCTTCACGTGAAAATGTGCGTGTAGCATCTATCTAGCCGATTTTTTGGTGCAACTTCAGCTACCTAGTATAGCACGTTTGGCGAGTCAATGGCAGGGGTGACAGGGGTTGGTAGTGAGACAAACGCGCAGCTAATTGTGATGATCTGATTAATATCTTGTTTTGCGGATTAGTGTCTATTGTCTCGTAGTTTGCTCTGGCGATTTCCTACTTTGTAATTTTCACGTGGAAGGTATGATTTATGATGGCCTTCGCCTACAACTATTAAGATTTAATTTTAAATTATCCTGCAGAGCGTAGAGAAGGAAGGGGCGATGTATCAGAGAAACAGCAGAAGTCTCTGCACTGCAAACGTCTGCACGCATACCATCATGCTGCGTTCATCAACACGCTTCATATAATCCAAAAGGGAGGTATGAATAATAAACCAGAAATAAAGACAGCTTGTGTTTATCATAGTTACGACCAAAATTAAATTGCAACAGGGGAGTGATAGCCCGATTCTCACCTATACATATCTCTATTTCACGTGAATAATGCGTGCAACTTTATCAAGCTCTACAGTCCCACATCAGCATATGAATCTCATATCTCATCCGTCTGAAGTCACGTCAGTAGAGTAGGGGAGAGGTAATATAAAAAGACGCCCTGCTAGAGCGTCTTTCTCTGTGCAGTACCCTACCTGCTACTTATGCGAGCGGCGATACGACGCCTGGCGCAGGCTACGCACGTGCTGGTACAACGCTTGGTAGAGGTGATACAGCCGATAGCGCAGCGGGTGGAGCGGTTTCTCCCAGGTGCCAATGTAGTCCACCGGTGTACCGCCAAACGACTTCTTGAAGTGCGTGAAGCCCGCCCAGGGGTGATCCTTCGGTACGTCGTCTGGCGCAATGCCATAAAAGTCGAAGAATTTGTGCCCGGTATCGTGCGCATAGAAGAGGGCAGACACCACTAGTGCCGTGGCCGGGCTGAGGTTGCGCTGAGCGGTATAGGACGCCGCGTGAGCATAGGCCATCGTTGTACCATCACTAAAGAAGATGAGGCTTGCAACTGGCTTGTCCTCCAGCGTGGCATACATCAGGCCAGCTGCCTTGCGCGGGAAGAGCACCTCTGCCATTTGGCGAAAGTAGGCATCACTATGAGGCTGCATGCCAGTACGCTTGGCGACATCGTGAATCATATCAAGAAAAATCTCGATATCTGCTGGCTCATAACTGGTATGGAACCGCACTCCTGCCTTCTGATTCTTGCGCCACGTATAGCGCACCGCTTGTTTGGCATTAGCCAGGATTGCATCGTGATCCATCGTTACATCATTAATAATCGTTCGATCTGGCTGGAGACTTTTTGCCTTGCGAAAGCCAAGATTTTGCAACTGCTCAAGCCGCGTCGTCCGGGGGTCAACCCGCACAAAGTCTGCACCATATTGCCGCCCAGTAGCAATGATATCCTTGAGCGCTGCTTCCTGGGCTGCATCATTATCTGCTTCAGGCCCATAGGGTACATACAACCGATGGTTGAGCCGACCATGCTCGATAATGCCATAATACTGCCACCCTTTGTCTGCCCGCCGCACTGTGTGGCGCTGCTGCGCTTGTTGAAAGGCCTCCCATGCCTGAGTCTGTAAAAAATGTTTCATAACATTAGTATAGCAACTTTGTAGCGGATTTTCACTGATGATTGTTGCAAAAATTCCATGCGTACCACGACGAGATGGTGAATATTCGTATAAAATAGTGTTGATCTAGCCCAGAGGTACGCGCGTTATGAAAAGTCTAAGGCTGATATACCTTGCTATTAGACATCTCTTCCTCTCACTACTCAAAAATGCTATACTATCGCTATCATTATGCAGCTCAAGCCTATCGACCCATCCACACTCGAGCAATTTATCGCGCAGCATCCGCTAGGGAGCTTCGTCCAGTCGGCCGCTAATGCCACGCGGGTGGCACAGCTGGGCTGGCAGCCACATTATTTGGGGTTGTTTGCTGAGAATGATCGCTTGGTGGCTACCGCTGTGCTGTACGAGTGGCGCACCTTGGGCTATAGCGAGTTTGAATGTTTGCAAGGGCCGCTGGTGGATTATCATAACTCAGCAGTGCTCAGTACATTATTGACAGAACTCAAGAAATATGTCAAAACGCATAAAGGTATTTTACTTCGGATTCAACCGCCACTCATCCTGCGGCAAGGGAGTGACCCCACTCATCTCACCGAAGTAGCAGGCACAGCCAAGGCACTGCGGCAATTCACACAGACGGGCTTCCGCGCCATCCCCCCGCAGCAGACCGACCGCAACGCACGCTATGTGCGCTGGTTCTTTGCCAAAGATCTCTCGCCTTATCACGACGATGCGGCACTACTCAAGAGCTTCGATACCAAGACACGCAGCTGCGTCAAGGCAGCTACCAAGTATGGTGTGGCGGTACGCGAGATTACTGCAGTGGATGATCTCGCGCCATTTGCGAAGCTGCTAATCGATACTGGCACGCGGCGTGGCTTCTCAGGGCGCAACGAAGCGTTTTATCAGCAATTGTTCCGCGCCTTCCATCGCACGCAGGCGTGGTTCCTGATTGCCGAGCTCGACCTTGCTGGCTACCAAGCCCGCCTCAGCGCCCAGCAAGATACCCTGCAAGCCGAGCGCGATGCGCTAGCGACCGAGCCAGACAAGCAAGGGCAGGTGAAGGAACTCAACAATCAGCTCACTGCGATATCCAAACGCTTGGCAGATTACGAAACGTTGCGCCAGGCAGCTAGCGGCGACGTCCTGCCGCTGGCCGCCGCCATATTCATGCACACGAGCGATAACGAGGTGGTGTATTTTCTCAGTGGGTCGGACGATCAACATGCCAAATTTTCTGGCTCATACGCCCTGCAATATGCAGCAATGCGCCGTGCCATCAGCCTTGGCGCTCAGCGCTATAACTTCTACGGCACAAGCGGAAACTTCAACGGCTTCCCCGAGCAAGAGGGAGTGTATCACTTCAAAAAAGGCTTTGGCGGCCAACTGGAGGAACGCGCTGGCTGCTATGAATATATCGCTCGGCCATTCATACATCAGGTGGTTCGTTTCATGCGTGCGGCGCGAAAGATTATAGCGCGGTAGAGCACTGCCTTCGTAACAATATCTACACTACTAGGCACCGTGGTAGATAGCATTCACCTTACGGTAAGATAAAAAATCCGCGACTTGCAGATCTTCAGCTTATTTTTCGTGTCTGTGATATTTGACCTTTGCAATAGTCCATGATACTATTTTGCCATGCTCGTCAAACGCCCAACATCAGCGTTATCTATGCAAGAATTAAGACCAGACATCTTCGTTGCAGGTCCTATTTCTGGTGCAGAAGATTGGCAAAACCAAGCAGAAAAATTATTAAAAAATATTGAGCAAACAGAATCATGTGACGAAGAGCTCATTATTGCCAACCCACGACGCCCGGAAGGAATACCGCGCGTTGGTGATATTGCGAAGGAGCAGATCACATGGGAACACCGGAATCTACAGCTCGCACGCGTGGTAATGTTTTACTTTGTCAAGGGACCAGGCATCATTACACCACTAGAGCTTGGTAAGGAACTCGGACGCGACTCGCCTATTGTGCTTGGCATTGACAAAAGCTTCGACCGACCATTTGACATCGAAACACAAGCACACCTCGAGCAGCCAGAGCTCCCGATCTATCGCACACTCGACGAAACTGTTGTAGCTGCTGCAGCGCTGGCCAGGCAGATTCGCGCAAAAGAAGGCTAATTATCAGCCCACACCGCTTCACGCATCGACAAACTTGGCTGCACTTCGAGTAGGTATGGGTCGACTGTGTGGCCAGCCTGAGCGTAGTAGTAGCCGAGAGCGGCGATCATCACTGCATTGTCTGTGCAAAAGGCCATCGGTGCGTAGCTAATAGAGCAGGGCAGGGCGGTGCGTAGCTGGCGGCGGAGTTCTTGGTTGGCCGCCACACCACCAGCAATCACGACGGAGCGCGGCGCATAGTGCTCATAAGCCAGCACCGTCTTATCCACCAACGTCTCTACCGCCACGCGCTGGAAGCTCGCTGCCATATCATGGCGCTGCTGCGGCGTGACAAGCGCTGGGAGCTCGTGCGAAGGAAAAGAGGTATCTTTGCCCACCTCAGCTTGCATTCGGCGCAGCACGGCCGTCTTGAGGCCCGAGAAGGAGAAATCATACTGGCCCTGCATCCGCGCCTTGGGCAATGTGTAGCGCTGCGGGTCGCCCTGCATAGCGGCAGTAGCAATAGCCGGGCCACCAGGGTAGGGCAGGCCAATGATTTTCGCTACCTTGTCGAAGGCTTCGCCCACGGCATCATCCTGCGTCTGGCCAAGTAGTGTATAGTCACCATGCGCCCGAAACAGCACCAACTGACTATGCCCACCAGAGACGATGAGCGCCAGCATAGGGAAGCTCGGCTGCGCAGCGGGTAGCGCTAAAGCTGGCTCGGGCTTTGGCCGACCGTCCTCCACCACAAAGTTAGCATAGACATGCGCCTCCACATGATGAATCGCATAGAGCGGCTTCTTGTGCACAAGTGCGAGCGTCCGCGCCGCCAGCGTCCCGACCAATAGTGACCCCACCAGCCCAGGCGCATACGTCACCGCAATGCCATCAATCTCACCCCAGCTGCACGCTGCATCGGCCAAGGCGCGGTCGATCACCGGGGTAATCATCTCAATATGGCTCCGCGCCGCTACCTCTGGTACCACACCGCCATACTGGGCGTGAATATCTATCTGCGAGTGAACCACACTGCTCAGCAAGCGCCGCCCATCGGCCACCACCGCAGCCGCTGTCTCATCGCAGCTGCTCTCTATCCCAAGAATCTTCATAAAGTTATTATAGCAGAGCAGGGAAGACAGGAAAGCAGTGTAATAATATCAAATTGCATGAGTTTGAGTTTCAATGGTAGGCTTACTCTCAACTTCTCCTTTTCCGTCTCATGCGATACTCAGATCAACATTCTACGAGTATATTAATCGATCGTGCTAATACGAGAGAACTCTATTAACACAACGACAAATTTCGCCACTTCATCAGCTAAAATGACGAAACAATACGGCTGAAATTAAGAGAAATTCTGCACTTTTCCTCCCAAGTTTGCTTACTCAAAAAATCATGCCTCTCATGGTTTTAAATACTACCAAAAGTGGTATAATATGTGCCATGGCATTTTCTCTAAAACAAACACTCAAGAATACGCTCCCACCCAGCGTGCTGGCGGCGCTAGAGCCAGGCTATCGGCTGCTCGAAGCTACTGCGGCAGCGGCCAACCAAGGCTTCCCAGCCCAGGGTATGCATGTCATTGGCGTAACGGGGACAAACGGCAAGACCACGACGTGCTTTATGATTCACCGCATGCTGGTCGAGGCAGGTTACAATGCCGGCCTAATGACGACGGTGGCATATGGAGTGAATGACGACATCACATCGCAAACCGAGCACATGAGCACCGTGTCTGCACCTCTGTTGCAGCAGCGGCTGGCGGAGTTTCGGCGGCATAATGTGCAGTGGGTGGTGCTAGAGGTGACGAGCCATGCGTTGGCGCAGCACCGCATCTTTGGCATCCCGATAGACATTGCCGTCATGACCAACGTCACCCACGAGCATCTGGATTATCACAAGACATTCGAGCGCTACCGCGCCGCCAAAATACGTCTCTTCAAGCTGGCGCGGCGGGTTGGCATTATCAATGCGGATGATCCATCGGCGGCAGTCTTCGAGCAAGCGGTGCCGCGCAGCCTGTGCTATGGCATTGCAGGCGGCGACATTCGCGCTACGAACATCACCCAAACCGCCTCGGGCAGCCGCTATGATGTATGGCTCATGGGGCAGATGCATCACATCACCATCAATATGCCGGGCGAGTTCAACATTGCCAACAGCCTGGCCGCGGTAGCCGTGGGGCACGAAGTGGGTCTCAGCCGGGTGCAGATCGAGCAGGGCCTGGCTGCACTCACCGGGGTGGAGGGCCGTATGACAGTCGTGGATGCTGGGCAGCCATTCTCCGCTATTGTCGACTTTGCCCACACGCCCGACGCTTTCGAGCGTCTGCTGGGCAGTGTGCGAGCCAGCACCAAGGGCAAGCTGATAGTCTTGTTTGGCTCGGCTGGCCAGCGCGATGAGTCCAAGCGAGCGATTCAGGGCAAGATCGCAGGGCGAATCGCCGACGAGCTTATCCTCACCGAAGAAGACGACCGCGATACAGACGGGCAGCACATCCTTAGCCAAATCGCCAAAGGTGCAGAAGCCGCTGGCAAAACCCAAGACACCGACCTCTTCCTCATCCACGACCGCGCTGAGGCCATCCGCTTCGCCGTCCGCCGTGCCCGCACCGCCCGCGACACCGTCGTCTTCCTCGGCAAAGGCCACGAAAAAACCATCGAGCGCGCCGACGGCACCCACCCCTGGGACGAAATAACAGAGGTGCAAAATGCTATCCGTGAGCGGCAAACATCGAAAAAGAAGTCAGCAAAAGGCAAGAGCAAGCGCAAGCGCACAAAAGACGCCAGCAAACCTATCTCAAAAGCCAAGCGCAAGAAAAAGCCAGCTTCGCGCCACAGCAAGCGGACATCAGCGAGTTAATATCTGCCCGTAGCTAGCTGCTCTGCGGAGTACTTGTCTCTCCGTCGGCTTGTTTGGGTTCTACCTCAAGCCTTATATCTTTTGCATGCTCGTCAATATAGGCTCGTGCAAGACATCCATCAGTAGTTATGCCAGTTGCTATAGATATATCATCTTCACTCCACTGCAGCGACATCCACTGGATAAAGAGCAGCCATGGCTCGCCTTCAGGACCACTATATGGCCATGGCACTCTCTCAGTAATTGATTGAGTAATTGAATATTTAAACACTGTATACCCCTTACGCTCTCCGTCTGACGGCTGCTGTGGTATTTCGTGCGGCATATGGCACTGTATCTCCTTTATTTCTGTTATGGTCGCATGTCTGTGGTGAGATCTACCTCTGTTGCGTTGGCTTATCTAGGATACCATGGCTATACATGCGGGCTACCACCCGTGGCATAACCCGGATAATTTTTTCCTTCGGCAGCATTAGTTTATTGCGATATTCATACCGTTCCACACCAGGGAAGAAAAAGATCCGTCTGTCATCGCCATGCTCAGCAGCATCCTCCTGGGCCTCATGCACATAGTGTTCAGATGACTTGAGATCGATAAGCTTACCATTCACTATCATATCTATCCCGCGCATATCCTGGTTGGCCGTACCTGGCTCATAGGCAATGCCCGCTTCATCCAGCACCCGCATGAAGAGCACTTCGTTGCGAATGCCCGCTACTGTCGCATACAGTATATCTTTTTGATCTTGCTTGTTTTGAGTATGCTTCTTGCCTGGGCACACGGCTTCTAAACCGTTAACTATATCCGATACAGACGGTATCGACTTCCATGTCTCGCAGGCGTGTGTGGCGTTGTCTATCACATCGCGCAGGGCATGGTTAAAGTGCGTGAGTTTCTTGATTCGCTGCTTCTTTTCTTGCCGAGTCAGCGCCGTATCATCTTGTTCGGTCGCCTCCACCCAGCCAGGATACGCTGCAAGCAGCCGCGCCATATCCACATGCGACCACTGTTCTTTGCTCGCATAGTGCTGCACGAGCGCCACAGCACTCTCTCCCAAGGCAGCCGAGCGTCGCTGGCGGCGTTTTTCCTCACTCCAATTGCGACCCTGCTGCTCGACGAGGTAGGTGAGATGTGGCTTTTGGCTCTTCAGCGCTGCATCAACAGTAACAAGCTGCTTTTTGATGTTCGAAGAAGACGTCGACCACTGGCTCGGCGATATAAGTGATGGCATTGCATCAATGCTATGATGTTTGGGTGTACGGCGATGTGGCTTATAGTGACGTGTTTTTACCATGGTTGTGTTTGTATTATATATCATTTTTAGTACCATAACAAAATCACCACATCAGTGGTGATAATGCTTGTTCTTATTGCAGTATCCGCTACCGCTGCGACAAATAGTCGATCTCTTTGATGATGTCGAGCAGCGCTTGGGCGCGGCGGGTTTCGTCGCGGATCGACTTGGCGATTTGGTAGGCTGGGTCGATCAAACTCTTGTCGTCTGTCGAGCGGATCAAAAGCAGATAGGTATCGAACTTCTCATCTGGGCTAACGTTGAGCTTATCCACCAGTGGACGCAGCTCTTTGATGGCCGATTGCTTCACGCCATTGAGCGCCTCACCACTGGGCGCAGGCTGCGACGGCTGCTGCTGAGACGACATGACCGGCACGGACGAGCCCATATTGCCCGACATACCCGAGAGCGATGAACGACCAGCACCTTGCCCCGACATCATTGCCTGCGACCGCTGCGACGCTGCTGTGCCCACCTGCGGGCCGATCCCAGCAAGCACCTTGGCAAGCTCTTGATCGTCGGTAATTGATTGTGATGTAGTGCTGATATTCATGGTTCCCACCTGTCTCCAAATATGCTTATGATTCTCTGCTAATTAATGTATCATGGGAGGGTATACTCTTGCAAGCAGAAGGAGACGATTATGCTTGATGACCAGACCATATTGCGTCAACGCGGTGCCGAGGCCACTCTGCATCACGTTGCAACATTATGGAAACAAACGACGCTACCAACAGAGGTAGCAAATCAGCTCTCACACATATCACCCCAGCACGATATTCATAATGTTGTTATTATAGCAACGGATGGTAGTGTGGTGTTGGCTCACGTCGCTCAGCAGCTCGTGCAGCCTTATATGGCTGTGCCTGTGCTATGCTGCGAGGCAGCAGCAGTACCACCATTTGTGAGCACGCATAGCCTGGTGGTTATTATAGAGGCTGGCATCTTGCCTGACCAGGTGACGAATATGCTGCGCTATACACAGCAGCATGCCGCTCCGGCCGTTCTGCTCACTCACGATGCTGCCGCGGCTGAGTACGCTGCAGCATATCCTGCAGCCACTATTATGCCAATTGCTCATGGGGAAGTGCAGGTGGAGCGGCAGCGCATACTCACGACGCTTGGTATGTTACTGGCAGCTTACCATCTGCTGGATAGTGATGTGGTGGATGCTATAGTCTATAGCGGAGTCCATGTGAGCAACGTGCTGCAGCAGTGGGGCGCTACCATGCCAACCGCTCGCAACCTCGCCAAGCAGCTTGCACGCCAAGCAGCGGGCAAGACAGCAGTATTTTGCGCCAGTGGGGCGCTCGCGCCAGTGACCCAGTGGTGGCAGTGGTGCTGGCAAGAACGAGCGCACAATGTAGCCTTTTCTACCACCCTTACTGAGGCAGAGCACGCTGGTGCTCACGGCTGGCTGAGCCATCCGGTAGATAAACCGTTTGCGCTTTTCGACCTCGCGAGTGAGAATGACGCCGCTACCCAGCAGCGCATGGCAGCGCTCGATCGTCACCTCAGTGGCCGCAGACCCCACGCAAAGTCTATCTTGCTTGCGGGTGAGACAGAGGTAGAGCAGGTGCTACATAGCATGATACTAGCGGAATTTGCCAGCTGCTACCTTGGGGTGTTGAATGGCGTGAAGCAGGGGAAGAGCGACAAATTTTAAAGCTCTAATCCTAGCGTATTTTAGTTTTTGAGAATCGTAGTGTTTTGTTTTTTCTATTCTAATTCTTAAGCCCTTGTCATGATCTTGTATGGTAACTCGCTGTCGCAAAAAAGTTACATAAACAACGATCTGCTACAATAAATTCACCTACGAAATCGCTCATCATCTCAAACATTACATATGACGATTAATCTAGAATAATACGCGCAAAAATTCTATCATCATACTCTATAAATGGACAGAGGTAGAGCAGGGCAGAAGTACCATACCCACACAAAAACCCGCCACATTTCAGGCGGGTTCTGTATCAACATAACTATCTTGTTTAGTGGTACTGCCGTAGCGACTCGATCGTGTTCTTGCGCGCGGCACGAATAGCTGGGTAGAGGCCGAAGGTAAGGCCAACCGCTAGTGCAAGGCCAATTGCCATCACTGCTGTCTGCCACTCCAGTGCTGGCGGGAAGGACAGCCAGACACTAAAGCTCAGCGCCACTATGTAGCCCAGGATGTAGCCCAAGATACCGCCAAGCAAGCTAATCGCCAGCGCCTCGATAACAAACTGCGTGATGATATTACCATCGGTTGCACCAACCGCTTTGCGGATACCCACCTCGCGCGTGCGCTCTACTACACTCACCAGCATGATGTTCATGATACCAATACCACCAACCACCAGCGAGATAGCTGCAATCAGCGTCAACACCTGGGTCAGCGCTGTAAAGAGCCGGTTAGTTGGCTGGCTAATCGCATCGCCCGTTGCCACAGTAAAGTCTTCTTCCCCTTGGTGATTTTGCTTAATCTTGTCTTTAACTTGCTGAGCAATCTGCCCGACCTGCTGCGACGCATCAGCCTGGATGTTGATCTGCTGAATCTGTGTATGGCCACTGTGGATTTTCTTGCCTGCCTCAGTGGTGATGATGGCTGCGTTATCAAAATCGACATTGTTATAATTCAGTGGCTTTTCTACACCGCGCATCACGCCCACCACGATGAATTCCTTGCCACGAATCTTGAAAGTCTGACTAATTGACTGCTCTGTACCAAACAGCTGCACTGATAGCTTTGGGCCAAGCACCGCTGGCTTGGCGTCGTGTGTGCCACCCTCAAGGAAGTCGCCCTCACGCAGCTCGAGCTGGCTGGTAATAGCTAAGTCGGGTGAGGTTGCCACGACGGTCGCGTTGGCCTCTCGGCCATCGCCCTTGAGCTTGTTTTCAGAAGTCATCATTGGTGCCACAGCGCGGATATGTGGCATCTTGCGCACTGCCTCGACGTCGGACTCGGTGATGGTGCTGGTATTGTAATTATACTGCGCGACCGAGCTCGCCAGCGACGAGAAGCTCTTATCTTGCACACCAGGGCGCACGACAATGAGGTTATTATTAAGCTCGGACACCTGTTGAGAAATAATATTATGCAGGCCACCACTCAGCGCCAAGATCGCCACAATGCTACCCACACCAATTGCCACACCCAGCGTTGCCAGCAAATTACGGCCGCGGTTGCGCCGGAAGCTACTGCTTGCATTTTCGAAATGGTCAATGATTATCATGCCTGGGGCTCCTTTGTACTAGATTGGTGAGCAGACGATGGTGAAGTGGGCTGCTGAGCTGGTGTGGCCACAGCTGGCTGAGCGGCCGATACAGCAGACGACGTAGATGATGGCTGAGCTGCAGTATGGACAGGTTGGTTTGTTGGTTGTTGCGTGGCTAGTTGAGGCTGCATTGCTGCAGACTGAGACTGAGTTGGGGTAGCCGAAGCCGCTTGTTGTGCGGCAGGCAAGGCTGGCGGCACCTCTGGTGGAGCAACTGGCATAGGCTCGATGGTCGGGCCATCTTGGGTATGCGGATCTTCGTAGTCGACCACTGTCGGTGCTGTCGTTGCTGGTGCAGGGGTCTTCGCTGGACGACCGCGAGCAATTGCCTTGACTGGTGCAGCTGGCTGAGCGGCCGATGCTGTGCCCTGCGCAATCGTCGGCGCAGCCTTGCCAGCAGGCGCCGCCCGGCGAACTCGTGGCTTGCGGGCCACCGGTGTTGGCGTAGCGGCAGTGGTGCGCATCTGCTCATCACTGGCAATCTGTCCATCAAGCATCTTAATCACACGGCTGGCATAGCTCGTAAGGTTCGGGTTGTGCGTCACCATAATGATGGTATTGCCTCGGCGGTGTAGCTGAGCCAGCTCTTCCATAATAATATGGCTCGAACGGCTATCGAGGTTACCCGTTGGCTCATCAGCGAGGATAATCGACGGGTGATTTACCAGGGCGCGAGCAATTGCCACGCGCTGCACCTGTCCACCACTGAGCTGCCACGGCATGTAATATTCGCGTTCTTGGAGGTGGAAGTTCTTTAGCACCGCACTGGCTTGCTCCAGACGCTTGACGCGGCGCATCCCCCCACGATAACTCAGGGGAAGGGCGACGTTCTCAAGCACTGTTAGGCGATTAATCAGATTAAAACTCTGGAAGACAATGCCAATCTGCCGCGAGCGAATCCGGGCGTGCTGGCGCTTGCTCAGTGTCGCGACCGATGTTCCATCAAGAAAATACTCGCCGCTGTCGGCGCGGTCGAGCAAACCCATGATATTGAGCAATGTCGTCTTGCCGCAACCACTAGGGCCCATGATGACGATGAATTCGCCTTTTTCGACTCGCAGGTCGACATTATCCAAGGCGTTTTGGGCAGCGTCGCCCAGACCGTACTGCTTGGTGAGGCCTCGGAGTTCTATAACTGGTGTAGAAGATCGTACCATAATTATCCTTTAGTATAAACTGTCAAAAAACATTTCTGCAAGCCCAATCTGCACAAAAATATACAGTATAGCCACGCATCATGCCAAAAGACGAATCAGCAGCGCACTTACTATGGCAGCGTGCCGCCTGGCGCTGATATGGCGGAGAGACAGGGATTCGAACCCTGGGTGACGTTGCCGCCACACACGCGTTCCAGGCGTGCCAATTCAACCACTCTTGCACCTCTCCGTACCTCTGTATTATAGCGGATGTGGGGTGGGGTGGCAATATGTATGAGTGATTCGGATATATAGTGGTTTATTCGTGTAAATTATGTAGCTTATCAGAGTATTTATTAGGTATATTGTTAATTTGTGTGGCTATATTTTTTTAATAATAGGGACGGGGTACCATCATATCTGCATAGATGAGGATTAACTTCCTATATTCGAGCCATCATATTTCTCCATCATGCAATATGTATAAAATATCTCCCATTTTTGCCAAAAAATATCGTTCGAATATATTTCTATACTAACCTCTGTGTGCATGCGCCATTCATTTTTCTCAACAGAGGCCAAAAAATATTTGACCTGCCGCGCAAACAATGGTAGCATGAAACGCAAGTGCGCATATAATAAGCACACATAACCACTAATCCTGTATTGGGGAGGATTGAAGCTTATGACAGAAATACTACGACGAACAGACCAACCAGAAGGTAAAACACCACAAACAGAAGGCGACTTAGTAAGTAGAGTCCTTGACAGCATTGATTTGCAGCCTACCCAAGGAAACCTCAGTCCTGAGCGCCTTCCTGATTATGACCCCGACCCAAGTGATCCCAATACACCCTGGGAGTTCCAGGAATTACAGAACGACAAACCTAAAAACGAAGCAGACACACCAAACCCTACAGAGGAAGACCCTGATAAAAAGTGGACTCGACGAAAGATTATAGCTAGCGGCGTCCTAGTCTTATGTGGCGTCGGAGGTGGAGTAATTGCGCATTTAGACGATTCTGTAAAAGCTAGCCGTGATACTAGCACGGATACTAGCACGCCTCAGCTTGATCTTAATACTACTCCAAGCTCACCCGAACAAACATACGAGCCACTGTCATCCCCGCAAGAAGCCTTGCTTAACTCGGATTATGTTACCAGTTTATCTGCAGAAAACCAAAAAAGCCTTAAGTCACTGCTAGAGATACCCGTTGATAGCCCTTCAAATGATTACTTTGGGAAAGCTCCTCAGTGGGAAAGCACCAAGCAAGTACTTCTTGAAGCTATTGTTGGCCAATATCGAGACGAAACTCTACATAAGATAGCCGATCGATACCCAACAATGAATAGTGAGCAACTTGAAAAATTTGAGCAAAATGCCACCATGAAGCCAAGTGTAGATGTTGGCTACAGTTTACCGCAAATCATTGACCACAACGCTCTTGTTTTTAATGTTGCTCAGACTATTGTAGAAAAATATAAGATGAGTAGCTATAAAGATGAAGCTATTAGCATAGCACAGAAACTGCTTGATGCTTGTGTTCTCTCAAGCAAGAGCTTCATACAAGCACCAGACCGTTCTGTAGCAACAAGTTATCGAGATGAGCTTATCAAGATGATACAGTATTCTACATCTGCTTGGGCGGGCGAGTCAGAAGGCGCCCCAAGTATGACACTACAAAACTTTATACAGCCATCCTCTACAAGGGATGATTTGGAGCCTATTGGGCAGATCCCTCTATATTATGACAATGATAACCCTCTTTTCCCAGACCAAAAGCGCATCGAGGGAACTTCTATTTTTTATAACAAAGCAGTCACAAGCCAAAGAACTGAGCCAGTCAAAGACGATCTACCTGCTAATGACAATGGTCAAGATGATCAACCATCAAAGGCAACAACTATTATTTATGTTCCTTGCGCTATTAGCACTAATGATGGCGCTGAGCAGATCACGTACTATCCTATCAGCCCACTAAACGCAAGCAATCAGCGAGCCCTCGTAGAGAGCTCAATCTTTGGGCATGCTGCCGCAAAAGGCAAGAACAAATGTTTCTACTAGACTAGTGTTATTCTTAGTATCTTACTTTGCCTAAAAATAGCAAACGTAAATATTATTTTACACCTATAGTGTTTAGCACCAGTATTAGAATTGCTGGGTAATATCTATATGATGTTGTTTTCTGCTTCTCACCTGTTAGATGAACTTTGTGTCTTTTGTTTTGTTTGTATCTGTGCTTAAATAGACATATGACAAGTAGCAAAAAGAAGTGTTTTTCACTCTCTCGTTTTTCTCTTTTTATTACAGTAGTTCTGTTTGTAGCTTCTTTGTTGGCAACAACATTTTCTCCTATAGTCCACGCAAAGGAAGATTCGCAAATGGCTCCACAAGAGCAATCTGCAAGCTGGGCATATGCGCAGGCTCTTAGCTTTTGCCTACACATAAATGACCCTAAAGCAACCAATACACCGTATAGTATGAAGATATATGGTAATCAAATAGATGCAAACGAAGTTGAGGCGGGTAATTGGTTCACAGGAGAGCGGTATACTTCAGGTCCTTCTTGGTTTTTTAAGAGTTTATCAAAATACGTCGGTTCGCAGTATGTTAGGAATGATAAAGCATGGGGTAACCATGCGGCCTCACAAGTTTTTTATTGTGACCGCGGTGAGAAATCATCTTGGGTGAAGGATGCAGCAACACTGTGGGGTTATAAGTCACCAACTGAAATGTTATGTAGTTTTGGAGCAAAGCGCATTCCTAGTAGCCCAGGCCATGATGAAGATTGTGTTAGCGGCACTGGACCATTCACTGTTGATTTTACATTAGCAAAAGGTTTTGGTGGAATTTTACAAGCTATTGCTGATAAACTAAAAGCAAAAGGGGTCCACTCTACAGACGCTAAATTAAGGATGAGTGATGCAGCTGAATACCTATATTGGTACAACGTACTACGAGGTGGGTGCGGTGCCGAAGTAACAGACAAGGATTTTCCTGACAGTGATAAGTATTCTATAAAAAACATTAAAACAACTGATGGCAAGGGGAATGTTAGTAATAAGAACTACTACATGAACCCTGTCAAAGGAGGGCCTTGGGATAAAACCATAAAAACAAAAGCATTCGACAGTAATGGAAATAACTCGAATCTAACTTGTGTAGACATAGCAAAAGCGATGGCTGCAAAAGCTGATGCCTATTCAAAATGGATCAAAGAAGATACCTGTGAGAAAAAGTTTTCAGGTAATAAAGCTGGTATAGACCAGTGTAAGCAAGGGCGGTCAGCAAAGAATGCTGACGACTGCAAAAATAAATTCCCTGATAACGATGAAGCATACAAAAATTGTCTGGCTGGTATGGGCAAAAGCGATGGCACCGCAAATAGTGCTACTGGTACATATGATAGCGATAAAGAGGATGAAGATATAAATACATGCTCTGATGCAATAGGTGCTATCGGATGGATGGTTTGTCCTGTCGTAAACTTTATGGGCAAGGTAATCGATGGGTTATATGGGATTATTAGTGAATTTTTGTCTCTTGATCACGAAATATTCCAAAAAGATGCTGCAAATGAATCATGGTCAGCATTTCGCAATATAGCTAATATTCTGCTTATTGCTGCATTCCTGTTTGTCATATATTCACACGTCACAAGTCTTGGTATTTCCAATTATGGAATTAAGCGGATATTACCAAGATTGATTATGATATCTATCTTAATCAATGTTTCATTTATTGTTTGTCAATTCCTTATTGATATGTCTAATGTTCTTGGCGGATCTTTGTATGGCTTCATTAATACTCTAGCTTCTGGTGGTGCTGACAAAACAAGTTTTGCCGAGAGGACCGCTCAAGTAGCTCTCGCTGGTGGTAGCACCGTTGCAGCTGGCACCTTTGTTGCGGCAGAGGGTTCTCTGTTGGTTGCAAATATATCTCTTCTTGGCCCTATTGCACTCGGTGCACTTATCGGACTCTTACTAGCTTTCATTATCCTATTAGGTCGCAATGCTGGTATTGTTATATTGGCAGTCATTTCACCACTTGCTTTTGTGGCACTTCTTCTTCCTAATACTGAAAAACTCTACCATAAGTGGTGGAAGATGTTCCTCAGTTTACTTGCAGTGTATCCAACAATTGCTGTTATATTTGGTATGTCTAAAGTAGCAGCCTCCATCTTTATCGCGAAGGATGATGTAACAAGCCAAATTACAGCTCTTGGTGTTATGTTTATTCCGCTTCTTGCTTCTCCAGCTTTACTTATGGGAGCGATGGGAGCGATGGGAGCATTAGGAGCCAAGTTACAGCATATGGGTATGCGAAGCAATGCAAAACTTCTGGCAAAGACTCGCGAAAATATGGGCAAAACATCAATCGGTTACGGTATCCAGCAGGCAAGGTTATTACGCGAACAAGAGCGTAACAGAAAGATGATGGGGCAGTTTGCTAACGCAACAGGAGCTCGTGGTTTCTTATATAATACTCTTGGTGGTCGCCAAGCAAGCGACCGTCGCTCTCAGATTGCAAGCAAGTTTGAGACCGAACAACGCAACCAGCAAAAAGACGAAGCTCAAACATGGCTCGCTAATAACTATTCATTCACGGATATTGCAGATGCAGCGGTCTCGGGCAGTATTAGAGACAAGAAAACAGGTAGCTTAAGAAACTTGACAGCTATGGAACGGGCTGCTGCAATTGACCATGCTATGTCAGGTGGCAATTCTGAGCAAAGGTTTGAGATTTTGAAAGCTACTGGCGATCTTGGCAACAACGATAGTTATAACAGTAAGGAAGTGGGGTACATGCGATATCTTGCAGCATCTGGTGCACGCAGTAGAGGTGATGCCGATGTGTATGGTGCTGGTACTCTTGGTAAAATAGAAGATGGCGCATTTAGCACTGAACTCGCTGCAAAGAATGGCCTTATTGGTGCAGTAGCAAGCAGGCTCAATAATGGTGAGATGTCTAACGAGACGATAGCATCGAAGAGTGCTGGGCAAAGTAAAATTATTAAGGACGCTATGGAAAAACTTAACGATACTGCCCAAGAAAGAGTCCGCTCCAACTTTAATACGTTCCTACAAACTGAGCGTGGTCAAGAAACACCAGAGGCAACTGTTGCAAATATTATGGGGTTCGATGCCAGCGATCCTGACCGTATTAATAAAGCTGCCGACATTAAACAAGAGGCTGTAGAGACTGCCAATAGAGCAAATCAGGTAGATCTAGCCGCATTGCAAAGTCAACTTGTCTCGGCAGCCGAGGAAGCTGTAAAAAATAATATTGACAACGCGTTCAAGAATCAAACCCAAAACCAAGGAGGTGGGGGTGGTCGCTTCTCTTGGCGAGGTCGTAAAAAATAAAATAACGAAGTATTGCTGTATTCTCTCCACTCATCCCCCTCATGCTATAATAAATACATAAGCTATGTCGAGATATAAGGTTGCGCAGGATGTAGAGGCAGAGGATAAGATTCTTGGGCCGTTTAGCTTTCGCCAGTTTATTTATCTGCTGGTTGCGGCGGCGGGGATTGCGCTAGCGTGGGGGCTGTCGCAAGTGTTTTTGCCACTGGCGGTTATTCCGGTGC
This sequence comes from uncultured Candidatus Saccharibacteria bacterium, assembly GCA_938036625.1. Lineage (GTDB taxonomy): Bacteria > Patescibacteriota > Saccharimonadia > Saccharimonadales > Saccharimonadaceae > Saccharimonas. The sequence goes on along the minus strand of CALHQH010000020.1, from coordinate 54,267 downwards.
CGATTATTCTGCTGTTTGGTGCGCTAGCTTTGCCGCTGCGCAAGGATCAGCCAATGGAGGTTTACCTCGCGGCGGTGATATCATTCTACACCAAGCCACGCCGGCGCATGTGGCAGCCCGATGGCATCAGCTCACTCATCGAGATTACAGTGCCCGAGAAGGTGGAGATTGAGCGAACGAAGAACCTCAGCCAAGACGAGGCCGAGCGCCGCTTGGCGTATCTGTCGCAGTTGGCCGATACTCATGGCTGGTCTATCCGCCATACTCGTGTGCCCGATGCACAGGGGTCGATGATTAGTGATGTATACTTCGAGGCGCAGCAGACCTCAGATATGTTTGATGATAACAGTAGCGAAGCACGGGCGATGACGCGGCGCATTGAGCAATCAAACCAAGCCCGGCGCCGAGCCGCCATCGAGCGCATGCAAGCCCCAGCGGCTGCGCTGCCTGCCGTAGCTGATGGGCAGCCACTCCAGCAAGCTCCTGTGCCATATCAGCCAGCATGGCCGCAGACTCAGCCGCAACCATACCAGGCAGCACCACAGCCAGCTCCAACTATCCCACCACAGGCTACACCTCCGTACCAGCCACCCGTTGATGATGCTGGCTTTGCGCCGGTGTCGCCGCCTCAGCCTCGTATGCCAGAGCCGCCATACCCAGCACCAGAGCCTCAGCGCCCAGCGGTGTCATATTCGTCCACGAGCTTCCCCGAGAACCGCACTGCATCGTCGCATCAGCAAGCTCCTTTGCCCGATGCTAGCGCCTACCAGGATCAACCAAACCCATACCCACCTCAGCAATCTACCGAGGTATACGAGCTCTCTCCAGTGGATGACACGCCGCGTGACGAAGCACCTGCTGCCGAGCCCCAGCCTATGCCGCGAGAGCGTGACTCACTCCAGTCTCTGCCAATGGCACTGCCGGCCGTTATTCCACACGATTCGGTCTTGCCCGATGCCCTGAGCAAGCCCTACACACCGACCAAGCCCACAGCAGAAGCTGCGCCAGAGCCCAAACCAGAAGAAGCACCATCTTTCGAAGCGATCTACGCTAACCTGCGCCAGCACGCCACTCCCAGCACCGATGCCGTGCCGCTTGTGCCACCCCAAAAGCCAGCCACGCGCACCACAACTGCACCCAGCTACCCATCAGCTGAAGCAGCACCTCCTACCGATACTCAGCCATCCTTCACTTCAACACCTGCAGAGCAATCGACCCCAGCAGCGCCAACTCCCAATTATCCACACACTCCTACGCCACACCCTTCCCAGCAGCCAGTACCAACTCAGCAGCCACCCGTCGCGCAGGCTCAGCCTACGCTAGCTCCTGCACCCACCCCAGCTGCCGTGTCCTACCGGGAGCGCTCAGCACTGGCTGATGATAAAAATGTCATCGATATGGCTGTGAGCTACAACCCATACCCCAGTATTCACCAGTCGGTCATCCAGCCGCTCGACCCCAGTTATTACGCCAAGACAACCCCCACGCGCGAGGAACGCCTGCGTGAGGAGCAGCTCGCCCAGCAACGCAACAATCTGCCGCCAAACACTAGCACAAACACCGTCTCGCCTGATATAATTAGACTAGCCAGCAACTCTGATTTGTCCGTTGCTGCCATTGCCAATGAAGCCAACCGGATTCAACATCAAGAGCAGGCTAGTCAGGATGATGACGATGATGAGATAGTCATCCCTTTGCGCTAAGAAATAAGAAGGAGAGTGGTGTCGCCAAATTCGCCCAACAATCAACAGCCACCAGCTGGGCCACCCAGCCAGTTTGGCTATAGCCAAGGCCAGGGCGCTGCGCCAGCGGGCCAGGTACCAGCTAATTATCCGCAGTATCCCGCTCCGCCGCAGGGTAATTATCCGGCAGTGCAAACACCAGCTCAGCCACCAGCTGTGCAGGGTAATACGAATGATCAGCCCACTCAAGACACCAAGAAAAAGGCTCCACCCAAGCCCGCTACTACGCAGAATAGCCTCCTCCTTTCAGAATTACGTGATGATATGATTATTATGGGTGATGGTAGCTTTCGCGCCGTCATCGCCTGTGAGTCGATCAACTTTGACCTGATGAGCGCTCGTGAGCGCGAGGGGGTAGAATATAGCTACCAGAACTTCCTCAATGCGCTATACTTCCCAGTGCAGATCTGCATCCGCTCGCAGCGGGTGGATATTGGCCCTTACTTGGATAAGCTGGTCGCCATCCAGCGCACCCAAGACAACATGCTGCTCAGCGTGCTAATGGAAGACTATATCAACTTCATCGACGACCTCTCGCAAAACGCCAACATCATGGACAAGAGTTTCTACGTCGTCATCCCGTATTACCCAGCAGGGGAGGGGACAATTCTCGACCAGAGTAAAGGGTTCTTCACCAAGCTCTTTGCTCCTAAGAACACCAACACCGTGACGAAGATTAGCAAAGAAACCTACGAGCGAGCCCGCGAGGAGATCCGCAACCGCGCCGACACCATCCTCAATGGCTTGATGCAGATTGGTGTGCGGGCAGTGCAGCTCAAGACTAAAGAGCTCGGTACCCTCTATTACAACATGTACAACCCCGACACAGCGGTGCGCGAGCCCCTGGGCGACTTTAATAACGTGACTTCCACCTTCGTCCGCAAGGGTGAGGGAGCCGTCCCAACCTCGACAGCATATCACAAAGGAGATTTTTAATGGCACGACGACCCGATCCAATCGACATTGCTGCCCAGCAGCGCGAGCGCGAGCAAGCAGAGGTAGAAGAAGCCTTTATCAAGGGGATGACGACGCTGCGCGACTTAATCGCTCCCAGCAGTCTCGAGATCCACAGCACGTACTTCCGCATCGGCACCAAGTATGGCCGCACACTCTACATCTATGGCTACCCGCGTGAGCTCTACACAGGCTGGCTGTCAGGATTGATCAACATCGACCAAGTGCTCGATATTAGCATGTTTATTTACCCCGTCGAGACAGAGATCGTCCTCAACAACCTCCGCAAGAAGGTGACGCAGCTTGAGGCCGATATGGCGCTGAACTCCGAGAAGGGTAAAGTGCGTGACCCAGCTCGCGAGGCCGCCCTGGCCGATGCCGAGGAATTGCGCGACCAGCTGCAGCTTGGGGCCGAGCGCTTCTTCCGCTTTGGGCTCTACGTCACGCTCTATGCCGATAGCCTCGAGGAGCTGAGCTTCGTTCAGCACGTCATCGAGACGATCTTTGGCCAGAATATGGTCTACAGCAAGACCGCCAGCAACCAGCAAGAGCAAGGTCTCAACAGTACCATCCCCCAAATGACCGACCAGCTGCAAGTCCGCCGCAACATGAACACTGGCGCGGTGAGCACAAGCTTTCCCTTTACCAGTGCCGACCTCAGTGATGGCGAGGGGATTCTCTACGGTGTGAACCAGCACAACCAAGGGCTCGTTATTTTCGACCGCTTTAGCCTCGAGAATGCGAATATGGTCGTCTTTGCAAAGTCTGGTGCTGGTAAGTCCTTTACCGTTAAGCTCGAGGCGCTGCGCAGTATGATGCTCGGCACCGACATTCTCGTCATTGACCCTGAGAACGAGTACCAGAAGCTGGCCGATGCAGTCGGCGGCAGTTACATTCGCCTCAGCCTCAGTAGCGATACGCGGATTAACCCCTTCGACCTTCCCCGAGTAATCGACAGCGACGAAGCAACCGACGCCCTGCGCGCCAATCTCATCACCCTGCAGCGACTCTTTAAGCTCATGTTGGGTGGCACATTGGTGGGCGGGCAGCAGATTGCCTTGCTCAGCCCAGCTGAGGAGGCCGATCTCGACCAAGCGCTCATCGATACCTATGCTCGGGCCGGTATTACCAGCGACCCACTGACGCATAATTCTCAGCCACCAACGATCATCGACCTCTACGATACTCTCCTTCACATGGGTGGGGCAGGGCCGTCACTAGCTCAGCGCCTGCGCAAATACACCACAGGTACCTTTGCTGGCATCTTTAGCCAGCAAAGCAATGTTGATATTAATAACAGCATGGTCGTGTTTAACATCCGCGACCTCGAAGACGACCTGCGGCCAGTAGCGATGTATATTGTGCTGAGCCACATCTGGAATATCGCTCGCACCGTACAGCGCCGGCGGATGCTGATCGTCGATGAGGCCTGGCAGCTCATGAAGTACGAAGACTCAGCGGAGTTTCTCCATAGCCTAGCCAAGCGAGCTCGTAAGTACTCTCTGGGCCTAACGACCATCACGCAGGATGTGGAGGACTTTATGGGAAGCGAGAAGGGCCGGGCTATTGTAGCAAACAGCTCGCTCCAGCTTTTGCTAAAGCAATCGACCAGTGCGGTAGATGTGCTAGCTGAGGTCTTCAAACTCACCGAGGAAGAGCGTAAGCGTCTGTCTAACTTCCCGGTGGGCGATGGACTCTTCTTTGCTGGGCAAAACCACGTTCATATCCGCATTTTTGCCAGCGAGACCGAGACACAATTCATCACCACCAACCCGGTGGCCAATAACAGCTTATACCAGCAGCCAGTGAGGTCGTAGTCCCATGCCTACCCCCATCCCCTCCCAGCAAAAACCCGATCTCGACCGGCATAATCCGGGGAATACGCATTGGAGCAACGACACCTTCGCTGGCCGAAATAATCATGCTGGCAGTGGTGATTATAGCCAATCCAACACCGCCCAAGACCTCCAGTCGCGCGAGAACAGCGGGAGTGGCTCATCCGCCCATAGCAACGCCAGCAGCACTGGCGCAACTGGCAGCGACTATGCCAACTCCGTCCGAGGCCAGGAAGGCGCGCCAGGAGGAGGGTGGAATACAAATGTCTCACCTGTAAATACTGCCGCTTCTAGTAAATCAACCTCTCTCTTTGGTAAAGTACGCGGTACAATAACTGGTGCACGAAATAAGCCTTTAATCACTCTCGCTATTATGATGTTTGGTGGGGGTAGTTTCCTTGCTATGACGCCAGCAAATTTTGCCAGTCTTTCTCTTTCGCACTGGTTGCAAAATTCAGTCATCAAGTGGGATTCACAAAGTACCAGCTTTGAAAAGCGTGCTCATAAGATTATGTATCAGCGTATCGAAGGTAAGGCGACTGGTGGTATATGCTCCACACTTCGTGTCTGCCAACGCTATGGTCGTTTGTCAAAGTATATGATTAAACGGTTTGAAAAAAACAGAAGAATCGAAGCTCTCAAAGATGGTAAGGTTATAAAGAGTGAGGATGTTGGCTTATTAGGTGTAAAACCAGACCAATTGCGCATTACACGTAGTGATGGTACAAAAAAAGTTATTGATTCGCCAGACTTTAGAAAAAACTTTTTCCAGGATACGGAAGTCCGCTCTATAATTCACGAAGTTTACGCACCCCGCTGGGTAGTGTTTTCTGATAAAGTAGCTGCCAATCTTAGAAAAAAGTGGAAACTTACAAAAAAAGATCGTCTAGCCGAAGCAAAAAACAAAAAACAAGTCGATGAAGGTATTGACAATGCCGTCAAAGGCAAAGAAGTAAAGGGTAAATACGAAGCGAAGGAATCCGACGAAGAAGGGAAAGAAAAGATAACCGAAGATACTGATATTGGCAACGAAGCGAAAAAGATAGCTGGTGAAGGTGCTGAAGGTGCATCAAAGTCAGTTAGTAAAGAGGCTGCCGCCAAGCTCATCAAAGAGGGTGTCGGCAAAAATGGCAATATTGCTGCAATGCTTGCTGGTGGGCTTTGTATGGTACAAGACGGTGCCCAATCTATCAGTAAAACAATTCGAGCTATCCAAATGGAGCAATTGATCCAATTTGAAACTTTGTTTGCTATTGCTGCAGATCATGCAAGAGCTGGAACAAGCAACCCTACGCCTATGGCCGAATTAGGAGCTAAATTTATGGCTACAAGGGTCAACAAAGAAGGTAAGATTACAAAACGATCTGCCCCTGAAAGCCATGGCTATAAGCAAATTATGTATAACGATTTAGTTTCGTCAGATACCTCAAACTGGACTCAGTATGTTCCAGGTGGTGGATGGGCGCGTAAAATGAATAGCCTCGCTAACGCACTTGGCGCTAATGTTGGTATCCTTAAAACATCGTGTACAGGTATCAACAGTAGTGCAGGTCAGCTCCTCTTAAGTGTAGCTGGAGGCTGGACAAGTATTGTTGGCCAGCTTGTTTCAGAAATGGCTGCACCTGTCATATCAAGTATTATGGCTCCAATTCTCGGCAAACTTATTAATACCATGGCAGGAACGCTGGTAGATAGCTCCACAATAGGCGAAGATGCTGGTGATGCAATGTCTAGCGGTATATTACATATGTTTTCTGAATCAGCTGCAGCTGGTGGTAATGGTGTATTAACCACAGACCAAACAATCGCATATAAGCGTGAAGCTGCTAAACTTAACTTAGCATATGCTCAAGAATATAGACTCAATCATAGTCCCTTTGATATCTCATCACCCTACACCTTTATGGGTAGTATTTATAGTTCGTTTATACCTTATATGAGTAGTTTCTCTAGTTTAGGTAATTTTACTAATAGTATGCTTTCTCTAACAAAGAATATTTTTCCTGCTCTACTTGGCACTCAGGCATACGCGGAAGATGATAAAGTTGCAAAGATTTGGAACTCATGTGACGACCCAAACTTAAAGGGTGTTGGCGCAGAGTCATTCTGTAGTGTGTCTCGTGGAGCACTTGATCTGGATAAAGACCCTTCGGAAGTCGCAGATGCTCTTGCAGGCCAGTATAACGAAGAAACAGGCGAAGCAACCGGTGGTACACTCAAAGAATGGCAAGAGAAGTGTGGCAAAGGCACCGATGGAGAGAACGGTGTCGACACTAGTTATTGTAAGTTTGACTCTGAGGAAAAAAAGCTAGCTGCTTTGTTTACTATCGACCAGCGCGTTGTTGACACTATGGACAACCCACCTGTTGACGATGGTGGTGGTTCTCAAGGGCAACAGCAATCTCAAGGTGGATCACTCCCTTCAGGTGATGCTAAGTCTCTTGCTCAGCAAATTTTAGACAATCCAAATATTACTGTCGCAGACTATGGTTGGAATTCTGGCGAAACAACCCCTAAGAGCCAGATTGAAAATACCGCAAAAGGCCAGCCAGCTATACCAGACTCAGTACCAACCCAATATAGTCGTAATGTCGATCCACAGATTCTTCAAGTCATTCTTCTGATCGGCCAAAAACATAAGATCACAGTTTCGTCTCTTATGCGCACACAAATGACAGCAGGAGGATACAGCCAGCACCCTCGAGGTAGAGCCGTTGACTTAAGTCCAATTGGCTCCTGCGGTGATGGTGCTGGTGAGGAATGTGCTCAAGCAGTACAGGAGTTGATCAATGCAAATGCGCTACCTCAAGGTGGTGGTATTGGCCAGTCAACCTGTGGAGGAGCACGTGGCGCATTAAACAATGCTATCACTCAAAAGGGATGGCAATCGTTTGATGATTCTTGTAACCACTTACATATCGATCTAGGACAAGGAAATGCAGCATCATAAGAAAACATTTTTCATATTTACGACGGCTAAAAAAAATAGGTTTTTAGCTCTCATCTTTGCTAGTCTTATGGTAATAGTCCAACCATCTTTTGTTTATGCCGAATTATCACCAGCTTCATACCCCATGCAGGCAATTAGGTTTTATAGCATTAAAGGATGCCTCACTGGTGTTGGCGAGGGTGGTGCAGGTGCTGGTACTGCTCTTGTTGGAAATGACAATATTGAAAAGGTTTTACGATTCTTCGTTGGTAAGGGTTTATCCCTCAAGCAAGCAGCGGCAATTGCAGGAAATCTAGAACAAGAGTCAAGAATTAACCCAACTATCGAAAATAGTATTGGTGCTTACGGTATCGCACAATGGCTTGGCGGACGCAAAAATAATCTTAAAGCAAAGAGTAATTACAACACCCTTGAAACACAATTGGAGTTTCTCTGGGAAGAGTTAAATGGAGTTGAGAAGGCCGGCTTAGAAGCCATTAAGAACGATTCCGGTTCTGACGTTGGCAAATTAGCTGTCGAATTTGGAGAAAAATTTGAACGATACGGAGCTGGGGAAGAAGGAAAGCGTGCACAGTATGCAAACGAGATATACACCAGTTTTCAATCAAAAATTCCCGACTCTTCCTCGTCAGGTGGTGGCTCATCATCAGGGAGTAGTGGATCTCAATCTTCAGGATCAAATTGTACTGGGATAGGAGGCAGTAATGGTGGGGGATCATATATGGACGATAGCTTTGTTGTTCATAACCAATGCGATCAACCATGGGCGAACCTCTCTTATGGGCCCAAACCAAATACTATTTGCTCAGCAGGGTGTGGCCCTTCTGCTATGTCAAACATTATTACAGCAATGACTGGTAAAAAGGTAACACCAGAAGAGACATCAAAGTTTGCCGCAGATAATGGAATGGCCTATGAGTATGGTAGCTCTTGGGATGTAAGTCCAAAGCTTGCTGAACATTGGGGGCTTAAAGCCAAGAATATTGCAAATGATGTCACTGCAATCAACGAAGCACTCCGTGGTGGTGCACTAGTTAATATGTCTGGGGCTGGTCCTTCACCTTTTATTGCTGGCGGGCACTTTATTGTTATCCGTGGAGTAACAAATGATGGCAAGTGGAAAATTGCTGATTCAAATGGACAAGCTGGGCAAGAGAACAGCAAAAAGGAGTGGGACCCCAATGCAATCCTTCCCTATGCACGGCAGGGTAATGTTTGGGCTATAACAAAATAATGGAGGTTTAAATTAGAGTATGGATAGCTCAGCCAAAAAACAGCTTTTTATACTATCTGCTATTATCGTAGCAATTCTTAGTGTTGTCACTCTTCTTTGGTGGTGGCTCACCCCCTCGCAACCAAAAAAAACTGAAGATCAATCAAAAGTAAATTCATATACAGACCCTTACTCGGGTGAAACCGTCTATAGTCCGCCAGGTCGCGTGCCCGAACGATACCGTTCTCGCAATGATATTGTTTATCTTGGGCTGTCTGAATTACTAAATCATGGCTTTACTGAACCGCAAGTTGGTCAATATAAAGTATATATCAAAAAATACTCAGATAAGCGTGCTACCAAAAAAGAGAAAATAATTTCTGAAGTAACTATCAATTTCGACAGCTACAAACAAATAATAGATAAAAAAACAGGGGAAACTACAGTTACTTTTGACATTATTCTTAATCGTAACCAGCAATTATCATATATAGCTAAAGTAGTCATGCCTAGTGTAAATAAGATCGAGATGTCAATATATTCAAAGGACGATATAAGCCTATCAACACCCTTATTTGATTCAAAAACTGATGGTTTAGCTGACTAATTATAATTAACCGACTCTGCTCACTCATCCCACCGCACTCGTCATCACAATCTGGTTATCGACGAATTCGCTCAGGAGGCGCTGCTGGCGCTGCTGGTCGAGCTCACCAAAGACATCGTCAAGCAGAATGAGTGGTTTTTGGCCTGTTTGCTGTTGGATATAGGCCGCCTCGAGAAATTTGAGAGCAAGCACAATGGTGCGAATTTCGCCCCGCGATGCAGTCTTGGCGGCTGGATTACCCCGAAACAGCACTATGATATCATGCCGGTGTGGGCCAACACTCGTTGCGCCGACCACTTTGTCATACGTTGTTTTTTGCTCATATTCGGCGAGGAGTTGCTGCGCGGTCACGCTGCGCTCCTCCGAGTAGTGCAGCGCAACGCTATCCGCCGTGCCCGCAATACTTTGGTACATAGCACTGCTTTTTGCACTAAGATAACGCAGCACCCGCTGACGCTTAGTAATGATTGACGCACCATGCTGACTCAAAATAAGATTCCACGAGAAAAGTGCCGCCTCGCTGAGGGTAGGGTCTTTCAGTAGTTTATTACGCTGCTGCAATGCTCGATGGTAGCGGCTCAGCTCGTGGCTATACTGCGCATCATATTGCTGGATGAGTGTATCAAGAAAATCACGCCGGCGCTGCGGCGAGCCAGTGATAATTCGCAGCGTATCTGGCTCGAAGAGGACGATCGGATATTTTTTGCCATAGGGAAGACGACCATAGGTCGTACCATCAACGATGAAACGCTTGCGCTTCGTCTCATGTCGACGATCGTACTGGACGCGGTAATGTTGCTCATCCGTCGCAAGGTCAATCGTATAACTTTTTTGTTCATGTTGGCAGACTGCTTCATCACTACCGCGAAAGGAAGTACCACGCAGCGCAATATGAATTGCCTCGATGAGCGATGTCTTGCCAGAGCCATTCAGGCCAGAAATCAGCGTCGTACCCGGCTCAAGGTCAAGCGTCTTGAGCGTATGAATTCGCACATGCTGCACTGCTAGCCGTGTTATCTTCATCGCTAGCTCTTCAGTGGCATAATAATATGAATGTAGTTTGGCTCGGGCTGAGCGGCCGTCAAGACACAGGGCGAGAGCTTACCACTAAAGCGGAAGGTGATCGTCTCGCCATCGAGAACACCTAGTGCATCACTAATGTACCGCGAATTGAGCGTAATCTGCCCATCACTCGACACCTCCGCCGCTGCCTCAGAAGTATTTTCGCCCAGCTCAGACGCAACGGAGTGAATCCGCAACTTTTGTGCCTCATGGTCGGCGGTAAGCGTGACACTACCGCCCGACTCCCGGGCAAAGAGCCCAGCCACCTTAACGACTCGCGAGAAATCGTGTGCTGCTAGCGTCACATTCGTCTCAGACTGAGCAGGGATGAGCTGTCGGTAGTTTGGGTACGTGCCATCGATCAAACGGCTGGTAATCTCCACTTCCTCCAGCCGGAAGCGCACCTGCGTCTCATCAAAGAGCACCTCCACTTCTTCTGTGCCGTCGCTGAGCGAGCGCAGTGCTTCTTGTAAGCTACTGGCAGGCACAATCGCCGCAATCTGGCTTTGGCTCGCCATCAAACGCCGCTCGGCTAGGCGATAGCCATCCGTCGCCGCCATATACAGCGCACCGTCCACCGTGTGCCAATATACACCAGTCAAGACGGGCCGCGTTGTGTCATTACTACACGTCACCAAGGTTTGCGCTGCTGCTTGCTTAAAGTCCGCCGCGGCAATGCTATAGCGTACCGATTGCTCTTCATCGATCGTCGGCAACTCCGGAAAGTCATCCGCCACCACCCCATTAATCGTTGAGGTATACCCGCCAGACGTCAGTGTCATGCGTGTGCCGTCGGTCTCCAGCTCGATCGGCCCCTTCGGCAGGTTCGCCACAAATTCGCTCACCAGCTTGGCCGGCAGGGTAATCACCCCCGGCGTTTCCACCTTTGCGCCCACATAGTAGGTCGCGGCGATCTCTAGGTTCGTCGCAGCCAAGAGAAGGCGATTACCTTCGGTGCGGAATAATATATTATTCAAGATCGGCAGGCCGGCTCGGTTACTCGCCACGCGCCCAACAACCCCGAGCGCTCTGGCAAGGTTTTCTTGTGTGACAGACAGTTTCATATCAACAATCCTTTCTTTTTATCTGGTTGATATAGTAATAGGTGCTGTGGATACTGTGGAAACCATGATAGATAACAGAGGTAAATTCTGTTATCTACTTGTGCAAAACGCTGCGATCGCTGGCGTGGATAAATCGGGGAGAAGTGGCGGTTATCCACTAGCCAGTAAGGCTTTCGTATGGTGCGCTTTTGATGCTGTGGATGGCTGCCCACGAGCTGTCCGCTGGTTATACGGCTCACTATACACGGCTTTTCCACAGGCGTAGCGAAAAAAACACACGGCCTAGGCATAGAGCTTATCCCGGATGTCAGCGACTTGCTCACGGATGAGGTAGTCAAGCTTGATGGATTTTTCGATCTTTTCGACCGAGTGGATGGCGGTAGTATGGTCTTTGCGGCCCAGCTCATTGGCAATTTGTGGGAAGCTCATGTGAAGCTCGCTGCGCAGTAAATACATGGCAATCTGCCGCGGTACAACGATATGCTTAGCCCGCTTAGCACCACAGATTTCTTTGCTGTCGATCTGGAAATGGCGGGCAGTCTTGTCGATAATCTGCTTGGCGGTGAGGTGCTGGGGGCGACTACGCCGGACATTACCAAGCAAACCCTCCGCTGTCATTACGTCAGGAGCGACGCCGCGCATCTCGGCATAGGCAAGGAGCTGGTTGAGCGCACCCTCGAGCTCGCGGATGTTTGTTTTGACATTCTTAGCCAGGTATTCCACGGTGTCGCGCTCAAGTGTCACGCCAGCGAAGCTTGCCTTGGTCTCGACGATCGCACAGCGCGTCTCGAAGTCGGGCATCTGAATATCAATCGCCATCCCCCACTCAAAGCGACTACGCAAGCGCTCCGTCAGGGTAGGGATGCTATGCGGTGGCTTGTCGCTACCGATGATAATTTGCTTGTTAGCTTGGTGGAGGGCGTTGAAGGTATGAAAAAATTCCTCCTGAGTCTTTTCGCGCCCAGCAATAAATTGCATGTCGTCGACGATCAGTACATCGACATTGCGATACCGGTCAGAAAAGCCAGCCTTTTTGAAACGGATCGACTCAATAAATTCTTTGACAAACGTCTCCGAGCTCAGGTAGGCGACCTTCTTGCCTGGGTCGCGTGCAAGGATCTCATTACCTACTGCTTGGATGAGGTGTGTTTTACCGAGGCCGACACCACCGTAGATGAAGAGGGGATTATATTTGGTGCCAGGGCTATGTGCGACCGCTTGGCAGGCGGTGTAGGCGAGGTCGTTGCTCGAGCCGACAATGAAATTCTGGAAGGTATAGCGCGCATTGAGGCTGGTTGCTGGTGTGGTAGAGCTAGAGTGTGATGAGGTAGTTGGCTTGCTAATGAGCGCTGCCGCTCGTTCCTCGACGCGGTCGGCTGGCTGGCCAGTGGTTTCGCGGCTAATCACAGTGCGTTTTTTGCCTTGTTTGTTTACCACGTAGGCGATGCGCGACACCTCCACACCACTGTGCTGGAGCGCTTCTTTGACGATGCTATCATAGCGCACCTCAAACTGGCGAATCGCAAAGATATTCGCCACGCCAATGGTGATCACTCCATCTTTATTGCTGAGCATCTCGGTATTAGCAAACCACGTCGAAAAAACACCGCTCGGTATCGATACTTCAATCTCACCCAAAACACTCTTCCACAGGCTGTGGTACACTGGCTTTTGCTGCTCCTTGTTTGTTATACAATGACTCTTTTTAGTATAAGAAAAAACCGACTTTTCCACAACCGTGAGAAATACAACAACGGGGTAAACCCGAAAAGAGCAACAGGGGTGAAGTTTTTCCACAAAAATGTATTACCTCTGTTAAAGTGTGGATAACTCGCGAACAAATGTGGATAAACAATTTGGCTATGCTTATGACGGAGGTTGCTCGGAGCACAAAATCCACCAAGCGAGTGAAAAGTTGAAAGATCTGGAGCAATCGCGTATAATAGCAATGATATGCCAAAACGAACTCACCAACCACACACTCGTCATCGTGCTCGGACACACGGGTTTCGGGCACGGATTGCTACCAAGGCAGGCCGCAATGTGCTCAAGCGCCGCCGCGCCAAGGGCCGCGCTCGTCTCGCACTCTCGTAGTGTGACGATAGCAAAATGACGAAAATAACCCACTGCTTGGTGGGTTATTTTATCTCTGTTTGCGGGCAGATTTGCTATAATACAGCTATGTTACAGCAACGATATCGGTTTCATGGCTATGGCGGGCTGCGCTATTTGTATCGCCATGCGAGTGCCGAGCGTTCGCGCCTGCTGACCGTCAAGTACGTTGCCAATCGCCGTCGGCGTATGCCGCGAATTGCCGTCGTGGTGAGTAAGAAGGTGCACAAATCTGCAGTGGGGCGCAACCGCATTCGCCGCCGTATCTACGAGATTCTGCGCCAGCAAGTAGCACACTTTACAGGGGTGTACGACGTTGCACTGATCATTACCTCAAGCGAAGTACTTACCACGTCGCACGATGAGCTTGCGCTGGTGGTGAAAAACCTCCTCGTGCGAGCTGGTATTTGCCCTGACGAGGCAACGCCAAGTGATGAAAGAGAAAAGATAGACTAGCACTTTATAACCTTTCAGTCTTCTTTGCGCGATCTACTTCATAGTACTTTGAGTCAAATCAATATCAATTATTTCTTCGTAAACAGTGGTAAATAGAACTCAAAATATTTATACAAAATTATTATCTTGTCATTTTATACCAATGAAAGGCAAGCTGGGTGAGTGTTCTTTTCTAAGGTTATAAATACTCTTATATGTAGTATTGGCAGTAGTGTATCGCATATATAAACGATTGATTTCCAAAAATACTTCGCCACAATTCATCTTCCGTGGCCACCTATGATACAATAAATGCAGTAATCGGAGTCAATATGTTTGAGACAATAATTTTACAGCCCATTTTTAACGCACTTTTGCTTATCTATAGTATCATCCCTGGTGGTGACTTTGGCATAGCGGTGATTCTCTTCACGGTCATCATCCGCTTTTTGCTCTATCCACTGCTCAAGCGGCAACTCCACCAGAGCAAACAGATGCGCAAGATGCAGCCTGAGCTGGCCAAGATCAAGAAAGCGGCTAATGGTAACCGCCAAGTAGAGGCAATGCAGCAGATGGAGCTATATAAGAAGTACGGTATCAAGCCATTTCGCTCGATTCTCTTGCTCTTCATTCAGATTCCGATCTTTATCGGCCTCTACCAGGTGATCATGATCATCTCGCTCCACCGCGACCAAGTGGCACGCTACATCTACGAGCCGCTCAAGAATATCGATGCCATTAAGACGATCATCAACCACCCTGAGCAATTCAACCACACCATGCTGGGCTTTATCGACCTCACCAAGGTAGCGCTTGGTAAGGATGGCATTGTCTGGCCGCTCCTCGCCCTCGCAATCATCTCAGCTCTCACCCAGTATGTGATGACTAAGCAGACCATGCCAACTGGCAAGAGCACTAAACGTTTCCGCGACATCATGAAGGAGACGGCCGCTGGCAAAGAGGCCGACCCCGCCGAGATGAACGCCGCAATGATGCGCAATATGGCGAAGTTTATGCCAGTGATGATGTTTATGATCATGATGGGGCTGCCGGGGGCGCTGGCGCTCTACTACACGGCGTCCAACTTAGTAGCAGTGGCGCAGCAGTCGTATCTCCTCCGCAAAGATAAACAAGAGCTTGAAGCACTTGCCGATGAAGTAGATATTACACCACCCGCCAAGAAAAAGTCGACAAAGAAGCGCGCCAAGGCGGCTACAGAAGCCAACATCACACGCATCAAAGCCAAAGAATAACAGAGGAGGAGAACCCGATGGATCGATACCAATCAGTAAGATTTGCCCGAGAATATCTCCAGAACATCATCTCATTTTTTGGCGAAAATATTGCGGTATCGGGTGATGACGATGGCGAGGTGATGACACTCCGGGTGGAGTCGTCGGACATTAATAGTATCTTGATTGGCCGCGGGGCAGAGACGCTGCGGGCGCTGCAATATATCGTTTCGTCGGCATTGCGGGCGCAGCACGCGGCCATAGTGCGTGTGAGTGTTGATATTGCCGACTACAAAAAGCAGCACGAAGAAAAGGTTGCCGACAAAGCGCGGGGCTGGATCGAGCGCGTGCGTGCAACTGGTGAGCCCTACACCGCTCACCTCAACCCGGCTGATCGGCGTATCGTCCACCAAGTCGCTGCCGACGCAGCTGGCATCACGACCGTCTCCGAAGGCGAAGGCCGCGAGCGCCATGTGATTATCCAGCTGGAAGAGGCTGAGTAAAAGCTACGCTACGATATATCTTATAACCGGTCAGTGATGGCCGGTTATGTTTGTAATATATGATGCTACTACTTTATAATGATGTGCTCATTCTTGAGTCCACTCTACTGTTTTTAATAAAACGTGATACGAAGCAGAGGTAGGGTATTATTAATCATACCCTATCCAAACAAGGCAAGAGAAAACTGACTTACACTAAGGCAAATGAGACCTTATAATTCTAGCGTCATAACTACTCAAGACTAGCTATAAATAAATCGATTATGATTGCCGCAACGCTCGCTCATACACTGCCAATGTTTCCTTGCCGCAGCGCTTCCACGAGTAGCGGGCAGCTTGGGCTTTGCCTTTGACGATGAGTTCGCGACGGCGGGCTGGCTGGCTAAGGACGCGGTCGATTGCGCTCGCGATGGCATCAACGTCGAGTGGGTCGAAGTACTCGGCAGCATCACCCAAAATCTCGGGCATACACGAGGTATTGCTGGATATAACAGGGGTCGTGCCATACGCCATCGTCTCGAGTGGTGGCAAGCCAAACCCCTCCATGAGGGATGGAAAGACGTATGCCTCGGCTTTGTTAAGCAGCCAATCGCGCTGCCCGTCGGGGATGAACCCGGTGAAGTGGATATTGCGGTAGCCCTGCTGCTGGTAGTAGGCTTGGTTGCGCTTGGTGTCTTCGTTCATCCGTCCTACAAACACCAGGCCAAGGTCTGGCCAGCGACTCAGCAGTTGCTGGTGTGCGGCCGCGAGGCGCCGCAAATTTTTATAATCAGGCTGCTGCCCAACGTAAATAATAAACCGCTTGAAGGGAAGGTCGATATATGGCGTGAGCTGCCCAGGGTGTGCCTCGCCCGCCTCGTAGATGACCGAGATTTTGCTATCAGGTATCTTGGTAAAGTCCTGATACTCTTGCTTGGTCGTCTGGGAGATGGCGATGATATGCTCGCTGGTGTGGGCAATCCGTCGAAACACCCAGCGCCCCACCAATTGCTTAAGATGAAACACCAGCCAATTTTTGTCGGAATTATACGTCTTGAGGAGGGTCATATCGTGCACCGTGGTAACGTGCTTACCTCTGTAAAAAACCGGCTGCTGCGGCATGCAAAAGTGCACTAAGTCGGGCTTCAGCTCATCCAGATAGCGGCGGAAGCCTAGCTGCTCTGCCAGCGAGTAATTAGCAAAGTCGACCGTGCGGATAGTGAAGTTAGGGTTGTGCGGCTGCCAGTAGTCACGGTCCTTGGTAGGAACGAGGATGCTATAGCGGTTGGTCGTATCAAGCCGCTCCAGCTGCTCGAGCAGCTTCACGACGTATGTGCCCGTGCCAGAATTGATCACGCGGGCGTCGATTGCAATATGAGAACTCATACTTTCTAGTATACAGCCCCCGCACCAAAAGTGCCAGATGAACACGTGTGTGTCAAGGCGGGTGGTGTGAAATTCAAAGCATCACCTCTGTAATGTCGATCCTTATAATGTTCCTAAGGAGGGTGGTGGACGGAGAGGATTAGGAATCACTAAATTCCAATAAATAATAAAAACACAAACTGTATATAAAAGTGCTATAATACCCATATTACGAGTAATATAATGGAACTACCGCAACACATAGCAGCCCAGACGAATCTGGCGCAGATAGAATACATTCTTCACCAGGCAGGCTACCACATCACCGAGACAGATAGTCAGCGGCCATGGGGTGGGTTTATCTGTATTGACCCGGCGCAGGCAGGGCAGTTTGCGGCGGATTTCTTTGCAGCATCGGAAGTAATAGCTAAGGACAATGCTCATGCGCCGCTCAGTCCTAAGATTCTTTTTGTCCGGCCAGAGGCGCGCCTGAGTTGGCAATATCATCATCGGCGGGCGGAGCTGTGGCAGTTTCTCACCGCTGGCGCGTATTATTGCAGTATGAGCGACGAGCTACCAGCTCAGCCAATACCAGCTCAGGCAGGCGATATCGTAAGGTTGGCGGCAGGGGAGCGCCACCGTGCCTGTGGTGATGCTCAGCACCCAACGATCATTGCTGAGCTCTGGCAACACACCGACCCAGCGCACCCATCAACAGAGGATGATATTGTGCGGGTGACGGATGATTATCAGCGTCAATAGTTGCTTATAACCACATGGTGAGTTTGCGACTGCTGAATGAGCCCGGTTTTCAAACAAACAATGGCTTATACTTTGTCTAATTGGGGTGCCCTTAGTGTACTGGGGTCAAAGCGCGCAAATATGCGATATTCTTGAGGATCGAATACGACTTAGTGTAGCCATGCTATATCACTAAGAATTTATTATAAGTAAAAGACTCATCTCTCCGTTGTCCGAAAAACAACACGATCGTACAAATAATAATTCCACACCAGTGATGCACCAGTGGCAATAATTTTTGCAAGCAGTAGCACAAGCGGCTCAGTATGAATAACAGAGGTCAGGATGGGTGAGATGCAGAAGATAACCGCATTTTGCAGCCCCCACAAGCCTGCCAGGGTGATGATGACAAACAAGACCAACTGCCGGCGCACATTACCCTGGGCACGAAAGGTATACGACTTATTGGCAAAAAAGCTAAAAATAAAGGCCAGGCCCGTCGACACCGTATTAGCCGCAAGCTTCGGCAAGCCAAGTGTGGTGAGCCCAAATAGCAAGCCAATATCAATCGCTGTATTAATCCCGCCAACGAGCGCAAACCGCAACAACTTACCTTTGTTATTTGCGATGACGAGCCTCACGATGCTCCTCAATGAGATAAGGTGGGCGCTGCTTCGTTTCGCTAAAAATCCGAGCGATGTATTCGCCAATCACCCCCAAACTCAGCAGCTGCACTCCACCAAGGAAGAGAATCACTGCCATGAGCGACGAATAGCCTGCACCAGTTGGCACACCAAACAGAGGTCGAATGAGCAGATAGAGGATATAGATAGAGGCCAAGAAGGCGATAAGGAAGCCCAGCACAGCCGAGATACGCAGTGGTGCGGTCGTAAAGCTTGTGATGCCATCAATAGCGAGGTTGATGAGTGTGCGCGGACTTTGCTTGATGCTACCAGCAGCCCGTGGGTCGCGGTCATAAAGAATCTCCTTCTTTTTGTAGCCCACCCAACTAAAGATCGCTTTGGTATTGCGCTGAGATTCGCGCAGCTGGGTGATGGCAGTGACGCAGCGCTTGCTGAGCAAACGGAAGTCGCCCGTGTCGATCTGAACAGGAATATGCGTCGTACTCTGGAGGAGGCGGTAGTACCAAGCGGCAGTTTTTTTCTTGAGCCAAGTCTCGCCTGAGCGGCTTCGGCGCCGCGCATATACATCATCATACCCCTGTTCCCATAGCTCGATCATCTGCGGGATCAGCTCTGGTGGGTCTTGCAGGTCGGCATCAATTACCACGACAGCATCACCCGCGGCGTGGTCGAAGCCAGCGAGCATAGCAGCTTCTTTACCAAAGTTGCGCGAGAGATTGAGGTAGGCAATGGCGGGATTGTGTTGCTGCTCGATCTGGATGAGCTCGAGCGTGTGATCCTGGCTGCCATCATTAATAAATAAGAATTCGAACTGGTAGCGCCGGCGATCGACACTGCGCTGTAGCGTCTCGAGCCGGGCAAACAGCTGTGGCAAAACAGCTGCTTCGTTGTAGGCAGGGATAAGAATGGTGATTGTTTTCATCGTAGCCTTATTGTATCACTTATTGGTTGGTATGAGCGCGATGAGCGACTGGATGGACGATGCCACCACTGCGCCACTGGCCTCGAGCCGGGCTGTCTTGGCCTGGGCCGATTCCAGCTCATTTGTGCCAAGGATTGCCCCAGCATGGCCCATCTGTACTCCAGATGGTGCACTGTGGCCCGCAATGTAAGCATAGACCGGCTTGCTTATATGATGCTTAATGTAATTTGCCGCGGCAATCTCGCTCGTGCCACCAATCTCACCGATCAGCACAATCTGCTCTACCGCCGTATCCTGCTCAAACAACTGCAGGCAATCAATAAAGCTGCTGCCACCAATCATATCGCCGCCAATCCCAATTATATAGCGCTGGCCAATGTCTGCCTGAGTGAGGAGGCTCATTGCTTCGTAGGTGAGCGTACCACTGCGGCTGACGATGGCAGTGTGGCCTGGTGTAGCGAGCGCGGCAGGGATGATGCCGAGGTTATGCACGCCGGGGATGAGAACGCCAGGGCAGTTGGGGCCGATCAAAACCGAAGAACTGGTTGCCAGGCGTTGTTTTATATGCAACATATCGTGGACAGGCACGCCCTCGGTGATACAAATAATGAGTGGCACCTCTGCATCAATTGCCTCCATAATCGCTGCCTTGGCATGAGCTGCTGGTACAAAAATGACGGAAATATCGATAGGCTGCTGCGCCTGAATTTCGCGAATCGTCCGGAAGACAGGCACGCCGTGCACCTCTGTAACCGATTGGTTGGGCGACGTGCCACCAATGACATGCGTGCCACTCGCTAGCATACGCTTGGTATGAAATGAGCCATGTTTGCCAGTCATGCCCTGAACAATGACATGCTTGCCACGAAAGATATCAGGGGTCATCATACGGCTTCCTCCAAAATGTGAGAGAGATTATCGTAGAGTGGGATATGTTCGCGGGCAAGGAGCGCCTTGGCTTCGGCCTCGCGGTTACCCGTCAGGCGGACAGCCAGTGGTGGGAGGTCTGGCAATTGCTGCTTGGCACTAATAATGGCTGCCGCTACGTCGTCGCAGCGCACAATACCACCAAAGATATTAATAATGATGAGCGCCACAGCAGGGAAGCGGGCAATCTGCTCGAAGCTAGCCAGGATCTTCTCTGGAGTGGCCGTGCCGCCAATGTCAAGAAAGTTAGCCGGCTGCACACCGCGGGCAGTCACCGCATCGACGGTTGCCATCGCCAGGCCTGCGCCGTTGGCAATCGTCGCAACCGTCCCATTATGGTCGAGTGTGACGAAATTATGATCCTCTAGGGCTGCTTCGTGCCACTGCGGGTGGCGAAATAGCGCCGCATCGTCAATCGTCATCTTGGCATCACCAGCAATGAGCTGGCCATCTGTCGTCACAGCGAGTGGGTTAATCTCGAGTAAGAGACAATCGTTGTCAATAAAGCAACGCAAACAATGCGCCACCATATCCTCAAGCGCAAAGGCCTGCTCTGGTAACGACAGATACTCCGCTAGTGCTTCGGCTACAGTAGGAACTGTTTGCGGCGTAATGGCCTGGCGAAAGAACGCTGTACGATCGTGTTCTTCCACATCAATGCCACCGCTGGTGTGGGCGAGTAGCTCGATGGATGATTGCTCACGGTTAATAGTAAGCGAAATGTAACATTCGCGGGCGATGGAGAGAACTTCCTCGACAAGAAGCTTCGTGGGGGTGTAGCCACTGATATCGAGAGCAAAGAGACGCTGAATGGTTGGTGTAACAGCGGATTGCTCGCGGACAATCACCACACCACCTGCCTTGCCGCGGCCACCGATCGGAACTTGTGATTTGAGGACAATAGGAGCGGTAGGCACCACTGTTGCAGATTCTATAACATCGCTCTGCGGTACTGCCACACCAGCCTTAGCCAAGCACTGCTTGGCCTGATATTCAAGAAGACGCATAGGTATTATTGTACGCATAGATGGCGAATATGCAAAATGATTGCGTGCGTAACAGGGGTGATAGACGCAAGTTATCATACGAAAGCCAGTCTTTAAAATTCGCTTCTTTGGCGCTGACCTGTCATCTCAAGCTGAACTATTTGCCAGTAAAAAACTTCCGGAATTTGAGTAGACCTGTCTGGTTGGGTAGTGGGCCGTTGTGGATAATACTACGGATATAATCGACCGATACGTTGCGCTGCCGCTGGATAATAAAGCGCTGGCGATAGGCCGCTGGCTGGCGGATAACAGAGGCGAGCATACCACGCAGTGCTGGCCAACCATTGCCATGGCGCAGTGCACTCAAGAATATCAGCCAGTAGGTGAGGCAAAAGCGCGCACCAATCGACCAAAATAGCCGTCCTGGCACATTCTTGATAAAAATAAGCGGCAAGTTCTTGAAGGTGTTGTATACGGCGAGCCCTGGGACTTTGCTGCTGCTGGCACCAACCTTGTGGTATGCGACGGCGTGCGGTGTGAAGCGCACTGTCCAACCCGCCAGCTGCGTGCGAAAGCTAAGGTCGACATCTTCGTAGTACATGAAGAATGCTTCGTCAAAAAGATCAACAGTGTCGAACAGTGCTGTGCGATAGACTGCTCCGCCACCCGTTGCGCCAAACACCGCTCCGGCCTCTGTTGGCGCGTGGCTAATTGGCTCATCGCGGTGGCGTGGGCCAGGCAACCCCCAGGTGGTGTAGAAGTCGCCCGAGCTATCGATGGTCGTCCCATCGCGGCGAGCGAGTAGCCCAGTGGCAATGCCACAGTCTGGATGAGCTCGCAGCTCGTCCACTAGGGCTTGGCACCAGCGTGTGTTGGCGACTGCGTCGGGGTTAAGTACGCCAACAAAGCGAAATTGCTGCTTCTGTGCGTAGCGCAGGCCTGTGTTAATACCACCGGCGAAGCCGAGGTTGCGCTGATTCTCAATGATGACGAGACTGAGCGCAGGGTGCTTAGCTTGATATGAGCGGAAGCGTGCCACCGAGTCATCGTGTGAGTCGTTATCAACTACGATAATGGTTGGCACCAGCGTCTGCTGCGCCAATGAATCGATGCATTCTAGGGCATCATCGGCGCCGTTCCAGTTAAGAACTATGATTGCAAGATTGTTTTTTACCACGGTCATATTATATAATGGCCAGAGAAACTATGAAAGTAACAAATCTTTTGCAACGAAAAAACCGTATCTTGCTGCGCGAGTTGGTCGTAACGGACTTCAAGCTACGCTACCAGGGATCGGTGCTGGGCTATTTGTGGTCAATCCTCAAGCCGATATTTTTGTTTATTATTTTGTTTGTCGTGTTCGACAAATTCCTCGGCCTTGGTCGCAACATCGAGCACTATCCTGTCTATCTGTTAGTAGGGATCGTGCTGTGGAACTTCTTTAGTGAGGCGACGGTGCAAGGGCTGCAGTCTATCGTCTCGCGGGGCGACCTGATCCGCAAGATCAATTTCCCCAAATATATCATCGTTATCTCTGGTACCATCTCGGCCTTTATCAATCTCGCTATCAATATGGTGGTGATTCTTGGCTTTTGTTTGTTTAATGGTGTGCATTGGTCGTGGGAGGCGCTGCTTGTGGTGCCACTGATCCTCGAGCTTTATGTACTCTCCTTGGCGGTGGCGTTTTTCCTTGCGACGATCAATGTGAAATACCGCGATATTGGCTACCTATGGGAGATCTTCATGCAGGCGGCCTTCTACGCTACACCGGTTATTTATCCCCTGCAGATGGTAATGGAGCGCATGCCAGCTGCTGCGCCATATCTTATGCTCAACCCAGCAGCCCAGATCATCCAAGACGTCCGCCAGGTGCTGGTAACACCCCAGACTATCCAGCTCTACGACCTCGTGGCATACCCTATGGTGCTCATACCATTTGTTTCGATTATCATTATCATCCTGCTGGCGGTGTTTTATTTCCGGCGCAACCAGCAGTATTTTGCGGAGAGTATCTAGATGGCGCAACCAATCGTTGTTATCAATAACCTCACGAAGTCCTTCAAGATTCCGCTGGAGGCGAGCTCGGGCATCAAGCAAAAGCTCATTAACCTCCTCAAGGGGCGCAAAGGGTATCGGGTTTTTACCCCGCTTAAGGATATAGACTTCACCATCAACGAAGGCGATTTCTTTGGTATTGTTGGGCGCAATGGCTCGGGCAAGAGCACACTGCTCAAGACGATTGCCGGTATCTACACCCCCAATAGCGGGAGTGTGGAGGTGGGTGGCTCGCTGGTGCCGTTTATCGAGCTGGGTGTTGGCTTTAACCCAGAGCTCACTGGCCGCGAAAATGTCTTTCTCAATGGTGCACTGCTCGGCTTTAGCCACGACGAGATGGAGGCAATGTATGATAAAATTGTCGACTTTGCCGAGCTGGGCGACTTTATGGAGGAGCGGCTCAAGAATTATTCTAGTGGGATGCAGGTGCGCCTGGCCTTCTCCATCGCCATTCGTGCCCACGCCGATATCTTGCTGCTAGATGAAGTTTTGGCAGTAGGGGACGAAGCCTTCCAAAAGAAATGCTACGCTTACTTTGATAAGCTCAAGCGCGAAAAGCGCACCGTTATCCTCGTCACGCACGATATGTCGGCGGTGGAGCGCTTTTGCAACAAGGCAGTGTTTATCGAGGACGGGAAGGTGAAGATGATCGGCAAGCCATACCGCATCGCCGCCGCCTATAGCCGGAGCAACATCAAGAGCTACAACGAGTCGGAAGGGCTAGACGAGCAAATCTCAGATGACTTCGATATCACACTGCGCGGCAGCGATGGCAACGAGCAGACAGTGTATGAGTATAACGAAACTATGACGGTGGAGTTAGAGTGGCAGCAAACAGGGGTCAAGCATGTTGGCGTGGCAATCTTCCGCGAGAATGGTGAGTATGTCTATGGCCCCAACACCTATCAAGAAAAAGTGAAGATTGCTGGCAAGAATCGTGCGACCTACACTGTGCAGCTCAACCTCAACGAGGGGAGTTACTTCATCAAGGCTGGCTTGATGGGGGCGGACGACACGAAGACGATCGCCTTTACTGAGGAGGGGCCGCACTTCTCGGTGCAACGTGATTATGATCATGGCCGGTGGGGTGGTGTTACCAAGCTCAAGCATACCTGGAAATAGGGAGAAATGTCGTATATATTACATCGTTTGACGCACCTTATCAAAGCCAATCGCCATCTCCATCGCGCGGTACGTTACCTCCTAGCGCCGTATCGAGTCTATCTTGATGCTCGCCAGCGTCGCATCTACGATGTATGGCACCGTCAGCATACTGAGCAGCCGCCGGCACTTGCCTCACTTACTGAGCAGTCGCTTATCTCCATCATCGTACCGACGTATAATACGCCGATTCCATTTCTGCGAGAGATGGTACAGTCGGTGGTGGCGCAGTCGTACCCACATTGGGAACTTATCCTCGTTGACGATGCCTCGACTAACGAGACTACCCGCCAGGCGATTCGTGACTTAGCCGAGGACACACCGCAGCTCAAACCTTTCTTTTTAGACAAGAACCGCCACATTGCCGGTGCGACCAACTATGGCATCGCGCAGGCTACGGGCGAATACATTGCGCTACTTGACCATGATGATACTCTCCACCCTGACGCGCTTCTGTGGGTTGCGGCCACGATCGACCGTACTGGCGCGCAGTTTGTCTACACCGATGAGACGAAGATGGATGAACATGGCCGGCCGTATCAGCCGTTCTTCAAGCCCGGCTGGAACGCAGATTTTTTGCGCGCGGTGAATTACATCACGCACTTTGCCGTCATGTCGCGCCAGTTACTCACAGAGGTCGGCGGTGAAGATGGAGCGTATAATGGCACGCAGGATTGGGAGCTGTTCTTGCGCCTAACGCGGGCTTTGCAGCCCGAGCAGATTGCTCATGTGCCGCAGATCCTCTACTATTGGCGTGTTCACCAAGCCTCTACAGCGAAAGACCTTGATGCCAAACCTTACGTCATCGATGCGCAGCGCAGCGCCCTCGAGGCAGACAGCGCCGCTCGCCAGGTGAAGACCCAGGTGGAGCGCGACCCGCAGTATGGCGCTCAGTGGCAGATGAGCTATATTCTGGATCGACCATATAGCACTCACACTGTGCCATTCGATGAGTCGACCACTGTTGGTCAGCTGCTTGGGGTAGTCGCTGCAGACATGATATGCCTGACGCAGCATAATGCGCTGCCTTCTAGCACGCTGCAGCACCTCGCTGCCGATGCCGCTCGCCCAATGATTGGTGCGGTGGCGCCACGGATTACCGATGAGCAGCAGGTGATTGCAAATTTGTCGTCGATTTTACAACCATCGGTGGTGGATCTGCTTCAGCAGCTCAGTCGGCGCTCATTTACCAAACATATCTACTTGACAGCCCGCTATAATCTTGGTATTATCGACGCACCAACAGTGGTGGTGGCGCGCACCAAACTTGCCTCTCTTGCGCCAGATACACCGCTTACCAGTGCTCAGATAACTGCTGCACTCTGTGGTAAAGGATACAACACACTATATAACCCGCACGTAACGCCAGAGGAGGACGTATGATCGGTAAAGTACACAAAGCCGCCAAGAAAAGCATGAAGATTATCAAAGACGATGGAGTAGTCGGCTTTGGTAAGCGTGCCACGAAGTATGCCTACTATCGTAAATTCCCCGAGCGCAAACAGAAGTATTACAAAGATATCCTCTTTATCAACGGCTGCACCTTACCACACCCCGAGCGCTATCGCGTGGCGCATCAGATGGAACAGCTGATGTCGCAGGGGCTAACGGTGGAGAGTGTGTTTTATGATCGACTCTCGCTAGATGATCTTAAGTATTATCGTGGCTTCATCTTCTTCCGCTGCCCAGTGACGGAGACAGTGCGGGAGTTTATCAAGCAAGCAAAGTTCTTCAACAAGACCTGCTTCTTCGATATCGACGATCTTGTTATCGATCAAATGTACACCGACGGCATCAAATATGTCCAGCAGATGAACCAAGCCGATAAGCTGCTCTACGACGATGGAGTAAATCGCATGCGTGAGACACTTAAGCTTTGTGATCACGTTGTGACAACTACAACGCAACTGCGCGATGAGCTGCAAAAATACACCACTGGTGATGTCCTCATCAACCGCAACGCTGCCTCTGATGAGATGATCAAGACGTCTAATATGGCGCTGGAAGATTTGGCTGAAGGGAAGATTGCCAAGGATGCAGACAGAATTATCATCGGGTACTTTAGTGGGAGTATTACGCACAATGAGGACTTTGAGCTGGTGATTCCAGACTTGATTCGGCTGTTCGATGCGTATCCGCAGCTCCACCTCAAGATAGCCGGGATTCTCGATGTACCGGCCGCGCTTGAGCCGTATAAAGAGCGGGTGATGACGTCAGGCTTTGTCGATTGGCGTGAACTACCTAAGGTGATGGTGGACTGTGATATTATCCTTGCACCTCTGGTCGATACGATCTTTAACCGTGCGAAGTCTGAGAACAAATGGCTTGAGGCTGGCCTCGTTAAGGTGCCGACGGTGGCGAGTCAGGTGGGGGCCTTTGCCGAGCAAGTTAAGGACGGCGAGACGGGCCTCTTGGTTGGCGCGGATAACGATTGGTATGCAGCGCTCGATCGCCTCATTACCGACAAAACACTGCGCACTCAGCTGGGTGAAGATGCACACAAGATTGCCGCCAATGATTATTCGACAGTCTACACTGGCTACACGCTTGCGTCATTTGTGCGTGAGCGCTTGGCGCGCAATATTGGCTTTGTTTTGCCTTCGACGGATATCTCGGGTGGGGTGATTGTTGCCGTCAAACACGCCGATATCCTGCGCAAGGCAGGCTGGGATGTGACGCTGATCGACGCGGTGAGCAAACACGCCCTCAAGCAAGCTAAAAAGACCTACCAATACCGCTCTGAATTGCCAGGTTTTAATGTCATTACAGCGCACAAGACGAAGATAGAGGCCTTCTTTGATACGCAAGTGGCGACGCTGTGGTCGACGGTGGAGATCATCAAAAAGCACCCCAATGTACGCAATCGGCTCTATTTTGTCCAGAACTTCGAGACTGATTTTTATATCCCCGGCACGGGTGGGCCACGCTTCGCGGCTAACGCATCGTACTGCGACCAGTCGGGCGTGCGCTATGTAACAATGTCGCTCTGGTGCCAGAAGTGGCTCAAAGATATGTTTGGCAAGGATGCGAAGTATGTCTCGAACGGTATCGATATCGAGTATTATCCATACCGCGAGCGCGATTTTGACAGTGGTCGCAAGATAAAAATCCTCGTCGAGGGCGATAGCAAGAGCGAGTATAAAAACACCGACGAAGCCTTCCGCATCATCAACCAACTCGACCCTGCGAAGTATGAGATTTCATACCTATCGTACCGCAAAGAGCCCAAGGACTGGTACCGCGTCGATACATTCTACAACCGCATTGCGCCTGAGAAGGTCGGCGAAGTATACGCTAGCTGTGACATTCTCATCAAAACAAGCATCCTTGAGAGCTTCTCCTACCCACCACTTGAGATGATGGCAACCGGTGGTCTTGCAGTAGTGGTGCCCAATGGCGGTAATGTCGAGTACCTTAAGGATGGTGAGAACTGTCTCCTCTACCAACAGGGTGATATCGCGGCTGGTGTCGCAGCTGTAGAACGCCTAGTGGCAGACAAAGCGCTGCGTGACAAGCTCATCGCTGGTGGCCGCCAAACTGCCAACGACTATCAATGGAAGAATATTGAGGCGAAGGTAGCAGCGATTTACGAATAGCCCAGCATTGTATTATTATAGTGATATTGTGGTATAAAATAGGAAGTACTATGAGAGAGAAGCTAACCAAACCAAACCAAACCAAACATATGAACCCCATCAAGAGGGCCAGAGCCAAGCGGAACATATCCTACCAGCAAATGGTGAAATGATAGAAGAGACTCCAACAACAGTTTCACCCCAAAAATTTTCTTGCAGGGCACTAGGCAAAGCAATAAAATCCTGGTGGAAAGAACGGCATTGGAAACCAGGCGACCCCTTCTATACAGTAGGGCCAATTGATCCGGGCGATCCCGTGGCAAATGTGTATCCAAAGTCTGCAAGAAAATTTTTGCGTGATCATGAGATGACGTGTAGACAATACGACATTACAACAAGCTAACTAGGGTGTATTTTACAATCACTCACTCTTCTCGACGAGCTTCATCATCACTGCTTCGATATACGAACCGGGTCGGTCGCCGGCAACCTCGCCGTTCTTTTTCCAGCCCTGCCAACCTACCCAGGAGAGGTGAGTGTTGTAATAAATATCGTAGCGAGTGGCGTCGATGGTGCTAAGGCTAAGCTTGAGAGCTTCGAGCGCTTTGCTCTGGCCAGTCGTACCACAAGGCTGCGATGATGAGAGCGTGACTGATGGGAGCCACTGGCCAGCAGTTTTTGCTTCGCACTGGATGGTGATGGGTGAACCATCGCGCAGCGATACGGCTTTGCCAAGACGGATTGCCTCAAGGTAGCGCGATTTGCCAGTGGTGCCAGCCATAATGGGGTGCGATACATCGGGCATCCAGCCGATGTATCCTACGTGGGCAGCGTAGCTCAGTTGGTAGAGATCAGGCACAGCAGTATTGGTTGGGTTATAAAAGGCACCGCCAGGCAAGCTGAGTGTATGCTTTGGCACAAGGCGCACCTCTAGTGCTTCGAGCTGTCGGTAAGCACCAGTCGAACCAGCTGGTTGGCCATTCTTGGCCCAACCCATCCAGCCGACGTATTGCGAGTAACCTCGGTACCAGATGTCGTATGTAGTGGCAAGTTTTCCAGTGAGTAAAAAGCGGACTGCCTCGATGGAGCGGAACTGTCCTGTGGTGCCGGATACCTCGCCCGCTTGCTTCCAATCTTGCCAACCCACATAGCTGACGTGTGACGAATATTGAATGCTGCCTGGCAGGCCCGTTGTGTTGTGGAGCGATGCTTTGATGGCTTCGATACGGCGGCTTTGGCCAGTGGTACCGCTCATCATCTCATCGCGCACTTCTGGCTGCCAGCCAACCATACCAACATGTGAGCTGAGTGAGAGCTTGAGGGGTGATGGGTCGCCATGTGTTGCAATATTTTTATATGCTACTCCAGATGACTCAGGTGCAGGCGTTCCTTTGCGCACAAGCTTTATTTCGATCGCTTCGATAGCATTGTTAGCCCCGCCAGTTACACCAGCCACTTCACCATTCTTAGCCCAGTCCATCCAGCCAATGTAGCTCACGTGGGCGCGATAGTAGATGTCGTACGCCTGGGCGAGAGTACCAGTTGGCTGGATCTTGACGGCGGTAATTGGCCGGCCAAGCCCTGTTGTGCCCGATTGCATACTACCCTGCACAGTGGGCTGCCAACCGCGCTCGTTGCTGTATGAGGTATAACTTACCTCACCATCGATCGTGAGAGCTTGCATTGCCTTGCTTTGGCCAGTAACACCTGTGATGCCACGGTTATGAATCACCCCTGTCCAGCCGATGTAGCTGCTGTGCGAGCGGAAGCTAATCAGTGGCCGGCTATGCTGGGTCGAGCCAAACCAGTCGTTCCACACGCGCCAGAAGTTGCGGTTGCCATAGGCGCTGCAATGATCACCCAGGCCATACATATTGGCCAGTGCTGCTTGATT
This sequence comes from uncultured Candidatus Saccharibacteria bacterium, assembly GCA_938036625.1. Lineage (GTDB taxonomy): Bacteria > Patescibacteriota > Saccharimonadia > Saccharimonadales > Saccharimonadaceae > Saccharimonas. The sequence continues at coordinate 24,309 of CALHQH010000020.1, read as the reverse complement.
AGGCTGGTACGGTGTGTAGGTGTAGAGTGCTGCCGTGGCCTTGCTCTCGATATACACATCGCCAGCACCACAGCCTCGTTGCACCACATTCCACAGGATACGATTGGTCGCAAACGGTTTTTTGTACGACCACCACGGTTGCTGCATACTATCCAGATACCAGCGGATGAGCTGCGCCCCTGAGGCAACTTGCATCGAGAAGCCAGCATAGTTGCGGTCGCAATTGGCGCTACCACCTGGGCCACTATCGGGGCAGTGTGAGCCCATCGCATAGGTGTATTGGTTTTGGAGGGGCCACGTGTCGGAGGTGAGTGGGCCAGCCGACTCGGTGGCGATCTTCACCAATAGCACCTTGGGGTTGAGGTTATTCTGCTTGGCAGCATCGTAGATAATCTGCGCAGCACTAACTGCTCCAGCAGGGATCGCTCCACCGAAGTTATTGGCGGGGATGTAATTGCCCGGTGTGTATTTGGGCACTTCATAATAGTCCTTGAGGCAGACATATGGTGGCCCGTGCCAACCTCGAGCGGCGGCATACTGCGCCCGGCTAATATCGCGCCGGCCATGCTCGGTAGCAGGCTGCCGGCCATAGGTGTCGCACTGTGGATTGAGGCTGTTGAGAAACGCCTGAATATCAGCCACCGACATATCGTCGCTATTGGTAAAGAGCAAGTCATCAACGATATTGCCCGCCCGCCAATCGGCTGCCGTTACTGCTTGGGCTGGGTGGGAGAGGATGGTAGCGGCGCATACACTTACGCACAACACACCTGCAAGGATATATCGCCAATATGTCGAGAAGGGGCGGACGGTGGAATATGATTGAGCCATCATTTAGCGAATCTCCTTATCAAGTGTCTTCGTGAGTGTCTTGCCACCAAGCGGCGTGACAGCGAGAGAGATATGCCACGTACCCCTAGGGAGTGACTGAGCTGGCAATGAGAAGCCTGCGCAGGTGGAGTATTCTGGTTGGTAGATGATGGCAGCGTGCTGCTCGGAGCGCTGCCCGCCACTAGTGATCGTCAGCACACACTGACCAGAGGAGAAGCCGTGCTCTCTCAGCTTGGTAGTGACGACGACCGTCTCGCCCGACTGCTCGGCAGAGAGCTCGATATGCTTGGCCGAAGCCGGGACTGGTGCAGGCTGAGCCTGGGTGGTGCGCTGCTGCGAAGTGTCTTTGGTATTGGTCGTATTATGGTCTGTGTTATTGTCTAAAAATGATTCTTTCGTGGCGGCATCGGTCTTGTGCTGCGTTTGTTTTTGGGTTGGTGTTGGCTCATCCGACAGGGGTGGCAGCGGAGCAGGGCGCGTTGCAATATAAGCGCCATAACCACCAGCAGCGACGAGCGCAATGCCAATACTTATGATGAGTGTGAGACGTTTTTTGGATAGAGTACGTAATAATTTCATAATGCTTGTGCTATTAGTGTTCCATGTCACTATAGCATAAGCGTCATGAAAGGGGAAGGTGAAAAGAAGGATTTTAAAACTTTTATAGAATCATATATTTTGTATGATTCCTCCTTCAAGATACGATAGAGTCTATAGACCCAATCTCCCAGTACCAGTGCTAAAATTCGTTAGGATAACGACAAATCAGATGAAACAATGGAGTGGAGGAATTGATGCCAAAAGAAAGAATTGAGATTTAAGCAGATGAAGTGCAAGCTAGACAAGCAGAAAAACAAAGAGCTTTGAGAGACAGAGAATGTCTTCTCTTATGCCACCGGCGGCACTGGTATCGGCGCGTGATATGCCCAATACGTACCAAAGGTGTAGTACAGCAAAATTGCCGCACAGCCAAAGAATATAAGGGTGTGAAACACCTTAGCCGAGGCAGTGTTGAACCAAATATACTTGCGCAGCCACACGCCACAGGGAATGAGGAGCACCAGCAGCGCCGTGAAGTAACGCCCCTGCACTCCATCGGCGTAGTATGCCCCAGCGCCAAAGCGAATCGGCAGCAGCGCCCAAGCGGTGTACATCGCATATGAAACCGCCGCAATGAAGACAGCAACAGTGGTGAGGTTGGCTACGGCTAATCGACCAGCAGCTGGTGCTAGTGCTTGCTCCTCGGCCTTATCGCGCTTGATGAACGCAAGGAATACCAGCAAAAAGAGCGGGATCAAAACAAAGAGCGGCAGGTGATATTTGAAGCTTGAGAAGTCACCCACACTCCCACGTACCACGATGTCGGTGTAGCCAATGTTTGGATTGATATAGGTATTAAAGAGGATGCGGATAAAGCCAAGTGGGTTGTGATGCAGCGGATTATCTGCCGCGCCAGATGAAAGAAGCGCACCATCATAGATCTTTTGCCAGATGAGCAGTGCCGCCAGCGATACAATGCCAGCGCCCGCGATCAGTGCCCACTTGTGCAGGTTGAAGGGGAGCTTCTTGAAAAGTGATGGCAATTTCGACAGCTCGGTATTTGAGACGAAGAGCCGCCTCGGTAAAAAGAGCAGCGGGAAGAGCAGTAGACCATTAACCGCCTTGGTCAGTGCCAGTAGCGCCGCTATAGCTAAGAGGCCAGCAACTTGCTTGCGGCGGATCGGCGTTTCTTGGGTGTAGAGATTGAGCGTCGTGGCGGTAATGAGGAATATCGCCACATTCGTCATGACGTCGCTCGAGAGTGAGGCGGCAAGATGAACCATTAGTGGTAGCAGCCCCACTACTGCAAAGACCCACTTGCCAATCCGCACCCACTTGATAATGAAAAATACACTGAGCGCATAGAACAGTAAGTTTGCAATTCGCCCAAAGAGAATCGTCAAACCCGTCGATCCATTGAAGAGATTAGCGATGAAAATACCAAGCGTTTGCGGCGCATGCATAATGGGTGCGTAGCCCACGGCACTATTGCATTTGCTTGTTGTCTTGAGCTCTGAGCGATTGATGGGGCGCGAATAATCAGCGCTGATATTGCCATGATACACCGATGATGCCCGGCCATTAACGTCCGCTGGGTAGGTGCAGCGCTTGGACTCTAAGCGGCCATCTGCCAGTGCATACGCTCGCAAGTAGTGCATATTCTCATCACTCACCGATAGCTGCGGCACAAAAAACGCCGACAATAAGCCAAACAGCAAACACAGCGAAAGAAAGACCCGCTCTGGCCGTGCAATAAATGATTCGAATAATGCCCAATATTTCTTCATAACACGCCTGATTATAGAGCACAAATCACAACAGAGCAAATTATGGTCTAAATCGCGAGAAATAATCAACCAGTGGTATACTAAATAAGATTATGCAATCAAAAAATTATATCTGGAATTCCATCGGCTCCTTCTTGCAAAGTGCCATCTCACCAGCGCTCCTGCTGCTTATTACGCGGCTGAATGGCATTGCGGACTCGGGAATTTTTTCCTTTGCGCTGTCGCTCTCGGTGGTGTTCTGGGCGATTGGCTTGTGGGGTGGGCGCACCTATCAGGTGTCGGATGTGCGCAAAGAGTTTAGTAGCAGCAGTTACCTTGCCGTCAAACTCGTGACGTCGATCGTGATGATGGTTGGTGCGGTGCTGTTTTGCGCGGCAAATCACTATGATGTCGTTAAGTCGAGTATTATCATTGCGCTTGTACTCTTCAAAGCGCTGGAGGCAGTGGCCGATGCACTCTATGGCGTGCTGCAGATTCACCACAGGCTCTACGTCGTTGGCTATTCGCTTACTATCAAGGCAGTGGGTGGTTTTGGAGCATTTTTACTCGTTGATATGCTTGTGCATAGTGTGCTGTGGGGGGTGGTGGCAATTGTAGTGGTCAATGCTCTTATGCTTGTGTTGTACGATTGGCAACAGGTACAGCGGTACGAATCTATCCAGCCCCATATCGATCATCTCGTGCCCAAGCTGCGTCATGTTGGTATGATCATGCGGCGCTGCGCACCAGTGTTCCTTACCACATTTTTGACGATGTTTTCGCTTAATATTCCGCGCTATTTTCTCGATACATTCCATACGCACGAGATCGCGTATTTTGGTATTATGGCTATGCCCATCACCTTGCTCTCACTCTTCATTACCTTCATTATCCAGCCCAATATCGTGCAACTGTCGGAGCTCTATCACCGGCAGAAGCGCCTCGAATTCCATGCTTTGGTGAGCAAGATTATCCTTATCGTCTTGGGGATTAGTGCGCTGACGCTCATTGCAACCTGGCTGGTTGGAGCGCCGCTTCTTACTCTCATCTTCAATGCGCGCATCACCGATTATCGCACCGAGCTGCTCATTATGGTGGTAGGGGCGGTAGCCAATGCGCTGGTATCGATTTATATCAATATCCTTACTGTGCTGCGCGAATTTAAGGGGCAGTTTTATATACTTCTGCTGAGTAACATTGTACTCACAGTGGTGTCATATAGCGTGGTGCAGCACCATGCGATGCTGGGCAGCGTGCTGTGCTTTATGGCGGCAGGCATCATCCAAGCGGTGCTGCTCTCAGTGGTCTATCGCCGGCAACTGCGCTGTATGGCTGTGTAGTATTGTTTGCCGCTGCAAGGTAAAACTTATCGGCTTTTTGCAAGAGATTATCAGACCTTCATTGCCTCTACCTAAACTGCAAAATCTTCACGCTCTGTCTTTCTACACCCCCTCCGATAGACCACTAAAGGGTCGATGTCTACGAGACACCGGCCCCCTTGTGTCGGAGCCAACAATTGATCATAACGATTGATTTCACAGCTCATCAAGGTGAAGTGCGGGAGAAAATCCAGCACCGAGAGAGGCTGTGAGGTTCAGATTATTCTAGTTCGCTACGCGGCAAAATTGATTGCAATGATATCCCAAGGGGGTGGGGATTGAGCGAGACTATATGAGTGCTTAACAGTAGTAAAATGGCTCATCAGCGTGTTTTTTATTCTACATCGACCATACGATTTCATATATTTCAAAAAGCTTACGCTAACTGTGCTATAATAGCGGAAACAAAGGAGGGTATATGAGTAAGGGGATTGTAATATTGGGTTGTAATGGCCAGGTGGGGCGGGCGCTCCAGGAGATATATCCAAAGGCAACGGCGCTGGGTCACCAGCAGCTCGACATTTCGGACGAAGAGCAGGTGCTTGGGTATGATTGGTCGGGTGTGGGTGTCATTATCAACGCAGCAGCGTTCGTCAATGCCGATGGATCAGAAACGCTTGAGGGCCGCACCAAAGCCTGGCAGGTCAATGCGGTTGGCCCACGCAATCTCGTCAAGGTAGCGCTGGAGCACGATATTACATTGGTTCACTATTCATCCGACTATGTCTTTGATGGGACAAACAAAAATCACGGTGAGGATGAATCGCTCTCACCACTGTCGGTCTATGGTGACGTTAAGGCAGCAGGGGATCTACTGGTTAGCCTTGCGCCACGTCATTATGTGCTACGTGTTTCGTGGGTGATTGGTGATGGACACAACTTCCCACGGACGATGAAGCGCCTGGCCGACATGCGCATTAATCCCAAGGTTGTGGATGATCAATATGGTCGGCCAACCTTTGCGTCGGAGATTGCGCGCGCCACCAAGCACTTACTAGACACCAAGGCCGAGTATGGTTTGTATCATGTGTCTAACTCTGGGCCGATCAAATCGTGGGCAGAGCTTGCCGAGGATGTATTCGAATATGCAGGGCACGATCGCGATAGGGTTGTAAAAGTGTCAACACAAGAGTATAGTAAAGACAAGATTCCGTTTGCACCTCGACCAATGTATAGTGATATGAATTTGTCGAAGCTGCACAACACAGGATTCATCAGTGAGAGCTATCAGCCATTACTGGAAAACTACGTAAAAAACATAGCAGCGGTGGAATAAAGGAGAGAGGCAGGCCATGCCCAGAGTCAAAAAGAAAATCTTAAACGTCTTGTATCAAAGTGACGATAACTATGCAGTTGTCAGTGCAATTTCGATTGCATCATTACTTGAAAACAATAAGACGCTCGATGAGATTCATATTTTTTATTGTGGGTATAAGCTGAGCAAACAAAGCAAAGATCGCCTCAAAAAGTTGGTTGAAAAATACCCCAACACCTATTTGACATTCATCAATCCCAACACGTATCACAAGAAACTACAGAAGCTAGGTGTCAAGCCGTGGCATGGTGTGTATGTGACGTGGCTCAAGATGCTAGCACTGGCCGATCTTGAAATCAAGACCGATCGTGTGCTCTACCTCAACCCACACACGATCATTACCAGCTCCCTTGATGGCTTGCTGGAGCTTGATTTTGAGAAAAATATCATGGCACTGGCCTACGACACTCTCACCAATCAGCACAAAGCAACGATTGGTCTCCAGCCTACCGATGGCTATTACAACTGTGGTATCATGCTCATCAATCACAAAAAATGGCTCAAAGATAATGTTTCGAGCCAAGTTGTCGAGCATCTGTCGAAGAAAAGTGACTACGTTATTGCCGATCAAGACCTCTGTAATGTTATGTTCCGCGGGCAGATCAAGACGCTCGATATCACCTATAATTTCTCTAGTGCGTTTTATGCTTATCGGCCGCAAGATCTGCTGCGCATTAATAATCTTAAGCAGCCGTATTTCTATAGTTACGACGAGATTATGACTAACTATTACAGTCCCAAGATTATTCACTCGCTCTATGGCATTCAGGGCAAACCGTGGGAAGTTGGCAACAAGCACCCGAACCGGCTGCTGTGGCAAAAGTATTTTGCACTCACTCCATGGAAAAACACTGAGCTCCCACACGCTAAGAAAACACTGGTGTGGTATCTGTATGATGTCTTACCTCGCCCAATCTTTATGCAGTTATACATCATGGCAGTGGAGCGTAAGTTTGCTGAAGTCGATAAAGAGAAAACCGAAACGACTGAAGCAAACGTGAGGTAGAGTACATAACGAAACAAACCGGCTCGAGGAAACTGAGCCGGTTTTTCGTGCAGCACAAAGGAATAATATTTCTTGATATAGAAGAGTTCAATTTCTTCACACTCTTGTCACATCTTTATCTTATTCAAGACGCACGCTATTTTTAAAACCCCGCAACAACACTTAACCAGAGTGTTTTATAAAGAATAAAAAACCAATCTCACATCCATCATCTTGTCTATGATGAGGCTGGATTAGTTAACAGATAAAAATGAACGAATTGCCGCTCATGAATATCATCTTCAAGCTTTACTATGTAGTAGCGCAAGATCAAAGGGGCACTAATTCACTCGCAAAATAACCCCCATATATTTCTATAGAGGTTAGAAGATATTCAAATTACATCAACTACGACAACAACTGATGAATGCGCGATGTAATATGGAGCCGCGCTGCCCGAGCAGCTTTATGCCAGCCAACCGATGCGAAGCGCTGAGCATAGCTAGTATATACCTCGTTTTCTTCTGCAAAGCGCACGCCATCCTTTGACTTTTCTTTGCTTGAGAGCGACTGGGCAAAGCGTCGGTATTGGAATGTCTCAGTCTGATCAAAAGCAAGCACTGCGCCATCAAGAATGAAATCAAACACCAAAACAAGATCCTCTAAGATGGTATATGTTGCATCAAAGGAATATCGCTTGAGTGTCGCTGTCTTCCAGACGATCGATGGGAAGTAGAGCCAGTCGCCATGACTCAGAGACGTGGCAAGTTTTTCGCCTGAGTAAAGCCCTGATTTATGAGGTTGCAAAAATCGCTTAACACGATCAACTAATGGGAGATATAGCTGCCCCTTATCATTAATCACTTGCACTCCTGGCTGATAAAAATCTGCCTCACCAATTGTCTGTAGTGCTACTGCTACGCACTCTGGCAAGAGCCGATCATCACAACCGACAATCATGCAGTGCGGTGCCATTACGTACTGGACGGCAAAGTTGAAGTTATTGGTAATGCCGAGGTTTTTCTTGTGTCGGATATAGGTGATGCGTGGGTCGGCGAGTTTTGTGTAATAATCGCGTGCTTCGGTCGATGGGTAGTGGTCATCAAGAATGGTTAGGTGCCAGTCGTCGCTCGTCTGAGCCAAGACAGAGTCAACCGCTTCTTTGAGTAAGGCAAATTCACCCCAGTAGGGGATGACGATATCGAGTGATTTATTTTTTGTCATGACCCGAGAGTTTAATTGACAGTTCTTGATGAAGGTCGCGCACGCGGCGTTCATTTTGGTCGATCCGCTGGCGCTGTGTGTTGACGATATAGAAGAGTAACACGATCGCTGTCGTCTGGACAATATCAAACAAGCTCAACTCCGACGAATCAAACGGTGGGTGGCCAATCGAAATATTATACAGCGGGAAGCAGCTCAGCAGCACTGCCATCACCACCAGCCACATCACCACCTGGTGGCGTAAGCGAGTAACGGTGATTTTATTTAGTTTGTATTGGGTGATGATGTTGACCAGTGCCAAAAGAATAATTGGCACATTGAACAAGACAAGAGCAAAATATCTCATTCGAAGAGCTCCGTTAAGCGTTGTTTGAATAAGCGTTTGACGATATTGATGGCATTCCAGTTGTTTTGGCCTTTGGCGCGGGAATAGTCGGTGTAGATTGCCTTGATTGAGTATTCACCAATTGCCATCCCCGCTTGCTTGGCACGCCAGATCATCTCTGAGCAAAATTCGTAACCAGTTGACTTCCAGTCGAGATCATCAATGGCGCGGCGCGAATAGATACGCAGGCCCGACTGCGAGTCTGTTACGTTAATACCAAACAAGAGCTTGGTAACCAAACTCAAACCTTTATTACCAAGCACCTTCGTCTTAGACATACCAGTGCTGTCGATAAGACGACTGCCAATGAGTAAATCTGCCTGGCGCTCATCGATCTGCGTGATGCCCGCCAACACATCCTCCGGTGCGTGCTGGCCATCGGCATCCATCGTGGCGGCAATGTCATACCCATGCTGTCGAGCATACGATAGACCAGTTAAGGTTGCGCCGCCCGCACCAGAGTTAAGGATATGATCGATTGTAATGGCACCACCTTTTTTAGCTTGAGTAAGTGTGTCGTCCTTCGATCCATCATTTACCAGCACAACGTCGATCGTATAGCCAGTTGCCTTGGCTTTGGCAAAGACTCGCTTGGATTGTTTGATCACGTCCTTAATGACCGTCGCTTCGTTGTAGGCTGGGACGATCACACAGACTGTCTTGGTATTCGTTTTCATATTGGTATTATTATACTACGCCGAGAGGTAATTTCCGTAGCCTGATTTTTTTAACGGTGCAGCAAGCTCGGCAAGCTGCTCGTCGGTGATCCAGCCATTGGTATGCGCCGTCTTTTCGGGGCTGCCAACGACTTGGCCGGTGCGGTTTTGCACGACACGTACAAAGTCCTCGGCGTCGGTCAGGCTGCTAATCGTCCCGGTGTCAAGCCATACATCGCCGTTGTCTAGTGTCTGGACCTTTAGTTTGCCGCGTCGCAGATACTCAGCATTTACAGAGGTAATTTCTAACTCGCCACGGTCGCTTGGCTGGACATTCTTCGCAATTTCTACCACATCATTGTCGTAGAAATAGAGTCCTACCACTGCGAAGTTCGACTTAGGTTGGGCGGGCTTTTCTTCAATCGACACCGCATGATTGTTATCGTCAAAGGATACAACGCCATACCGCTCTGGGTCAGATACTTTGTAAGCGAAAACCACACCACCATCTGGGTCGGTACAGGCACGCAGTGAGTCATCAAGCGCTGCGCCGTAGAAGATGTTGTCACCCAAGACGAGCGCCACCTTGTCGTTACCAATAAATTCCTCACCAATGATAAATGCCTGCGCCAAGCCATCGGGGCTGGGCTGAATGGCATATTGCAGATTGATACCCCACTGCGCACCATCACCAAGCAAGCGCTGGAAGCCTGCCTGGTCAGCTGGGGTCGTGATGATGAGAATGTCGCGAATCCCTGCTTGCATCAGCGTAGTGAGGGGGTAATAGATCATCGGCTTATCATAGATGGGCATCAGCTGTTTGCTAATTGCTTTAGTAATCGGCCACAGGCGCGAGCCCGAACCACCTGCCAAAATAATACCTTTCATACGTAAAACTCCTTATGTTCTAACTATATACTTATCATACCAGATAAAGTAATAGTACCATAATACTGAAGATAATGGGAATATATAACAGTGTGCGAAGAGTCAGTCACTCTAGATAGTGCGCGAAGTCAAACAAAATTATTGACGTTGTGAGATGATACACTAAACCTATAGCAAATAGTCAAGGACTACTTTAATGAGTGTTTAGCGTAACATATTCACGTAGTGCCTCGCGCCAGTCTTGGCTAATAAAGCCAGTCGCATGAAGTTTATCAAGGCTGAGGTCACTATTGAGTGGTCGCGGCGCGATGCCAGGCTTATTGGCAAAATAGTCGGCGGTGGTTGTATCTGTCACTGGTAAGTCATCGCGCCCTGCCAAGGCAAAGATCTGCCGCGTGATGTCCGCCCAGCTTACCAGTGGACCACTATTTGTTACATTGTAGGTACCGTATGGTGCCTTGTTCTCTACTAAGTAGTCAATCGCCCGTGCAATTTCTGGCGTGAAGCTCAGGCGGCCGATTTGGTCTGCTACCACTGTTGGTGCGATATTTTTTGCGGCTAGTCCGAGCATCGTTGTCACGAAATTTTTACCATCGCCGATCACCCAGCTGGTGCGGATAATATAGTGCCGTGGCGTGGTGCTCGCGGCAATGTCGCCTGCTGCTTTGGATGCACCATAGACACTTAAGGGGCTAAATAGCTCATCTTCGGTATGTGGTGCTGTCTCACCATCAAAGACATAATCACTCGACACATGAACCAAGGTAATATCTCGCTCGGAGCAGATACGAGCAAGCTGTCCCACCGCTTGGGCATTGATGCGCCAGGCTGCCGTGCGGCCTTCGGCTGTTTCTGCGCCGTCAACATTGGTATAAGCAGCAGTGTTGATAATTGTCTTAATACCGGACCAGTCGAAGGTTGCAATAGCTGCTGCGTCACAGAGGTTAAGGTCATTATGCCCAACCACCCGAGCGCTAGGGTATTGCTGCTGCATTGCTTTGGCCAATTGCCCGTTGGCACCAATGATGAGGGTAGAGGTGTGATCTGTCATACAAGCTTCCTTTCGTCTTATAATTCCATTGGATGCACGTCGCACAGGAGGGGGTGCGCAGCATCTTTGTCAGAGATAATCGCCTGATCTTTGCCGAGTGGCCACGCAATATCCAGCGCTGGGTCGAAGAGATTAACAAAGGTATACCGCGCCTCTAGTGACCAATGGGCGTCAACCAGGTAGGTATATGCCACGTTATCGTCCAATGTTTGGTAGCCATTTGCCACGCCCTTGGGTACGAACACCGCTGTGCCAGGATTAATTTCTACAGAAAATGTCTGGCCAAAGGTTGGGCCTTGGCGTACGTCGCACCACGCACCAAACACGCGGCCATTCGCGGTACTAATGAACTTATTCCAGGGCTCGGCGTGCAGCCCACGTGTTGCACCAGCTTTGTCATTAAAGCTGATATTGTTTTGTACAATAGTAAAGGCGGGTAGCCCCAGCGCTTCCATCTTCTCCTTTTGATAATTTTCTTTAAACCACCCACGGTTGTCACCATGGACAGGCAGTTTAATGACGAATAGCCCTGGAATTGGCGATTCAGTCACGGTAAGGTCGTTGTAGCTTGATGGGTCGAAATTCATGCGTTCTCCTTTCGCCATATATGATAATAATGGAGGCCAGCTAGTGTCTGGCAGTCGTTGATATCGCCTTGGGTAATAAGCTGGTCGATCTCCTCGTTGGTGAAGAACCGCATATCGCTAAATACTTCATCCGACTGTTCTTTGTTGCCGCCAAAAGACAGGTCTCGTGCCAAGCACACCGCCATTTTCTCTGTCATCAGGCCATTGCACACGTATGCCTCACCGAGCTTCTTCCACGACTGGGCAACAATACCAGTCTCTTCCTCTAGCTCACGCTTGGAGGCGGTGAGCAGATCTTCGCCATCACCGCCGCCACCAGGCAGTTCCCAGCCAAAACTCTGCGACGGATAGCGGAAGCCACGCACCAAGTAGATTCGCTCATGCTCGTCGACAGCAACGACCATACACGAGTTTCGCGACTCCATATAGCCATATATCCCCAGGTTGCCTGCGTGGTCGCGTGTTTGGTCTTCGTGGATGGTGATCCACGGGTTTTGGTAGGCAATCTTGCTACTCACGCGAGTTTTACTGGGGGTGTCAGGCATTGGTTATTGTCCTTGCTTCGCGTAGGTTGCTTCTACAGCAGCTTTTTGGGCTTGCCACCAGTCGCGGTTGGTAGTGTACCACTCAATGGTTTGGCGTAGGCCGTTAGCCATGCCATCTTGGTCGGTGTATTGTGGCTGCCAGCCAAGCTCGCGGCGCAGCTTGCTCGAGTCCATCGCGTAGCGCATGTCGTGGCCGGGGCGATCATTGACATGCTCGTACCAGTCCTTACCTTTACCCATTAAGTCGCAGATCATCTCAATCACCGCTTTGTTATTGACGTGGTCGTTGTCTGCACCAATGATGTAGGTGTCGCCTAGCGTGCCTTTCTCGAGAATCAAGTGCACTGCTGAGTTGTGGTCATCAACGTGAATCCAGTCACGCACTTGCTCGCCCGTGCCGTAGAGCTTTGGTTTGATGTCGCTCAGGATGTTAGTAATTTGCCGCGGGATAAACTTCTCGATGTGCTGGCGGGGGCCGTAGTTGTTGGAGCAGTTGCTAATCGTTGCCTTCACGCCAAAGCTGCGGATCCACGCTCGCACCAGCATATCGCTCGATGCCTTGGTGCTCGAGTAGGGGCTCGATGGATTGTACGGTGTTTCCTCAGTAAAGCGATTTGGGTCGTCGAGTGCTAGATCGCCAAATACTTCGTCGGTGCTAATGTGGTGGAGACGTTTGTTGTGGTTGCGCACTGCTTGCAAGATAGTGTAGGTGCCATACACGTTGGTGTCGAGAAAAGGCTTTGGGTCGCGTAGTGAGTTATCGTTATGACTCTCCGCTGCAAAGTGGACAACGATATCCGTCTCGGCAATCAAGCGATCCATCAGTTCGGCATTGCAAATATCGCCCTGCACGAAGTTGATTTGCTCGCGCACTCCATCAAGGTTGTGCGGGTTCGCAGCATATGTCATCTTATCGACGACAGTGATTTCATATTCCGGCTTGTGATGAACGGTATAATGCACGAAGTTCGAGCCAATGAACCCCGCACCACCGGTGATAAGCAGTTTTGTCATAGCTGTATTATAGCGTGAAATAGGGGATGGTGTCGAGATATACGAGAGTAATGGTATAATATAGCAACAGAAGCTTTCTAACGATAAACAACAAGGAGATAGTAATAAATGCGAGTAGTAATTGTCAGTGGTTATTTTAACCCGCTCCATGGTGGGCATATCGATATGATCGAAGCGGCTGCTGCGATGGGCGACAAACTTATTGTTATTGTCAATAATGACAAACAGCAGTTGCTGAAAAAAGGCAAAATTATCCTCAACGAAAGCAATCGCCTACGTCTCATGCGCGCCCTCAAAGATGTCGACCAAGTGATTTTGTCCATCGACGAAGACCCAACACAGATCAAGTCTCTCGAGATGGTCGCTGGCCAATATCCTGGCGACCAACTTATTTTTGCCAACGGTGGTGACCGTGACACGGAAAAGGCTATTCCTGAAGCAGAAATTTGTAGAAAGTACAACATAGAAATGCGCTTCGACGCCGGTGAAGGTAAACCAGATTCCTCGACCCGGATCAACCAAGCGACTGGCAAAGAGTAGAATTGCTCGAGTAAGCTAACTTTTGCTATTTGCACTAGAAAACAGCCCGTAAATAGTGGGCTGTTTTTTGTTTTCGTAGGTTTACATTTGGCAGACGAGAATAGCCTGAATACATTTATTGTTCACACGAGAAGCACAGATTGTTAATAAACCGATATTTTGAACAGCAAAATTATAGTACGAACAAATAATATATTCAAACTGAAAGTACATCTATATTATTCATTGCAAAATACCCCATGGGGTATTATCTAAATTTTAATTCTTATAACCATTTGGGTTATGAGATTGCCAGCGCCAGGAGTCTTCGCAGGCTCGCTCAATCGAAAGCTCTGCATGCCAACCAAGCTCTTGCTGTGCCTTGCTGCAGTCGGCATAACAAGCTGCAATATCACCAGCACGGCGTGGTTTTATCTCGTATGGAATCTCATGATTGCAGGCCTTGCCAAAGGCGCTAATGATCTCCAAAACAGAGGTACCATGGCCAGTGCCAAGGTTATAGGTGTGCTCACCTGGCTGCATGTGTGATAGGGCAGCCACATGCCCCTTGGCAAGGTCGACGACGTGAATGTAGTCGCGCACACCAGTGCCGTCGGGCGTGTCGTAGTCATCACCAAATACACCAACGCTCTGCAATTTTCCAACTGCAACTTGTGCAACGTAAGGCAAGAGATTATTAGGGATGCCATTTGGATCTTCGCCAATCATACCTGATATATGCGCACCAATCGGATTAAAGTAGCGCAAGATGGTCGCTTGGAAGTCGGGGTGTGCCACGCAATAGTCACGAATGATCTGCTCTATCATATATTTCGTCCAGCCGTATGGATTAGTAATACCGGTGCCAGTGCGTGATGATTCAGTGAGTGGCAATGACTCTGGTGTGCCATAGACCGTCGCAGAGCTTGAGAAAACAAGTCGATGCACTCCATGTTGTCGCATTGCAGCTAAGAGGGTAAGGGTTGAGCTAAGATTGCAGTCATAGTATTCCAGCGGTTTCTCAACCGACTCACCAACTGCCTTGAGCCCAGCAAAGTGAATCACAGCACTGATATCATGCTTGGTAAAAATCGCATCGAGTGCCGATCGGTCGCGCACATCAGCCTCGACAAAGGGGATAGTTGTGCCAGTAATTGTTTCGACGCGCTGCAGGCTTTCATGGCTCGCATTGGCAAGATTGTCAATAACGACGACGTCAAATCCTGCCGCAATCAGCTCAATAATGGTGTGGCTACCAATATACCCAGCGCCACCAGTGACTAAAATCGTTTCTCTACTCATATCACCTAGTATACCCCTTCGTCGAAAAAATGTCGAACATATCGTATTTATTCTTTGTCTATAAGTATGAGCATATCGGCTTAACTATTGCTGAGAATAAGCACTGCATTCGTTCTTGCTTTTTCTGTCGTTTTTCTCTATCTTTTATGGGTAAAGTGCTATTGATGTAAAAACACCAACACAATCTAACAGAGAAAAATCATTGTAATTTTTACATTTTCGCAAAATTATTCAAAAAATGAGAGTACACTAGAAGGCAAAGACCAAAGCGCTATAATACAAGAGGAAAGGAAAAACCTATGTGTGGAATAGTTGGATATATCGGAACGCGGCCAGCGCAGGGTGTGCTGCTGACGGAGCTCAAGCGGCTTGAATATCGCGGATATGATAGTGCCGGTATTGTTACACTCGACAAGGATGCTGCGCCAACATTACTTCGAACAAAAGGTAAGGTGGCTGCGCTGAATGAGCTCACAGCTCGCCACAAGACGACTGATACGGTTGGCATTGGTCACACTCGCTGGGCAACCCATGGGGCACCCAGCAAACGCAACGCTCATCCGCATCAAGTGGGGCAGATCTACGTTGTACATAACGGTATTATCGAGAACTATCAGGCGCTCAAGACGATGCTTGCAGCGCATGAGTATGAATTTAAGAGTGATACTGATACTGAAGTATTGACGGCGCTCATCGACTATCTGCACAAGCAAGCACCAGACCTCTTGGCGGCAGTGCGAGGTGCGCTCAAAATGGTGGTAGGTACGTATGGCTTAGCAGTGGTTCAAGCAAGTGACCCTGATGAGATTATTGTAGCACGCAAGGGTAGCCCACTCATTGTTGGGCTTGGTGATGGCGAAACGTACATTGCTAGTGATGCATCGGCCCTGGTGGGGTATACCAACCAAGTGGTCTATCTGCACGATGGCGAAGTAGGGCGCTGCACCCGCACTGGTCTCGAGCTCCAAACGACGGATTCGCAAGTGGTCGATGTGCAAGTAGAGACGCTAGAGATGGATTTGCAAGCTATTCAAAAGCAGGGGTATGACCACTTTCTCCTCAAAGAAATATTTGAGCAGCCGACCAGCCTTGCAGCAACGCTGGCTGGGCGAGTGATTGCCGCGCAGCGCTATGCTCGGCTAGGCGGCATAAGCCTGAGTGATGCTGCATTGCGGCAGATCAAGCATGTGATGATTGTGGGCTGTGGCACGGCGTATTTTGCGGGAATGCAGGCTAGTTATTTTATTGAGCAACTGACTGATGATGTAACAGTGAGTGTGGAGATTGCTAGTGAGCTACGCTACCGAGCATATAACATCCCCGAGCATACCGTTGCGCTCATTGTGAGTCAGAGTGGTGAGACGGCCGATACATTGGCCTGTCTCACGGAACTCAAACGGCGTGGTGTGACGTGCCTTGGTGTCGTCAATGCAGTGGGGAGTACGATTGCGCGCGAAGTTGACGGTGGAGTATATGTACACGTGGGGGCAGAGATCAGTGTGGCCAGCACCAAGGCCTTTACTTCGCAAGTGGCGGCAATGACAATTTTTGGCCTTATGCTCGCAGCGGCCAAGGGAACGAACCCACAGCTGATAGGTGAGTTTATTAACGAGCTTGAGATGCTACCAGCCGAGATCGAAAAGACGCTGGCTAAGCAAGCTGATAGCGTCAAAAACATCGCACATAATTATGCCCACTATAATCATGCGCTCTATATTGGTCGCGATACACTCTACCCAGCTGCACTTGAAGGCGCACTTAAGCTTAAGGAGGTAAGCTATATTCATACTGAAGCCTATGCAGCAGGTGAGCTCAAGCATGGGCCAATTGCCCTGATTGACGATCATTTCTTCGAAGTGTGTTATTTGCAGGACAACTGGCTGTACGAAAAATCGCAGAGTAATTTGATTGAGATGAATGCGCGTGGTGCCCATGCGATTGTCATTACCGACACAGATAAACGCGTCCCTGCCGAGACGGTGGTGCGCGTCGCGACCAAGCTGCAGCACCTCACGCCAATTTTGTTTAATGTTATATCACAGCTTTTTGCTTACTATATGGCAGTGGAGCGGGGGCACGACGTCGACCAGCCGCGCAATCTTGCCAAGAGTGTGACGGTGGAGTAAGGTATAGGTAAAATCTCTCCTTTGCGCTACACTGATACTATGAGTAAACAACCCAAAATTGCCATTGTCTGCGACTTCTTGACAACAATGGGTGGTGCCGAGAATGTCGTGCTCGCTATGCACGAAGCTTTTCCGGATGCACCGATCTATACCGCAATGTATAATGAGGACAAGATGCCAGCCTTTGCTGAGCTTGATGTTCGGCCGTCGTTTTTGCAAAAAATCCCACGCAAGGTGCGCACGTATTATAAGCTGTTTCCAACACTGGCTGTCAAAGCGATGCGGCGACTTGATCTGCGTGAGTTTGATATCATCCTCACCAGCTCATACATGCATGGTCACCAAGTGAGAAAGACGAGGCCCGATCAGGTTATTATCAACTATTGTCACACACCACCACGATATTACTGGAGCCACTACGATGAATATCGACGCGACCCAGGCTATGGTAATCTCAATCCGCTCATTCGCACGCTCATGCCACTCATGGTGCCGCACCAGCGCAAGCTAGACCTCCAAGCGGCTCGGCAAGTCGATGTTTTCTTGGCAAACTCGACCGAGACGCAACAGCGCATTAAAAAATATTACAATCGAAATAGCATAGTTATTCATCCACCGGTAGATATAAGTCGGTTTACGCCTGCTACCAAGCGGGGTGATCATTATGTGACGATTGGCCGGCAGCTGCCATATAAGCGCTACGACTTGGCTGTTACGGCAGCGACGAAGCTTGGCAAGAAGCTGATCGTCTTTGGTAATGGCCCCGCACACAATAGGCTTGTTGATCTGGCTGGTCCAACAGTTGAGTTCCGCACCGATCGCTTTGGTGATGCGAGCGATGCCGAGTATGAGAAGGCTATTACAACAGCGCGTGGCTTTATCTACCCAGCAGAGGAAGATTTTGGAATTGTCAGTGTCGAAGCGCTAGCAGCTGGTGCGCCAGTGATTGGTTTGGCTCGTGGCGGCACGACGGATATCGTCACGTCGCCCGAAGTGGGTGTGCTGTTTGACCGGCAGACGAGCATCAGCGTTGCTAA
The DNA here is from genome assembly GCA_938036625.1 of uncultured Candidatus Saccharibacteria bacterium. Classification (GTDB taxonomy): domain Bacteria; phylum Patescibacteriota; class Saccharimonadia; order Saccharimonadales; family Saccharimonadaceae; genus Saccharimonas. Next base: position 6,159 of record CALHQH010000020.1, on the reverse strand, counting down.
GGCAATTGAGCAGGCCGAGAAACAAACCTTTGACCCTGCAGTCTTGCGCCGCACCGCGCAGCGTTTTGACAAGACACTATTTCTGACCAAGATACGCAAGGTAGTGCGCGATCAGACGATAAAATAACTGAGGGTTACACACTTTTTTGTGAGCAGTGCCCAAGTCCGATGGTTTATTATTGCGATTTTCCGTCCCACACTTCTACTGCTTTCTTAGAGACATTATAAAACATCGGCACCTTCCACTATTAATCTTTTATATTAAAGATGACGTTTTGTTATGAAAACTAATAAACCAAGTATTCCAGTAGATGGAGCAGGGTAAAGCTATTAAAAGATAGTATGGTTTGGAATCTAAATAAGAAATAGCCCATAGAGATTGCTCTCTTGCTTAAGCTCTATAACGATATGTCGTCTATTTTGCGCCCGTCTTGCGTAGCACCACGCCGATCGTCTTGAACAGAATCTTGATATCCAGCCAGAAGCTCCAGTTTTGGGCATAAAATAGCTCAAGCTCGATCCGCTCATCGAAGCTCAGGTTTGAGCGCCCAGACACCTGCCATAAGCCCGTCACCCCTGACTTCACGCTGTGTAAGAGTGCCGTGCGGGCTGAACTAAACTTTACTTCTTGGGGTAGAATTGGCCGTGGCCCAACTAAGCTCAAATCACCACGAAAGACGTTGAAAATCTGAGGTAATTCGTCAAGCGATGTTGCCCGCAAAAAATTGCCAAAGCGAGTGATGCGTGGGTCGTGTTCGACCTTGCGGTTTTTTTCATACTCTTCAGCCAGGTCGTCGCGGCCCATTGCACGGAATTCATCAGCCGCGTCTTGCTTGCCATATTGTGCACCCATACTACGGAACTTGATGAGCTGGATTGGCTCGGAGTAGCGACTGAGGCGCTTTGAGATATAAAATGCTGGCCCGGGGTTAAAGATCTTTTGTAGGATGATGAGCAAAATAAAGAGCGGCGCAAGGACAATGAGTAATATGCCAGAAATAATCGTGTCAAAGATTCGCTTCGCGATTTCTCCCCAGCCAATGAGTGGTGTTTGGCTAACGGTAATCATTGGGTAGCCAAGAAAAACATCGATGGTGTTTTTGCCAGTGTAAAATTCTGGCTCGCCAGGGATGAAGTTGTATTGGATGTGATTAACTTGGGCAGCACCAAGCACTTTTTGATTCTTCTCTTCGTTTTCGTAGAGGTTGGTTTGGATGATGGTGTCGATCTTGAGCTCTTTGATCTGCGCCAGGGCGGGGTCGAGTGATGCAAAATGAACAACATCGAGCCCAGGTGGCACAAAGCGCTTGGGGCCAGCCATTGCCACAACACGAAAACCTGACTTGTAGGTGGTCGAGATCGACTCAGCGATGTCTCGCGTTGCTAGCGATGTCCCAATCACCATCACACGGTTCACGCCATGGTTGTACTGGAAGAGCCAACTCCGTGTCAGGCGAAACAACTCGCGCACTGTGCCAATTGCCAAAAACGAACCAAGAAAGACATACATCGCCACCAAGCGGGCCGGAAAGATATACATTCGTGTGCCGTACTCCCAGCCAATCACGAGCAGAATACCCATGAATGTCCCCAGCAACAGCCGCCCCCACTCGACGAGCCGCCGGCCGTAGACGCTTGCGCTATAGAGCCCAAGCGAGGCATAGAGGATAATCCACACTGGCGCAATAACGACGAAGCCAAGCAGATAGTCGCTGGCATAGACAGTATAGAGCAAATCACGATGATCGATTTGCGTGCGGACATAGTATGCGATGAAAAACACCGCCATCAGCACCACAAAATCGAGGCCGATGAGAATGAGACTATAAAATTTCGTATTTTTTGACGGCATAACAACTGTTACTATAACACTTTTTACCCAAAGTTTGCTACACTAGAAAGAGATGAAGCGGTTATTGCGAGAAAAGATACCGGCTTGGTTTTTGTGTACGATATTTTTCGGGCTGGCTATCCATGCACCGCTGACGGTATGGGTGGGTGCGCATTGGCCAGATTATGCGCTCTTTGTCAAGGCATGGAAGGAAGCTTTGCTCCTCATCGTTCTAATTCTTGTTATTGTCGATGTGACGCTGCGTCGGCAGTGGCGGCGTTGGCTGAGCGATCACATCATCCAGCTGGCACTTGCCTTTGCGCTGTGGCACGGTGTGGTGGCGCTGCTTGTGCCAACGTCTGGCTTGGCCTTGCTATCGGGTTTGTTGATCGACCTGCGTTTTGTGGCACTTGGTGTGGTGGTCTATGTGTTTGTGAGTAATTATCCACAGTATCGGCGCTGGTTGCTGCGTATGCTCGGTGCGGGTGCGGTTGTTGTGATTGGTTTTGCGGCAGCGCAGCTTGTTTTGTCGCGTGATGTGCTTGTGCCGCTTGGCTACGGGCCTACGACGATCGAGCCTTACCAAACAGTCGACTCCAACAGTGCCTATGTCCGCATTAATAGCACACTGCGTGGGCCAAATCCGCTCGGAGCGTATGCAAGTACTGTCCTGACGCTTATTGTGGCGTATGGTGCATTGCAATGGCGGCGTATCTCACCTATGCGGCGCTGGCTGCTTGGTGGTGCGGCGCTAGCGTCAGCGCTTGCAGTGTGGCAGAGTTATTCGCGGAGCGCGTTGCTCGCGGTGGCGGTTGGTGTTGGTATTGTTGCGATTGTCAGCGCATGGCGGTCACAGGCATCTCGGCGTATTGTGCTGTGGGGTGTTGGCGCAGTACTTGGCTGTGGGGTGATTGTTGGTAGTATTGGCTACGCTATAGATCCACACTTTATTGATAATGTTATCTTGCATAACGACCCAACGCATGGCCCGACCCAAACATCCGACAGCGACCGAATCACTTCATTGCAAGCTGGCCTAACGCGCGCTCTGCAGCAACCGCTTGGCACTGGCGTAGGAAGTACTGGCTCGGCATCGCTTCTTGGCAATGGGCAGAGCTTGATTATCGAGAACCACTATTTGTTCGTCGCTCACGAAATTGGCTGGGTTGGATTAGTATTATTAGTTGCATTAACCACTGGTGTACTGGTAAAATTATGGCATCGCCGGTCATATTGGCTGGCTTTCGGTAGTTTTGCTGGCGGAATCGGCTTAACTGTGATAGGATTGTTCTTACCAGTTTTTGTTGACGACACTGTGTCGATGCTCTGGTGGGGGCTGGCAGCACTAGCGATAACGGAGGATGGATTATGACAAGCCCAACGCGAAAACAACGTGAATTATTGACATTTATAGACACATTTATCAAGAGTAATGGTTACGGCCCAAGCTACCGCGAGATTATGCGTGCCTTCGACTATAAGTCGGTCAGTACGGTAGCAGCACATGTCAATGGCCTGATTGTCCGTGGTTTTTTGGTCAAGAAGGACAACTCAGCGCGTAGCTTGCAAGTGGTACCGCCCACTCAGAATGCTGCGGATGTAGTGGTAGCACCAGTCGAGCAGGTGATTCGTGCAAAAATAAGCGCATTAGAGCAGCAGGATAATGCCGCTGATGATATTGCGGTTTTGCAGCGTGCACTAGAAATTTTACAGAGCGACCAATCATCATAGATGATATAATATCTACATGATGTATACTCCTCCGCGCGCGCAGCGTCCGTACCCCCGACGCCGCAAGGCAACTATTGCCGAAAAACTCCGTTTCGCCGATTGGCGTGTGCCAGTGCTGCGTATTCGCTGGACACGGCGCAAAACCTATATCACTATTGGTGTTATTCTTGGGCTCAATGTGTTATTCCAGCTGGTGTATCCGAGTGATCGGCTGCTGCCAAATGCGCGAATCGATGGTGTATCGCTTGGCTGGCAAACACTGCCAGAAGCCACAGACACGCTTAACCAAGCGTACCAAGAACACTCCGTGAAGCTAGTGGGCGATGGTGCAACTATCGCATCACCAACGATCGAGCAGCTTGCTATTACAGTAGACAACACCGACCGGCTTGCGCAGGCGCAGTATCCCTTGCTATGGCGGATTATGCCATTGTCGTCGCTCTGGTGGCAGCCAGATGTGCCAAGCTCACCAAAATTGACGACCACAACGCGCACCGAGCAATATATTACTCAGACGATCATGCCAGTCTGTAAGCGTGCGCCGGTCGATGCGAGCCTCAAAGTGGAGCATGGCAAGCTGGTGGTGAATCAAGCGCGGCGTGGCGGTGAGTGTGAGCGTGGTGCGGTGTCGCACAGTATTGGTGCAATTAGTCCGCGTCTCATGCAGGGCACGACCGTTGAGATCCCAATGCGTGGCATCGCCCCGGCTATTACAACCGATGCAGCGAAGGCGCTTGAGCAAAAAATCACGAAGGTTATCGGCAAAGGTGTTGCGCTGAAGGTAAACGACGAGACGGTAACATTGCCAGCGAATGAAGTCATTCAGTGGGTTGTTGCTCAGCCAAAGGATAAGACATTAGTGGCAAGCATTAGTGCATCACAGGCCGCTGGCTATCTCACAAAGCATGTTACGCCAAAGGTGAACATTGACCCAGGCACCACGAAAGTTGCCACGTACGACCTCACCGAAACATCACGCACAGATGGTAAGCCAGGGCGCACTCTTGATATTGACGCAACTGCGCAGCAGCTCTCGGAGTTTATTAATCAAACACGCCCACAGCCAGCCGCAGTGACGAAGACGGTGCCAGCCAAGGTAGAATATGACCGCAATTATAGCTCGACTGAAGACGGACTTAACGCTCTTCTCAAACACTATGCCGAGGATCACCCCGGGACGTATGGTGTCTCATTCTTAGAAATTGATGGCAAGAAGCGCAATGCAAGCTACAATGGCAATAAGCAATTTGTCACCGCCAGTACATACAAACTATTTGTTGGCTATAGCGTGCTTCGGCGCGAGCAGCTGGCAGGCTGGCGCTGGGAGGACAACCAAGTTTGCTTCAACAAAATGATTAGCCAGAGCGACAACCCATGCGCAGAGAACTACCTTAAGGTCATTGGTTATGATGTTGTGACAAAGGATGCCAATGACATTGGCTTCAAAGACACGACCTTTGCCAAGTCTGGCGGGCCGTACACCACAGCAAATGACCTTGCACGCTTTATGGTGATGCTTGATGCGGGGCAGAACTTTAGTAGTGCCAACCGCGACCGATTCCTCTCTGCGCTCAAGGCTAATGTGTATCGTAAGGGTATCCCTGCTGGCACGAATGGCACGGTGGCAAATAAGGTTGGATTCTTGAATGGTCTCCTACACGACGCAGCAATCGTCTATGGCTCGAATGGCAAATACGTCCTCGCCATCATGACGGATGGTAGTAGCTGGAATAACATTGCCGAGCTAACTAAGCAGATCGAGCAATTCCGCAGCCAGCCATAGCATAAAATGCTTATTTTGCGGCGTGACTCTTGACGAACCACCCCTTCAACCGGTATACTTACAGAGTAATCCGGAGTAGCTCAGTGGTAGAGCGGGTCGCTGTTAACGATTAGGTCGCTGGTTCGAGCCCAGTCTCCGGAGCCACGATGCATAATAAAGACCGATGAAAATCGGTCTTATTTTATTGAGTTTATATCCTACCTGATCTGCAGAATTCAAATACTAAGAGACAAAAACTCCAACAGCAGATGAGTCAGCTTATACCTATAGTGCAAGCTCAACGACAACTGGGTAGTGATCCGACGCCCGGTCTGATAGTGGTGTCTTGACGACATTATATGAAGCTAATGCAAGCTGCAGATCCTTCGAAACAAAGATATAATCGAGCCGGCTGGTGGGGTGATCGGGGTGAGGTGGTAGAGGTGTTGGAGCCGTTGAGATAGTTTGTTGTTGCAAAGCAGCTGCTGTGTCAACGAGGCCGGATTGCGCCATATACCGAGTCACATCATGGACAAGCACGCCGTCACGAGTAAACTTGCGTACTAAGTTGGCATCGAAAGAATCTACTACATCAGGCGGATATGCATCATAAAACGAGAGCGAATTACAATCACCCATAACGACAGTATGAGTACTATTCTCGCCTATATGTTCGACGAGCCGGTGTACCTCTTGCAGTCGGTCGGCTTCGCATCGTGGCGAGAGATGAAGACTGCCAATGGAGAAAATCTGGTCATTTACCTGAACGCGGCTCACAAGGAGCGATCGGCTACATGGGTAGAGCAGTGTCGCATCCAGGATAGGATATTTTGAT